>JAAYWS010000095.1 GCA_012516575.1 Actinomycetaceae bacterium
CGTATATAGCGCTGGAGGTAGGTAAAAGTTGATACTTATGCACGCAGTCCGTCTTATGCTTCAAAAACCCGAAAAATGAAAACCGACATAGGGGACTTTACGGGCGGGAAAGTGGGTGCAATTCGAGCAGACATCATAAACGTCCCTCCCACACCCGAAAAGAGAGGCGACCAGAGCCTCACAACCTCAACAACAGGCACCTCCGCACCCAAGGAAGAGTCACTTATGCCCAAAACCCTAACCGAGAGCTCCGAAACTCCTCTTAGCGGTACCGCTTGTCCTCAGCCAGGTCGAACATATGCTCAAGGAGCTTGTCTCCCCAATCGCGCAAACCATTATGTTCGGTGGAATTCGTAATAACTTGATGCACCCCGGGCATGAGCTCGGCAGTTTCTATTGAAAACTCCACGGGCACGTAGGCATCCCGGTAATAGATTGCTGCTACCCCGCGTGCTTCAGAGTTCCGGAGCGCATCGGCGTCGTACAACCTCGGCCACGGCCATTGAGCCAGTTCGAGTGCCACATCTTTCCACGGTTGCAAATGTGGAACAGTGTCCAGCCAGTCCGAATGCACATGCTCACCGGTGAGCAAGGTGACGTCATCAACGAAGTCTTGCGGGATCACCCGTTGCGCTGACCAGTTTGTCACTGCCCCATCCGAGCCGGAGGACTCGTGAAGCGCATAGTAAATCGGATTGGCCCCGCCGAAGCTGAGCAAAGAGCTCAAACCGTACAGGAACTCGTTCGAATCGGCAGGCCAGTCGAGCAGAGAATGAAGCTGCTGCCAGCCTTCGGTCATGCCAATCAGCATGCCCAAGGAACGGAGTCGGGAAGGGGAGAGCACTTCGCCGGTAGGCAAGACAATCTTGCCCGCATCTGCCAACCCCACCAGTTGGCGGATTTTTTCGCGATCTTCCGGAAACGCGCGGTAGTAGCGCTCCGACAGCCAGCGCATCTTGTCGTAGGTGGCGGCATAGAACTCTTCCGTGGTTCGTCCCACCGGTGGTAGCCCACCAGTGAAGAACACATTGTTAACCGACTTCGGGTACTTCGTCAGGTAATGCAGGGAGGTGAAGCCGCCAAAGCTTTGCCCGAGCAGATTCCATTGTTCAGGTGCCGCGCCGAGAAACTCGCGGAAAGACTCGCAGTCACGCACAATCCCATCCGCCCGCAAATGGCTCATATATTCGGCCACTTCGCGGGCGCTCCCAGTTTCTAATATTGCATCCGTTACTGGAGTAGACCGGCCAGTTCCACGCTGGTCAAGCATCACTACCTGGTACCGGTCAAGGGCGGCGTTGAGCCACGCAGGCGCTACCGGGTTAGCAAAAACGCGCGGTGCTGGAAAACCGGGCCCGCCTTGTAAAAACACCAGATAGGGCAGGTCCGAGCCAGTCCGCTCCGCCGAGCTAGCTGAGTTGCTCGCGCTACCTCCGCCGCCTTCGCTACCCCGGGTAACCACCCGGGCGAAAACCTCAATGGTCCGCCCGTCATTATCAGCAGTTAACGGAACGGTGAGCGTGTGCTCGGTGATTGTTAAATCTTGTAGTCGCGTGGTTGTGCTACGAGCCGCGCCCGGGCCTGAAATAACTGTACTGGTCATACCTGTCCTGAAATCGAAATAGCTTGTTTGTAAGTGTCTGGATTGTCGAAGTTTTCCACGATGTAATCAGCGAGATCTGCACGAGAAATCTGCCGTCGCAAAGTACCTTTCATACCTGGCAGACGGGTCATGACCTCGCCAGTAAAGGGCCCATCAGTGAGCATTGACGGACGCACAATCGTCCAGTCCTCACCAAATTCACGCACAGCAGCTTCTTGCTCATTATGGTCAACCAACGAAACAGCTTTAATCAGCCGCACAAAAGAACCTACCGGGCCGGGCATATGCTCGGCTGAACCGCCCGCACCAAGCGCCGACACCACAATCAGCCGTCGCATCCCAAGCGCATTCATTACACGCAAACAGCTACGAGTTACCCGCGCCCGGTTGCCGAGATGCCCTTTAATTCCACCTACGGCAACCACCACTACGTCAGCTCCCGCGATTGCTTCTTCAGCAACCCGATACGTCGAAGCATCCCCGCGGATAATCCGCGTACGGGCGGCCGCGTCGTCAGAATGATCGCCGGACACCGCATCGTTAGACGAAGCAACACCCGCCGGCTCAGCCGAAACAACCCCCACCGGCCTAGCCCCGGAACGAGAAACAACCGTGACCTCATGCCCGGCGTCCAACGCACGCCGGGCAACTTCCGCGCCGATACCCCGTGAACCTCCAACAACGGTAATCTTCACGGCGGCCTGCTTAGAGCGTATCGATAATCGCGTTCAGAGTCGCCGACGGACGCATGACCGCCGCCACCTTCGCCGGATCCGGACGGTAATAGCCGCCCAAATCCACGGGCTCGCCCTGAACTGCGAGTAGTTCTTCTTGGATCTGCTCGGACTTAGCTTCGAGCGCGTCCGCAACCGGTGCGAACGACGCCGCCAATTCGGCGTCGTCAGTCTGATCGGCAAGTTCACGGGCCCAGAAAGTAGCCAGCCATGCGTGTGAAGAACGGTTATCCGGCTGGCCGACTCGACGCTGCGGGGACTTGCCCTCGTTAAGCAAAGTCCCAGTGGCCGCGTCCAAAGTATCAGCCAGCACATCAGCACGCGAATTACCCGTCAACCGGGCCAGCTGACGTAGCGACTCTGCCAAAGCCAAAAATTCGCCTAGCGAATCCCAACGCAGATGATTCTCGGCAACAACCTGCTGGACATGCTTCGGAGCCGAACCACCGGCACCGGTTTCAAACATTCCGCCGCCAGCCATCAACGGCACAATCGACAGCATCTTTGCCGACGTGCCCAGTTCCAAAATCGGGAACAAGTCGGTCAGGTAGTCACGCAACACGTTACCGGTCACGGAAATCGTATCGAGCCCTGCGCGCATCCGGTCCACCGTGTACTGGGTGGCCACTACCGGGCTCATAATCTGAATGTCGAGGCCCTCGGTGTCTTCCTCGGCCAAGTAGGCTTCCACCTTTTCCCGGATCAGCTGGTCATGGGCGCGCTCCGGATCGAGCCAGAACACTGCCGGGGTATTCGACAACCGCGCCCGGCGCACTGCCAGCTGTACCCAATCGCGGATCGGCGCATCCTTCGCCTGTGCCGAACGGTAAATATCGCCGGCTTCAACATCTTGGCTCAGCACCACCGTGCCATCAGCCAAACGCACCTCAACCCGGCCCGCGGCGTCAATCTCAAACGTCTTATCGTGCGAACCGTACTCTTCGGCCTTCTGCGCCATCAAACCAACATTAGGCACCGTGCCCATCGTGGTCGGATCGAAAGCGCCTTTCGCAATACAATCCTTAATGACGACGTCGTACACGCCCGCATACGAAGAATCCGGAATAACCGCTAACGTATCGGATTCTTCACCCGACGGACCCCACAGGCGGCCGCCGTTGCGGATCATCGCCGGCATGGACGCGTCAATAATGACGTCGGACGGGACGTGCAAATTCGTAATACCGCGATCCGAATTCACCATCGACAAGCGCGGGCCTGCCGCCATTTCGGCTTCGAACGCCGCCCGGATCTCTGCTCCGTTCACCAACTCGTCAAGACCGGCCAGAATCGAACCCAAACCGTCGTTCGCCGACAGGCCGGCAGCCGCCAAATCGGCGCCATACTGAGCAAAAGTCTGGGGGAAGAACGTCTTAACAATATGACCGAAAATAATCGGGTCGGACACCTTCATCATGGTGGCTTTCATATGAACCGAGTACAATACGTCGTCGGCTTTCGCAGCGGCCACCTGCGCGCTCAAAAACTCATCTAGCGCTGCGGCAGACATCTTCGTCGCATCAAAAACTTCGCCTGCTTTCACCGGCACAGCAGCCCGGAGCACCTTTTCCGCGCCGTCCTCACCAACGAACACAATCGACACCGCGCCGTCCTCAGCAATAACCGTGGCTTGCTCGTTCGCCCGGAAATCGCCGCCGTCCATCGTAGCCACCCGGGTTTTCGACGCCGGACTCCACGCACCCATCGAATGCGGATTTTTCTTCGCATAGTTCTTCACTGCCAGCGGTGCACGGCGATCGGAATTGCCTTCACGCAGTACCGGGTTCACTGCCGAACCCTTGACCGAATCGTAGCGGGCCTGAATATCGCGCTCTTCATCGGTGGTCGGATCGGCGGGGTAGTCCGGAAGTGCGACGCCCTGGTCTTGCAATTCTTTAATGGCGGCCTGTAGCTGCGGGATCGAGGCCGAAATATTAGGAAGCTTAATAATATTGGCTTCTGGCGTTTTAGCCAGTTCACCCAGTTCAGCCAGTGCGTTCGCCTGGCCTTGGCCTTCGGGCAGCAGATCCGCAAAAACCGCCAAAATGCGCCCAGCTAGCGAAATATCGCGGGTTTCCACATCCACTCCGGCCGTGCGGGTAAAACCTTGCACGATGGGGAGGAACGACGCGGTTGCGAGCATTGGTGCTTCGTCAGTGTGGGTATAAATAATGGTGGCCATGCGAACTCTTCCTTACCTTGACATTGGCGCTCGACGTTAAGCGCAATCACACGTTCTCAAGCGTACCGGAATCTGACGCGATGCGAGACCTAGTACCCAGCAGAAAACGCCGTCAGCGTAGCGGTTCGTGACCGGCGTCGCAGAAACATTCAAAGGTTTTGTGATGTTTCTTGCCAAACGTGTTTTTGAGCTAATCCGACTAGGGAAACCGCTGGTCGATTGGTAGGTTGTCATTAGTTGCACAAAGTGGTGCAACCACCAATGAGGCACTTGCGCACGCCCGGAAGGAGGCCCCGTGAGCACATGGCAAGATGAAGAAGGCGTCATCAAGCTACCCTCGGGCCGAAAAATTCGGGGCCGCTCGTGGAAAAATAATCCGAACGAAAAAGCCGATGTGTCAGTGGTGCTTTCCACCTCGGTAGGCTACCGTTTCGGTGCTCCAAAAGTCGTTTCAGACGCTCAAGAAACTCTTGCTATTGACTGGCCGGATTTCCGGTTGCCACGACGTCCTGCCCAAGCAAAACAAACTTTGTATGAGGTGTGGGAGCGTGCTATCGAAGAGCGCGTGGAAATTACCTGTGCTGGTGGGGTCGGACGTACCGGGACTGCGCTGGCAATGTTGGCCGTTTTTGATGGGATGGATCCGGCAGATGCTATTGCTCTGGTCCAAGAAAAATACCATCCGAAAGCCTGTGAAACGCGTGCGCAACGGGCGTTTGTGCTCGATATGGGATGCGATATTAACTAGGTTTTTGCCGATTTTTCAACGAAATTTAAGTATTAGATACGATCGGGCGAGAGATTGCCTACAACGGTGGGACAGATTCGTCATTATCAGAATTATGCGCAATACTTAACCACATGTTCACCGAAGGTCACGATGTCAATTCTGTAGAGCGCAAGACACTTGACGTCTTGGGCGCTTTGAGCATTGCTAGTGAAGAAATCGAGGCCTACGGCTCGGATCCGGCACAGTTTATTGAATGGTTTGGCCCGGCCGACGGCGAACTCATTGTTTTTATTCACGGGGGCGGTTTCCGTTCCAATCTCACTTTGGCGCACGCCCGTCCGGCGGCTCTGGCGTTGGGATCTGAAGGCTACCGGGTGGCGTTGGTAGAGACCCGCAAAGAACTGGGCAATCCTAATTTGACGTGGGCTGATATGTGTACCCTTGCGCAGCGAGAAGATTTCGCGGACGCGCTTTGGGTGGGGCATTCCTTGGGCGGAACGCTCGTATTGGACGTGGTTTTCTCAGACAAAGTGCCGGTACATCGCGCTGTGGTACTCGCGCCCTTCTTCTCACTTACTGAAGAGGTAGAAGAATTCGGAGATCCTACCCAAATCGCTAACTGGATGGGTGGTACGCCCTGCGATTGGCCTGACACCTATGCACAACTTGATCCGGCCCTGCGCTATGCAGATCTTGGCCCGGACGGTTACGCCAAGCGCAATTTACGCGTCCGTGTTCTACAGGGCGACAAGGACGTAACTAACCCAGCGGCACGGCTCCGGAACGTTATGAAACTGCCTTTTGAAATTGCCGTTATCCCGGGTGCCAATCATGTGGATCTGATTCGTCCTGGGCATGACGCGTGGTTGCTCTTGCTGGGCGCGCTGTCGGAAGCCTAGGGGATTCTGCTTTCGCTACTTTCAAACACGTTTATTACACTAAAAGACATGTTTGATCTGACCACGTGTACCTTGTCCGAATACGCTGACGGCTATGGCAAATTCATCTCGGATTCGCCCAGCTCCTATCATGCGGCCAGTGTGGTTGCTGAACGACTAGCAAGCGCAGGTTTTACTCGCGTTGATGAACGCGAAGTGTTCACCGGCGTCGAACGTGGATTTATCCAACGTGCCGGGGCGGTTATTGCGTGGCAGCTACCGGATGAGTTCGAGCAGAGCACGGGCGTGCGGATTATTGCTTCGCATACCGATTCGCCGTCGTTCAAAATCAAGCCGAATGCCGATTCAGAAAACGCGGGTCATAGCCAAGTTAACGTGGAAGTTTATGGCGGGCCGCTACTGAATTCGTGGCTGAATCGGGATTTGGGAATTGCCGGGCAGATCACCACAATCGACGGGCACACCCATTTGGTGCGCACCGGCCCGGTGATGACAATCCCGCAACTTGCTCCGCACTTAGATCGTTCCCAAAACAACAATCTGGAACTCTCCCGTCAACGTGACTACCACCCGATATGGTCGGTGAGCGGTGGTTCGATTATCGACTACGTATGCGAGCAGGCCGGTATTGGTCCGTCGCGGGTGGCGGGCACGGACTTGTATTCCTATGATGTGGCCGATTATCAGATGTACGGTGGAGCCGGTGGTGCCGACCTGTTTGTAGCTCCCCGTCAAGATAATCTGTCGTCGGTGTATGCGGCTTTGCAGGCTTTTTTGAGTGTGGAATCCGTTGATGAGGCTGGTGCGCCCGTTGGTCTTAAAGGAGAGCCAGCGCCACACGATATTTTAGTTTTTGCGGCTTTTGACCATGAGGAAATCGGTTCGACTTCGGCTTATGGCGCGGCGGGCCCGTTTTTAGAAACGGTGTTGCGCAGGATTGTCGCCGCACAGGGTATTGCTGGAAACGCGATGCTCGGGGCCAGTGTTGAAGAAGCTTACTGGCGGTTATTGGCCAATTCGAGCTGTATTTCGGCCGATGTCGGGCACGCAGTTAGTCCGAATAAGGTAGAGAAACACGATCCAGCTCACCTGGTGCGGCTCGGAAATGGCATGCTCGTCAAAATTAATGCGCAACAACGGTATGCAACTGATGCTCAGGGCGTCCAACTGGTATTGCGGGCTGCCGCGCATGCGGGGGAGGCAGTTCAGGAAATTGTCTCTAATAATGATGTGCCGGCAGGATCCACAATCGGGCCTTTTATTGCTTCCCGTTTGGGTATCACTACGGTTGATGTTGGCGCTCCGATTTTGTCGATGCATTCGATTCGGGAAATTACCAATCCGGACGACTTGCTGGGCATGGCCCGGATTTTCCACTCCTACTACGTGGATTAGCGGGCGTTACGCGGATTAGCGGCCAGACAAATAGGAGTACCCGGAGCGAGCCCTTATTCGTCGCCGAGCAATACGTGCCGTTGTGCTTATGGGCTCCGTGCTATTCTCCGGTCCACGCCTAATTCTCCGGTCTGTGCCCAACTTTTCTAGTCCGCACCCAACTTTTCCGCCCGTAAAGTCCCCTATGTCGGTGTTTGTTCTTGAGTTTTCCTGAAGCATAAGAAGAACTCCGTGCATAAGTGTCAACTTTTACCTACCTCCAGCGCTATATACGGCTTGGAGGGTACGAAAAGTTGATACTTATGCACAGATAGAGCTGTTATCGAGGCTGATAGCGTCTGATCTGCTGTTTTTATGGCTGTTTCACCGTTAGAGCAATTTGGGGAGCTGGAATCGGACTTTGGGGAGCTGGAATCGGACTTTGGGGAGCTTCATGCCGGGCTCAGAGAGCTGGAAGCGAGTTTTTGGGCCCATTTCTGCTCGCATGGGTTGGTATCGAGGCAATCAAGGCCGAATTGTCTGGCTAACAACCGCTTTAGCTGGCTAACAGCCGGCTTAACTGGCTAACAGCCGTATTAGCTGAATTTAGTAAACAACGTAGCGGTCGCCGCAAACAAAAGCACAAAACCAAGCACCGAAATTGGCAAATACCGTGTCGTTGTCGCTTCCGGGAATTCGGGAGAATCTTCTCTAGCAGCAAGTTCGCGACGCAAGTACGCATTCGAACGGATGTTATGCGCCCGGTCGTTCAACTCCTCAGCAATCCTGCCTAACTCGGCAACAATCGTCGTTGAAGCTTCTCCATCGAATTCAAACTCAACCGCCCGCGACTCATCTAGGCTTTTGCGTTTAGCGCGCTCGCGAGCCAGCCCAGCCCGGGAAGGCACCGACCACACACTGAACTTCTTGCCCGACCGGGTGTGAATGTAAAGCCCCCATTTATTTTCCGCTTCATAAAAATCTGTCCACGGCACGAAATGCTCACGCACGATATTAACAATCCGGACTCCACCCGCGGACACCTCGATACGCGGATTCCACCAGCCCATCCACCCCACAAAAACAAAAAGTAGTGCAAAAGGTGCCACTAAGATCATTTCCGACAGCCCGCCATTAAGCCCCGAAGCGATCACAATGAGCACCGCTAAGATCGCGATAATATAGGCCGAGCGTTGAAAAGCTTCCCCGCGAATAGTCACATACATAGTGCTATTCTTGCAAGACTTTCCCGATTTAAGTAATTGGGTGTTTCTTCGCTCGCATTTGGGGATTTTGCGAGCTAGGCCACTGTGCGTTGCGGATGGTGCGCGTACACTGATTTTCGGCCTCTTGTGCCCAACCAGCATCTTTACCAAAAGAAGGTAGAAAACCTTAATGCCCGCTATCCGCGCAGATTTGCGAAATATTGCCATTGTCGCGCATGTTGACCACGGCAAAACCACACTAGTTGACGCCATGCTTTGGCAAGGCGGCGCCTTCCAAGCCCACGAAACGGTTGAAAAAACCGGGGAACGCGTGATGGACTCGGGGGACCTCGAACGTGAAAAAGGCATCACCATCTTGGCGAAAAACACGGCGATTACCTACTCCGGCCCGTCCGCCGCTGAGTTCGGCGCGGGCAACGACGTCATTATTAACGTGATTGATACCCCCGGGCACGCCGATTTTTCCGGAGAGGTGGAGCGGGCGTTGTCTATGGTCGACGGCGTGGTGTTGCTGGTCGACGCCGCTGAAGGCCCGTTGCCGCAGACCCGGTTTGTGTTGCGCAAGGCTTTAGAAGCCAACTTGCCGGTGATTACGGTTGTCAATAAGGTCGACCGGCCCGATGCGCGCATTGCCGAAGTGGTTGAGGAAGCACAAGATTTGCTGTTGAATCTTGCCGCTGATATTGACTCGAGTGACCTCGATTTGGACGCGCTGCTCGACATTCCGGTTATTTACGCTTCGGGGAAGGCCGGGCGAGCGGATACTGAAAACCCGGGGGATGGCACCCTGCCGCAAAACCCGGATTTAGAACCGTTGTTCCGTACGATTTTGCAACATATTCCGGCGCCTACGTATGACGCCGAAGCACCGCTGGTCGCGCAAGTCACGAATCTGGATGCCTCGCCGTTTTTAGGGCGTTTGGCGTTGGTTCGGGTGCATTCGGGGACTTTGCGTAAAGGCGCGTGGGTGGGCTTGGCTGATGGACCCGACGCGCGGGTGGAACGAGTCCATATTGCCGAACTGTTGCGCACGAAAGGGCTTGAACGCATACCGGCGTTGAGTGCCGGTCCAGGAGATATTGTGGCGGTCTCGGGTATGCCTAATATTATGATCGGCGAATCCTTGGTCGACTTAGATGATCCGCGGCCGCTACCGAAAATTCATATTGATGATCCAGCGATTTCGATGACAATCGGCATAAATACCTCCCCGCTGGCCGGGAAAGAAAAAGGCCATAAGCTTACCGCGCGGCAAGTGCGCGACCGGCTTACACAAGAATTGGTCGGCAATGTGTCGATCCGGGTGTTGCCAACCGAACGGCCCGACCAGTGGGAAGTCCAAGATCGCGGCGAATTAGCGCTCGCGATTTTGGTGGAGACGATGCGTCGTGAAGGTTTTGAACTTACTGTGGGTAAACCGCAAGTAGTCAAACGGATTATTGACGGCGTTATTTACGAGCCGTGGGAGCGGACTACGATTGACGTGCCTGAAGAATTCTTGGGCGCGGTGACTCAGCTGATGGCTGCGCGTAAGGGCAGGTTGGAAACGATGGCTAACCATGGCACTGGTTGGGTGCGCATGGAATTCCTTATTCCAGCTCGAGGGATGATTGGATTCCGCACGAATTTC
Organism: Actinomycetaceae bacterium; assembly: GCA_012516575.1. Classification (GTDB taxonomy): domain Bacteria; phylum Actinomycetota; class Actinomycetes; order Actinomycetales; family Actinomycetaceae; genus Arcanobacterium. The sequence goes on from JAAYWS010000095.1 coordinate 10,379, forward strand.
CTCACCCAAACGCGGGGCACAGGTATTGCTGCTTCGATTTCTGAGGGCTATCAGCCGTGGGCGGGCGAGATTGAATCGCGTAATTCTGGGTCGTTGGTCTCGGATCGCGCGGGCAAAGCCACTGCGTTCTCACTTCAGCGGCTCGAGGACCGCGGCACTTTCTTTATCAAGCCAGGTGAAGAGACCTACGAAGGACACGTTGTCGGTGAGAACCCGCGTAACGAAGACCTCGAAGTTAACGTGGTGCGTGCAAAAGAAATGACGAATATGCGCGCGTCGACGGCGGATGTGTTCGAAACTCTGCAGGCCAGCCGGTCGATGACGCTAGAGGAATCTATCGAGTTTTTAGCCGAAGATGAATGTATTGAAGTTACTCCCGAGATTATTCGGATTCGTAAAGTGAATCTGAGTGGGATCGAACGTGCCCGCGAAGCATCCCGACGCAAACGTGCGGCTGGAAAATAACGGAGGTTGCAATGGGAGTAATTATTAGTCTCATTCTGGGCGGTTTCAGCGGGGTTGTGGGAATGATCGCGCACGCTGGGCCGCTGGATCAGCCGTTGATCGGTTTGGCGCTGGCGAGTGTGTTGGTTGCTGTCGGGGCGTGGCTTGCCCGTGTTCGGTACGGTGCTAGCGGTGGCACGGCCTATGTTATTGGCGTGGTGGGAGTGACACTGTGGCTTAGTTACGCTCCACCTGCTGACGACACGCTTATTGCCGTCCCGTGGGCTGCTCAGGTGTGGGTGTTCCTCAGCGCACTGAGCGCGGGAGCGGGTTTGTTGATTGCCCTGGTGGTAGATCGGCGTTCTTCCTCACTATCGGGCATTAAGCCGCTATCTGGGGGTTCGCTACGGTTAGAATCAACGGAGGAAAATGAGTAATGGACGTGAAAGTCGAGACTAAATGAACACGCCCAGGGAAAATACGCACCCAGAGAATTCTCAAGAGCAGGACTATGAAGTAGCTGCTCCGGATGCGGCACCCATTTTTGAAGAGGATAGCGTTTCTGAAGAGGCCGAAACGCTGAATGAAGCTGACGTTGAAGAAGACCTCGAAACGGCGGAAGTTTCTGAGACGGACGACGCCGAGGAGACGGTTGTCGTAGCGGAACCCGAGCAGGTGGAGGAACCGGCCGAGGAATCTGAGACTGCGACGGACGCTGATGTCGTAGAAGAAGTAGCTGTCGAAGAAGTAACTACTGAAGAGGCAACCGAAGAATCAGTAGAGGTAGCCGTCGAAGAGCCTGAAACATCGCAAGATGCTGACACCTCTGAAGAAACAGACGTCGTTTCGGAAGAAGATGATCTTGAGGTGGCAGAAGTTTCTGAGGCGGACGACGCTGAGGAGTCGGTTGTCGTAGCGGAACCCGAGCAGGTGAAGGAACCGGCTGAGGAATCTGAGACTGCGACGGACGCTGATGTCGTAGAAGAAGTAGCTGTCGAAGAAGTAACTACTGAAGAGGCAGCCGAAGAATCGGTAGAGGTAGCCGTCGAAGAGCCTGAAACACCGGAAGATGTTGAAACCTCTCAAGAGGCTGACACTGTTGCGGAAGAAGACGATCTCGAAACAGTGGAAGATCCTGAGGCGGACGACGCCGAGGAGACGGTTGTCGTAGAGGAACCCGAGCAATCTGAGGATTCTGAACTCGTTGATGAACCGGAACCCGTTGATGAGCCGGAAGCTGTCGAGGATTCTGAGCCTGTTGACGAGGCGGAATCTGAGACTGTGGCGGAGGCTGATGTCGTAGAAGAAGCAGTTGCCGAAGAAGTAGCCGCTGAAGAGCCTGAAACACCGGAAGAAGAAACCGCTCAAGAGACTGACACTGTTTCGGAAGAAGACAATCGTGAGGCGGCGGAAGTTTCTGAGGCGGACGACGCCGAGGAACCGGCGGAACTCGAAGAGCTAGAGGAAACCCCAGAGCCTGCCGAACCCACGGAACCCGAAGACCCCGAGGAGCCCACGGAGGTTCCCGAACTCGAAGCCGAAACTGATCTAGAGGAAACCTCAGCCGAACCCGAAACCGAACCCGAAGCCGAAAACGACGAGGAAACCGACGTCGTCGGCGTCATCACTGGGGAAGACGAGTGGGGCGAACAAACCGAAACCGCGCAAGACGGCGAGGCGACAGAAGAAAAACCGAAGAAGAAGCGTCGTTGGCCCCTGCGGTTAGCGCTGTCGATACTGCTGCTCGGCGGTGCCTACGTCGGTTTGGCCTTTTTCCTGTCTGACAAAATCCCGGCCAATACTTATATTTCGGGAGTGGCAGTCGGCGGCATGACCCCCGAGCAAGCCGCGGAAGTGCTGGACGAGAACTTGTCGCCCCGACTCAATGAAACTCGGGTTGTCGACGTAGAAAATCCGGATGCGGGAACCGACTCCATCGATCCGCGTGCCCTCGGCCTAGAACTGGATTATGCTACCACTCTCGACCATCTCACCGGTTTCTCCCTCGATCCACAACGCCTGTGGGCACACTTGGGCGGGGAGATCCGTGAAGAGGCCGTTTTACTCGGTGATGAGGACGCTGTTGAAGCTGAAGTGATGCGCCTTGCCGAAGTTTTCGCGCTCGACGCAACCGACGCCGAAATCATCCTTGAAGAAGCCAGCGTTAGCGTCAGCCCGGCGGTAGAAGGGGTCTCCCTCGATGAAGCCGCTGCCGAGAAAACCATCTATAACGGCTGGTTCGAAACTGACGGTGACCTGACACTGCCTTCGGTGGTCGTGGTGCCAATGCTAACTACCGAAGACGCCGAGGATTTCGTCGCGGAGCAGGTAGCGCCTTTGCTCGACGGCCCGATTTCGATTAACGTGCGCGAAGCGCTGATCGAACTCAACCCGGAAGATACTGCTGCGCTTCTTGAAATCAGAATCAGCGACTTCCGCCCGCGGTTGGTTATTGACGATGAGACCTTAGAAAACATCGTGATAGAAGGGTCGGAAGGAATTCTCACTCCGGCTATTGACGCACGAATTGAAATTATTGGCGGCGCACCGCAAATCTTCCCGTCGACCCCTGGTGAAGGGGTAGACATGGACGTGTTGGTTACCGATATGCGCGCGCTCGGGCAAACCACCTCGCGCACCATCGAAGCTTCGGTCATGGAATTACAACCAGAGCTGACGACGGAAGAGGCCGAAGAGCTGGGAATTGTTGAGATTGTCTCTACCATTTCCACCCCGCTGACCTCGGATAACGTGCGCACTACGAACCTGATCGTGGGTTCGTCGAAGGTCACGAATACGATTGTGCTCCCGGGCGAACAGTTCGACCTGCAAACTGCACTCGGCCCGATTACTCCGGAGCGCGGATTCGTAAGCTCTGGCGTGCTAGTGGAAGGTTTCCCATCGAACGCAATGGGCGGCGGGCTCTCACAGCTAGCTACCAATATGTTCAATATTGGTTACCGTGCCGGTCTAGTTGATATTGCACACCAGCCACACAGCCAGTACTACTCGCGTTATCCGATGGGCCTAGAATCGACCATGTGGGCCGACCAGATCTTCGTTACGTGGGAAAACAACACCCCGTATGGAGTGCTAGTCGAAAGCTACGTATCTGGCGGATATTTGGTATCGAACCTGTGGTCGACCAAATACTACGATGTTGAAGTCTGGCAATCCGCGCCGTACAACTATCGTGCACCGACCACTAAGTACAATTCCGCTCCTGACTGCGTCCCATCCAGCTATTCTTCGTCAGGCTTCACAGTTAACGTGGGCCGGAAAGTGACGTTGGACGGCGTCGTCGTGGAAAACTCCAGTTACTCATGGACCTACGAGCCCACCCCGGCTGTGGTCTGTAACCCAGAGGATCTGAACCCGCCAAGCGAGGAATAGTCCGCGCACACGGCATATGCTAGGTGCGCAACAGTTTCCGATAAGCGCACCCGCGCACGCGCACACCGTGGGAAATCCGCAAGAAAATTAACCCGAATATGAAACGGACTAGCCCCGGCAGTGACTGCGCGCGATAATAAAATCAGGTTTAAGTAAGAGAGGTAAGCGTGACATACATTATCGCCCTACCATGCGTCGACGTTAAGGATCGCGCATGTGTTGATGAATGCCCAGTAGATTGCATCTACGAAGGCGAGCGGATGCTCTACATCCATCCGGACGAATGCGTTGATTGTGGCGCCTGTGAGCCAGTGTGCCCAGTTGAAGCCATTTACTACGAAGACGACGTTCCGGAAGAGTGGTCGGAATTCTACAATGCAAACGTGGAATTCTTCGACGAGCTCGGTTCGCCCGGTGGTGCGGCTAAGATGGGAGTAATCAACCGTGACCATCCAATCGTTGCAAAGCTCCCCAAGGGAATCAACGATTAGTGCTTAACGCTTGAGCGCCACCGCTTGGTGGCGTTCAAGTTTTATTTACGCGAGGTGCCCATCCGCGAAAGGCTGTTAACATGACCTTCCATGCTCATACGCTCCCGGATTTTCCGTGGGATACGCTGGTTCCCGCGCGCCACAAAGCGGCCGAACACCCCCAGGGAGCCCTTGACCTGACAGTGGGTTCCCCGGTTGATCCCACCCCGCAATTGGCTTTGGAAGCGCTCAGTGCATCGGCTGACGCACACGGTTACCCACCCACTTTAGGCACCGAAAGCTTGCGTTCGGCGATTATAAACTGGACGCGCCGGCGTCGTTCAGTAAACGGCGACGTGGACATTATGCTGTCAATCGGTTCGAAAGAAACCGTTGCGTTACTGCCTTCGTTACTCGGCTTCGGACGCGGGGATCGGATTGGTTTTCCAAGCATTGCTTATCCCACGTACGACGTCGGGACGAGGCTTGCCGGGGCAGAACCGGTTGCGCTCGACCCGGCTGCCGACCCGGAAACCTGGCCACAAGACCTGGCTATGGTCTGGTTGAATTCGCCCTCGAACCCTGACGGGCATGTATTGTCGGTTGCGCAGTTACGTAAGATTGTGGCGTGGGCGCAGGCCCACGGCGTCGTGGTAGCATCTGACGAATGCTATGCCGAATTATGCTGGGATGTGGATTATGCTCCCTCAGTTTTAGCTGATGAGGTGTGCGACGGGAATACGCGCGGATTGCTCATGCTGTATTCGCTGTCCAAGCAGTCGAATATGGCTGGCTACCGGGCAGCATTTATGGTGGGCGATCCGGAACTGGTGGCTCCGGTTTTGGAAATCCGCAAGCATGCTGGTTTCATGTTGCCTTCTCCAGTGCAACATGCGATGGCGCTTATGCTCGACGACGATACGCATGTTGCTGAGCAGGCTGCACGTTACCGGGTACGCCGGGAAAAACTATTGGCTGCGTTGGAGAGCGCAGGTTTGGTGAACGATCCGGATAATGTTGCTGGACTGTACCTGTGGGCAGGTGAGGATCCGGCGCGGGCGGCCGCAGCGGGCCGTGATGTAGTCGATGCGTGGGCGTTAGTGAACGCACTGGCTGAATTGGGTATTATTGTGGCCCCGGGGACGTTCTACGGCGCGGCGGGAGCGAACCGAATTCGAATGTCGTTGACGGCAAGTGATCAAGTCATTGACCAAGCAGTCGAGCGTTTGGCTGACTTGCCGCAGACACTTGCCCGGCATGTGGAAAAACTTTAAAAAATATCTTTACGCAAAGTTAGTTGCGTGGGACATAATGTAGTGTGTTCTATGTTGTATAGCTAACGCTACCGCCCACCGCAAAGGTGCAGAGCACCGGAAGGAGAAGCTCGATGACGAATAATGCGCAGCTTACCGTTGACGGAAAAACTCTCGAACTAGAACGAGTGAAAGCCGTTGAAGGCAACGATGGTTTTAAGATTGGCCAAATGCTCGGCCAGACCGGGACCGTCACTTTGGATCCAGGTTTTACGAACACTGCTTCGTGTACTTCGGAGATTACTTATATTGATGGCGGAGCAGGGATTTTACGCTACCGTGGCTACCCGTTGGAGCAGTTGGCAGAGAAGTGTACTTTCCTTGAAGTGGCTTACCTGTTGATCTACGGTGAGCTTCCGGATGCTCAATCGCTGTCGTCTTTTACCCGCCGGATTAAGACCCACACCTTGCTACACGAGGAGTTCCGTTCTTTCTTCACGGCTTTCCCGGCTTCGGGTCATCCGATGTCGATCCTGCAGGCAGGTGTTGCAGGCCTTGGAACTTACTATGAAGACACGTTGGATCCCAATGATCATGATCAACGCGATCTAGCTTCCATTATTTTGTTGGCTAAAGTGCCGACCATGATTTCCTATATCGCCAAGCGGGCTACTGGCTTGCCTTTGCTCTACCCGGATAGCTCCAAGTCTTATACCGAAGACTTTATGCGGATGACCTTCGGCCTGCCCTATCAGGCTCACGATATTGATCCGCTGGTCGTTAACGCTCTTGATAAGCTCTTTATCCTGCATGCGGATCATGAGCAGAACTGTTCGACCTCCACGGTGCGTCTTGTTGGTTCCTCGCAGGCGAATATTTACGCATCGGTTGCTGCTGGTGTGGGTGCGCTGTCGGGTCCGCTTCATGGCGGTGCGAATGAAGCAGTGTTGTCCATGCTTGACGATCTGCGTGAATCTGGCACTCCGATTAAAGAATTCGTTACCCAGGTAAAGGATAAGACGAATGATGTGCGGCTGATGGGCTTCGGACATCGCGTTTACAAGAACTATGATCCGCGTGCCAAGATTGTCAAGAAGCTTGCTGACGACGTGCTTGACCGTCTCTCGGGAGACTCGGAGATGTTCGATATGGCACGCGAATTAGAGCAGGTAGCCCTAGAAGACGATTACTTCATCTCGCGTAACCTGTACCCGAACGTCGATTTCTACACGGGTCTGATTTACAAGGCTATGGGCTTCCCGACCAAGATGTTCACCCCACTGTTCGCTTTGGGTCGTCTACCGGGATGGATTGCGCAATACCATGAGCTGATTGACGATCCGACGCAGAAGATTGGCCGTCCACGGCAGATCTACATTGGTGAATCTGAACGTGATTGGATCCCAATGAGCGAGCGGGTTAAGGAACAGCGTAGCTTTGAGGAGCCTGTCCACTTCCAGGTCTAGCTGGCCGGTTTAGTTGGTTGCTGCCGGCTGGTTGGCTACCGCCGGCTGGCTGGTTGCTACCGGTTGGCCAGTTTCCGCCCTTCAGTTTGCTGAAGTATAAGACGGACTCCGTGCATAAGTGTCAACTTTTCGTACCCTCCAAGCCGTATATAGCGCTGGAGGTAG
>JAAYWS010000013.1 GCA_012516575.1 Actinomycetaceae bacterium
ATAGTCTTCGGATAGTTCGATTTTCCCTAATTTGGGGAACAGAAAACGGGCTTTGGGGAGCTACAAGTGAGCTCCGGAGGGCTGAAAGTGGGGTTTACGGAGCCGGAATCGGACTGTGAGGAGCTGCGAGTGGGACTCTGGGCCCATCTCAGCATGTAAAGCTCGAATTTGAGATGCCCCACCTGAGCGCTGGACGCAATGCACTGGCTATTGCCGTACTTGGCAGTAAAACATGTACCAGTTCACCAAATTCAACACGACTTTCCCGCAAACTATCAATAACTTCTGTCCAATAGCTCTCATCTAGTGCACGTTGAGGCAAAACAAAAACCCTGACGTCTAGTTTTCCGCTAGATATCAGGGTTTAACCCAGTGCCCCCAGTGGGACTCGAACCCACACTGGATCGATTTTAAGTCGACTGCCTCTGCCGATTGGGCTATGGGGGCAACGTCCTAAGCCTAATGCTCCAGCCCATGCCCTGCCAAACCCGAATACGTGAAAAATGCCGCGTACTCGACAAATTGGGGTTCGGTGTCGGCCTTGTCAACTGACTGAAAGCGTCCAGCTCGCCTATGATAAGCAGAGAAAGTCATTCCGCCACGCAGACGAAGAGGCATTATGTCGTCACTTATAGCTGATATTGCGCAGGCTATTCCCGGGTTTAACGGCTGGCAACCGAGTGAAGTCAGTGAAACAGCAGTTCTGATCCCCACCGAACATGCCACGTACCGTATCGTCGAAATTGCGCCGCGGATTATTCGTTTTTACGCGCACTCCCCGCTTGAGGTCGACGACGTCGGCGCCCACGCAGTAATGGTCGGTTATCTCAACGACACAGCTCCACTCCTAATGGCCGGTCGCCTGACCCGGCTGACGCTGACCACATACGAAGATCACACATTGCTGACCTCGCAGGCTACAATTCCGTTACCGCAAGGCTTATCCGCCGACCAACTCAGCCGAATTTTGTCACGGCTCATTGTCGAATCAGAAATCATGTTGACGTATACGAGCGCCCGTTTTGAACACTTGCCTCGTTACTCCATGCCGTATGCGACATCGAATATGCGTACTTTCCTTCCGGCAGAGATCCTCGAACCCCTGAAAACCGCCACCGCGCCTTACGACACGCTGTCCCAGTTCCTGTCATTGCACGTAGCGAATGCACCCGCCACCGGTGATCTGATCACCCGCATCATTTCGTTACTCGAGGAAAGCGAGTTCACCCCTGCTGAGCCGCGCGAAGTGGATGACGCTTGGGGTGTAGGCGCGACTTTGAACTCGGACGACGCCGTTTTCCAGTTCGTTGCGAATCCCGGACTCGTGAGCGTGGTTATGATTCGCACATTGCCTCAGGCTCTGGACCAGCAGGATGCGTTGCGTCTCGTCGATGCCGGAAACGCCTTCGCTGATGTTTTTACCATGGTCAATACTGATTCGGGCGGATTGCGAAGTGACACAACTGAAGAAAAGGCTGAACCGGTTACGCAACGGATTTTACAGTCGAGTTTCGACACTTCTTTTGAGCTCACCGATGAGCAACTCTACGAATCGCTATCAAATACCATCACTGTTGTGATGAATGCAGATCGCCGCTTAACGGAATATCAAGAGTTTCTCGAAGGTGAAAGCCCCGAATAAATGTCCATTTTGTGTCCAATAAGTGTAAGGTCCTAACTCATCGCGCAAAAGGCGGGTAGACTGCAGGTAACTTTTGAGAGAGAAATAACTCCAGTGTCGCAGTTATTAATGTTTAGCAATTAATTATCCTGCACACAGGTTAGGGATTGGAGCTAGGCATGGCCACTAAAGGTGGACCGTTAGCACGTTACGGCGACGCGTTACGCAACGAAACTTTTGCAGGGTTCGTCCTCATTCTGGGAGCTGTTGTAGCGTTAATTTGGGCAAACTCCCCGGCGCGTGACGTATATGCAACGATGTCTGAATACGTTGTGGGCCCAGAGGCCCTCGGCCTAAATATTAATATTGCAACGTGGGCCGCAGACGGCCTGCTCGCATTATTCTTCTTCACGGTTGGTTTGGAGCTCAAGCACGAGTTTGTTGTTGGCGCCTTGCGTGACGTGCGGCAAGCTCTAGTTCCTATTTTGGCTGCTGTGTTCGGCATGATCGGGCCGATGTCAGTATATATTGTTGTCCAATTGATACGCGGCTCTGGTAATTTTGATGGCTGGGCAGTTCCGGTTGCCACAGATATTGCTTTCGCTCTCGCTGTTCTAGGCTTGTTTGGTAAGGGCCTACCAGCATCCTTGCGTACCTTCCTTATGACCCTCGCCGTTGTTGACGATCTGCTCGGCATTTTGATTATCGCGATCTTCTTCTCCTCCGGCCTTAATTTCGTTATGCTCGGTCTGTCTTTCCTGATGATTGCAGTCTTCGGCGTACTTGTTCAGAAGCGCATTATGAAGTGGTACCTGCTGTGGCCGGTCGGAATTTTGGCATGGTATTTCATGTTTGCTTCGGGTATTCACGCGACGATTTCCGGTGTTGCACTGGGCATGATGGTTCCGGCCATTATGAACAAGGACGAACACGAGTCACTCACTGAAGTACTCACCGAAAAGTTCAACACCGCAGTTTCCGGTTTCGTACTCCCGATCTTCGCATTCTTTGCAGCAGGCGTGAATGTGGTTGACAACGAAGGCGGCTTCGGTGCGACTCTAGCTGATCCGGTTGCCCAAGGTATTTACCTCGGTCTGCCAGTCGGAAAGGTTATCGGTATTTTCGGTGGCACCTTCATTATGGTGAAATTCCTTAAGCTTAAGCTTGGCGAAGGTATGAGGCTCGCAGATGTGTTCGCAGTTTCCTTCGTTGCCGGTATTGGGTTTACGGTATCGCTGCTTATTGCAACCCTGTCCTTTATCTCCTACCCAGCAGATGACCCAACAGGTCCGAACGCCCGCCTAGCAGTTATCCTCGGAACGGCAATATCGCTCGTCTTCGGTGCTATCGCTTTGCGAATAGAATCTACAAAGCGGCTTAAAGAGGCCGGAATTCAAGCTACCAAGAAAGAAAAATAGAGCCCTCAGCTAACTAAATTGCCCTTAACGGTTCCCCGAATGGAATTGTTAAGGGCAATTTGTTGTGTCACTTCACGATTGACGCTTATAGACGCCCAGTATCTCTGTTCACGTGATTTTAAGAAAACAACGCCCTGCCAAATTTGCGATAAAAAGCCCACATCACCGGGTCAGCACACCGGAAAGGAGCTACCCCATGCTCGCTAAGATAGTGTTGCCCTGGCGGATTTCCCAACGCTGATACTGCAAAAGTTGCCAACTTGTGCGGAGTGTCGTGAAAAGCCACCTCAGCTGCAAGCAAGACCTCGTCACCTTCGGTTTTCACTAATAATGAGCGCACATCTTGGTCAAGAATAAGCGCTTCTTCAATATTCCAGCGAGCCGGCCGGGTAGAAGTATCATCCACAAGGAAAGACAACCCTTTATTTCCCATAATCTCCGGCAGACTTGACGTGTTTGTTTCACCCAAAATCTGAACAACATCGAATTTTGAAAAGACGAGCGCCAGATTTGTACGCCTACCTTTATACGGCATGATGAGGTTATTCAGTAATGCGTTCAGCACAACCTCGCCGCCTATGCCACCGCCTTGCCGCTCTGGGATGAGGCCAGCCAACTCGTTCATCAAACTCGGAATAGTGTACGGATCAAAAAGGAATAACGTTAGATCTGATGCCGGAATATAGTGCAACGCCGGATCATTACTATCGTTTTTCTGTAAAACTTCTCCGGCGATATCACGGATAACAATATAGATCGGAGCCGAATTCTGCTTCTGAATACGATAAAAAAGTGGCTTTTGGTATTCAATCGGGGTAGCTGGAATCGCCTCGTTATCCTGATAGATGCGCTTATAGTAGGCGCTGTTGAAATGTGCATCGGTATCGTACATGCCAGTAAAAGCATAGCTACTCGCGGTAGCCATATTACGTAACGTCTGCACCAGCGAAACCATATAAACAGTCTTGCCAGAATTACGGGCACCCGTCAGCGCGATTGTTAATATCGGTGGCTGACTACGGAACTCCGGAATAATATCTTTATGGCACATTTCGCAACGATAACTGTACTCGATACTCCCACACGCCGGACATTCCAGATCACCTAATTGGAGGTTTTTCCGCATCATATGGCGTGCCACCGTGCTCGCATCCCCGGAAAGCGCACGAACAATCGGCGTATAAGGCTCGTTGTAGCACGCCGGATTGTTGCATAACGGCGCTAACTGATCCGATTCATGAAAACAGTAAAAACATGTGTAAGCCATTAGTATCTACGCTCCTGTGAATCGGCAGTATGAGATAGCTTGTGTGCAATGGTGTCCATGATTTCTTGAGCACGTACCTTCTCAGCATCAGATAGCGACGAGTAAGCACCCAAAATATTGGCCTCGGCCCGGCTCAGGCACATCACTGTGGCATCCCGGTGCCAGACACTCACCCCCGGCTCAGCGATGACTAAAGACACCACATTCGTTTGCGGCGAAGCTGGAACATTCGAAATATATGCGGTATTCACTGAGGTTTTCCGCAAGTCACCGCTCACCCCAACCCAGATCTGCTCGTTCGTTGCCTGCGGCGGAAAAACCTGCACTGGAACGTCGAGGAGCATCTGGGCACTTGCTGCCACAATGCTTAGTTCTTTCATATAGAGGCTGGCCGCCGCTGTAGCATCGAATATGAGCCTCCACTGCCCTGCCAGCGATGTTTGTCCCATATCACGGCGCCTATTAATCGTATGCGTCGCTAAAGCTTGTAGCCCGCGCAGTGTCTCCTCGGTTAATTCCGTACCAAAGGTGGCATCGGACGCGATCTGTTCACTATGAAACCGCGTATTATCACGTTTTTCCGGTGTGCCGAGTTGCCCTATTCTAGTCGCGGCTGGAACGAGACGCTTAACCGTTACTGTGTTACCTGTGCGAGTAATTTCAGCAAATTTCAGTGACGTATGCCCTGCGATTTGCAGGTCCGGCAAAGATACCGGGTTGGTCATATCCGATTGGGTTTTAATAAATACGCTCGTCGTAAAGTCTGCTGGAAACGGTTCTTCGTTCAGTTGTTCCAACAACAAGAAAACTGAAAATCCAATATCCGCAGTCTTAATAGTGAACCAGTTACGGTTCTCGGCCGCTTGGGCAACGTCCATACCCGCATTCTCGCCAATGAGTTTAACCCGGCGCATCTTGCCAGACCTGCTCGATACCGGAGTGTTTACCTCAATAACCAGTAGTTCTTCGGCCTGCACAGTGATACTAGCGGCAAAACCCTCACGCATGATCGCAACCATAACGGTATCCTTTCACCTAAAAACCCAGCTCTTTAAGATACTTTTTAATCTCTTTAGTTCCCGGACCAATCCTCGAACGAACAAGTTCGTTATGCGCTCCGTTCACTATCCGACCAGCTACTTCATCTCGGACTCGACCGCGCCATGTTCTAATACCAATGCTCCGATTTTTATCAAATATTTGTGCGAGCAGGTCCGTGTGATTGACCAAGAAATGGGCTCCGGAACTGGCCGGGCACACCCCTAAATGCGCATAGAAAACCTGCTCCACAAGAACTGCAGCAGCACGATAATCCTGCTCATACAGTTTGGCTGCAGCTCTTTGAAACTCGTATCCGCCCACTACGCCATCGCTGTATGACGCCGTGACATTGTGTGCCACATGAAGAGTCAGTTGCAGATCAAACCCGGTTCCACAGCTGATACTCAACGCTAGATCGTAAAGAATAAGCGCGTACCATTGCCCCCAAAACGCAGGCGCTACGTGGATCGTTTCTTGTCCACTACCCAACCCACTCTGGTCAATAACATGCGCTATCCCCGTTCCTCCCGCACTGTCGGCAAGCAGGGCAAGCGGGTCTGTGATGAGTAACCAGATCTGGCTACGAACTGCGTGATCCGTAATATTTTCGCTAATAACGCCGTCATACGCGCAAAATATCGCCCGAGCATGTTCCCGAGCGTCGTTCGTATCCGCATAGCCGAGCAACACGGATGCTATTGCCTGAGCTATCGGCGTTACATGAGGATGGTCCGTATTGTGAATAAGTCCCGCTAGCTCCGTACGCATGCCATATTTGTTCACCAGATATATAAGCTCTGCGCACGTTCCATACCCGGACTGTGCCGCTCCATATAACGCGGCGAAAACCGTTGCTGGATTCGCAGCCTCGTCCGCATATCGTGCCGGATCGGCTACCAGATCTGCATATTGATCTGTCGCCAGCTGCCAGATAAGGATTTCGTTAACAATAGTGTTGTCTTGAAACGACGCCGCAATATCCGGGTGCACATAGCCAACGCTACCCACATAGTGATGCCGATACTGGACCAGCTTTATGCCTAGAGAATGACTAATAATGTGATGCAGACCCGCACTGAGATCGGCAATTTTTTCGTATGCTCTCACGTCACGGAATCGGTCGCCAATCAGCAATGCCACGAAATGTTCCACGAGTCTTGTCAGCTCCGCGTCATATGAAAAATCGAAACCGAGCGCATCAAGGAAGACAAGGAAGCTCATCCACGTACTAAAATCCGTCGCTTCTGGGCGGTCTAGGTCTATAACAGCGTCAACAAAATCAACCTTCGGAAGCGTGCGCACATTCAGTTGTCGTAGTCTCAGGTACGGATAGCCTGATTTCAGCAACGCAGGTTCATCAATAATCCGGTCCAAGACGATGGAGATAGCACTGGCATGTACACCAGGATCTGCGGTTCTTTCCACAACAGTAGCTAGATACTCTACTGGCACATCTGACCTGCCCAGCAGGCGGTGTAAAGACTCCCGATATTTCTGGCCAGCCGGAGTATCTAAACTGAGATTAATTGGCGCACCGGTAATAATCTTTTGGTCCGCCTCGTCCCGGATCTTTTCTGCCCACCCTTGGATCACCGACCAGACCAGCACTCCCCATGACAGTTTCCCGCTGAGGTAAGCAGATTGTTCGCCAACGATTGTCTGCCAGTGTACAAACGTTTTTTCATGGCAAGCCGCCCCGATCATAATCCGTGCTATCGAGCTCCACTCGGTGTCGTCCAGTTCCTGTTGTGTCTGCGATAACTCTGGAGATACCTGGCTAATAGTATTGCTTTGCTCTGGTTGCTTAACGTTACCCGCCGGTGGCATCCCGCCGCCGAACGATGTGCTCCGTTGTGTTGGGGTACTGCGGGTTAAAGGCGAACCTCCTATTCCAGAAGGCCTACGGTTTAGTTGCGAACCACAACCGGGCGTCCCAAGTCTGTGCAAGCTGTGTCCGCCTGCCACTGAAACCGGTGAAGCCGCCATAGCTCCAGTTACTTTATGCCCTTGCCGAGCGGTAATCACGTGCATAACCCCGGTAACACTATCAACTTCATCCGGAGTGAACACCACATCGAATCCGGATATTAACAATGCGTGGGCACGTGTCGGATTAACATGCCGCTCGTAGGTGGAAAAGTGAATATCCCACGCATCTCCCGCTAGTACCAGAGCATGGATTGCCGCCAACCAATACACAGCTTGCGTCATCTGAGGTAACCGAATAACAATAAGCTCACGATTTTCGTTGCCTGCTCTGCGGTAGTCCACCGTCTGTTCGAGCCTGTCAAGCAGTTCAAGAAAACTTGCCAGGTTGGCTTCCACCACCGGCAACCACTCGGCGGCAGGCATTGGCGCTACCGGCTGGCCAATGGGAGTAAGGGGAACATGCGCTACTTCCCCAGCACCCAAAGGGATCTGCCAAAAATCTGCGGTTAATAATTGGAGGGGTGATTCACACAGTGCAACCCCCTGTTCCCGGGCCAAAATGACAGTTTGGGTATAGGTGTTATCGGGTCGTCCGGACCCGTCCTTTCCAGCAGGAGTCTCATGCAGTATTCGTACTTTTCCCGACGTCGTCGTTAACGAAAGACGCCGTGCAAGCTGGGCTTTGTCTTCTTGCGTGCGAACAAACAGCGGCACTTCCTCAACTGGAACTAAACGCTTATAGTTCGCCAAAAAATCCTGCTCGCGCACAAGTTGTTCAGCAGACAACCCCACCTGATGCTGGAATCCCCAGCCTCCCAGCTTGGTCTGCGGATCGTCAAAAGACGTGTACGAATACTGTGCAAGGTTCACGCGATCACCACGCTTGCCCCGGAGCAGCAAGGGTCTGTATTGAACGACGACGCAAGGCAATCCGTTTCACGTCATCTGTTGTCGAATCGACCAGTAGCCTAATTTTGTAGAAGTGATCCGGCGTCATGCCTGCGGCATTCGCATACCCGATCGTAACAATTGCACCTGGCTCGATAACTGGCACCTTTATTGGGTGTACCAGTTGCTGGCCTTCGCTACTAACGCCACGGTACACCGGGATGGGCTTGAATCCGTTGAATAGGCTACGCGCGCTTGCTAAAGGAGCACGATCTGCATACGCCAATACCAGACTCACATTGCCGATACTCGCCGGTAACCGGGTGTGACCCTCATATTTCATATCAACTCGGAGCACCTCAACACTTTTACGCCACGAGAGTTTAAGAGTTTCTAGTGTCAACGAGTAAGAGAAAGGGTAAAGGCCGGGCACAGTTGTTTTCGCAAAAGCGCCATACAGGTTTTTCCCGCGATAGTTCGTCACTCCGCGTACGTAAATATCCCAGTCGCGGGTAACATCCAAGCGGATCCGAAACCCGCCTTCGGTCTCATATGCTTCCTTGCGAACCTCATAGCTTGGTTGTTCTCCAGCGGCGTCAAAGTGTTCTCCTGCTGCCCGAACGAAAAGCTCAACCCGGTTAGCTTCTTCCGGCCAAATAAACGACACCTGTTGCCACGTTAACCGCTGGTGTAACCGCAAATCCTGCACATGGCCAACCCGCAACACAACAACACTTGGACCAAAAATAACCTGTCCATTGCTTGTCGATAGCGGGGTTAAGTACATTCGGCTCACATCTGGTAGCCAAGGTGCCCGGCGGATAGTGTTTATTCCGTTTTCTTCAACAATCGCATTATGAATCCGGTTGCGTTCATCGAACGGATTAGTTTTATCTGGGTTAGCTGCCAACCAGCTGTTTATGATGTGTTCGGCGTCTTCTAGCGGAAAAGCACCATAACGCGTTGAGAGTTCTGCAAGTTCGAGCGGTGCAGGTGCCGTATGGGTATAAACGCTGGTGCTGCCCGGAACAACTGGAAAAGTAATCTCTACGTAATCGCCGGCGTCATCAGTTTTGGAATAGGCGGTGAGCGCTACCGGTTGAAGGTCTGCTTCCACCGCAACTTCAACCGGAGTGGCCTGCGAATAGACTTGGCGTTCGATTTCGTTACCGTATTCGTCTTCATCGAAAACGCTGACCGTATTTACAAGGGCGTAATAGTAGATTTTCCCCGGCTCGATACTCGTATCTTCAAAAGAGTTCAGCGACGTGGTGTGGATCAGCTTATCTCGGTGGGCGATAACCAATTGTTCACTGCCGTGTCGGGTGGCTCGTTTAAAGGCGCGTTGTCCTTCGAAACGGAAAACAAGTGTTTTGCCGTCACCTGCTAAGTGGCGCCAGCCGACGGAGACCTGTCGATCGTCGACCCTACTTGAAATATCGAAGGGTGGTATAACGAAAGAGCCCCGGGCGTGAAGCTGCGGGCGGGAGTCAATATATTTTTCGCCATTATCCGTATACCGCCATACGGCCACGGAGTTCACAAAAGGTAAGTCCCCTGTTACTGACCATAGGTCTAGCTGGACGCCATCATCGCGCGAAGCTCCCCACTCCAGATCTTTAAACGACGGATCAGGGAGTTGGTCGTGATCTTCTGCTCCAAGAATTCGATAAACATAATCCCCGGACGCTTTTTGCCACCCCATGGCGATTTCCATCGAGTCGTACCCGTTATATACAAAACGAATATGTAGCGGAACCAGCGTGGCTGATGGGTCCGGGAAGACAACCCGTGAATCGTTAAAGGTAACCGGAGCAAAACCAATTTCGGTACGCACTGGGTACTGACCTGACATAGGGCTTTGCGCGTATCCGTCATACTGCACGTCATCCACCGTAAACTCTCCTTGAAAACGTCACCTTATCCAGCACCAGTTTGAGTTGCCAGCTTTCGAACCATTATCGAATCCGGTCAGAACGACTACCTGTGCTGATCGGCGTCGCCGGTTGATCTGCTGACTGTGTAATAAAGCCCAGATCCCGGCCCAGCAACGGCTGCGAAAGATAAACAGCAACCGCTTTCTGGGACAGCGACTTACTACTGGTTCGGTGTACTGCACCGGTTCCAATATTGGCTCCACGTGCTAAAGCGTCAGCAGTAAAAAGTGCATCTGCGAAGGCTGTATGGGAATGATTTTCGATGCCCTGCAAAAACTGGGAAACTGACTCATTGCTTCCGTCGTCTTCCACAAATTCGGGCAAGTCGTCCAGATTGATGCGTTCAATAACGCTTTGCCGGGCAATATCCGGGAACCCGTTTTCCTTAATATTGTCCAGTATTTCCCCGAGCGCACCATCATCGGCATGGGCGCCATACAGATTGCTTGAATGACTTTTCACTCGTTGACGCTGGTGTTCGCTCGTGGTCAACCGAGAGAAATCCGTGGCAATGTTTTCCCAGAAATCCGTAGCCCACCCTTGACGAAGCCAGGTTTTACGCAAGCTCACTCGACGTTCTTCGTAGTCTTCCGGCGTTAATTGTGTTTCCCGGAATTTCACGCTCGTCGGCAGATCTGCAAACTGGGTACTGTACACATCTGCCAGCGGTTCCCGGCCGAAAGGCCGATGTACAAACTCAGAGACAATCGTCGCCCATTTTTCGAGAACCGTCATTAAATCCGCAAGCCGCTGAATATTCTGCAATGCGACACCATACACCTGTTGCAAATAAGGAATTTGATGATCTAACTGGTTGTGTAAACGGTTCTGGACTGCCGTGGCACGCACATATTGTTGGAAGTAAATAAAAGTGCCAATTAGCCACGCTAGAACAAGCACAATCGAGCCGCCTACTAGTAGCTTCCACGACCAGTCAAAGATTGCCCAGCCTCCGATAAGAAGCACGAACAATATAAGCGTCACCAAAGATACCAACCTGGCACCTTTTAATGGCTTTTTAGCAGCGGAATTGTCTCCCAGTTGCCCCACCGCATTGACAATAGCGGCCATCTGCTCCTGTGATTGACGCGCATAATGTTGCGATTCATACAAAGCGTTTGTTACATGTCCAACAACGGAACCAACATATGTTTGTTGGAGCTGGTTCTTGCGCTTTTCCAGTTTCCGGCGATCGTAATCAGTAGCCTGAGTCCGAATCGAATCCCATTGAATCGCCTGAATTTCATAGTCGATTTGTGCAATATCAGTTGCTGCCAGCCTCCCTTTCGAGGTGTGCTCATACCATTGTTCAAGGCTTGGACCAATGTAGTCCGCATGCGCAATCGTCGCCGGATGATTATTGACGCTTAGAGCAGGAAAAACTCCCTGCTGTCCATCAACTAGGGTTAACGCGCCTTTCACAAAATGGTTCGTCGCAATTCCGTACGGGATCTGTCCGGTTTGTGCCAAGGATATATGCCCTGATTGTGCCGAACGTTGCATTACCCCGCTGGCGGTATTACGCAATTCGTTCCACGAGGCAGGGCGCCCTTGGGCATCATATCCGCCAACAATCACCCGGTATGCCGAATCCGACCCGTACACTGTGGTTTCTACGATGCCCGCAACGGTTTGCACGATCTGGCGATACTTATAGCTGAGCCAATTGCGCGGCAAGTTCTTTAAAATCGCCCACAAAAATGCTACGTACTGTTTGATAGCTGCCCACGCGCCGATGTTCGTTTGGCCTTCGCTTGCTGGCGCCGGAGGATATTTCACCGTTACGCTGTCTTTAATACTCTGCCACCACAGCCTGGCCATACCTTGAGCAGCCGCACCCGAATCGGGCACAATCAGCAACTCCGAATTCGACGCTGACACTAAGGGCTCGAATTTCGGATCAAAAGCAGTAACATCGTGGAGAAGTTTGTAGCGAATATGCCGGGCGTCAACGCCACGCACAAAACTCTTCATCACGTACGTGTCATGTTTAAGATGCTCAAAGCGTGAATCCCACTGATCGTCCATTCCCCGCCACAGGTTTGCTGCACTTACTAACGCGCTCACCGCGATATTAAGACGACGCTCCGGCTCATTATTCCAATCAACTGGCACGTCCAAAGCTTCATCAGTAATCTCCGGAGAAACGATCAGGTTAGTCCAGCGAAACTCACCGGTCATATCGGCTGTTGTACTACGATCCCACGGGACAATAAGCCGATACGAAGACTGTTTAGCTTGGCTTACTTCGCGGTGACGGTTAAAAAACCGCTCTAGGCTGTCCTTCGCTACCGGGGCATAATTCTCCCCCACCACGTGCAGGTTCATATACCGCACGTGGTGATGGATGTCGTTCAGGAGTTCTTGGGTGCGCTCTTGATATAACCTACCGCCCTCCAGAACAAGCGAGTATTCTCCGTCTGCCCCGGAATCGAGTTCACACCACGCCAGCGGTTTAGTCAAACCTTCGTGGGAGAGATTCGCAAGCACACTCAGATACTCGCGTGCGCTCGGATGCGCCAAAATAATGGTGTTTAATTCCCGAACAGTCATCTGTATCCTCTCGAATTAGCGAATCCCTGGGCGTCGCCTTCCCGAAGAGGCATTATCGCGGGCACCACGCTCAGACAGGTTATTAGCAACCTCGGTTAGCTCCAGCAGGTTCTGACAGGCCTGGACAACCTCATCGGCTATATCTACGGTCAGCGGCACGGCATAGACATGCTCAATCCGCGAGATTTTTGCAAACTGACCATGAGGATCTAGGAATACCTGACTGTAGTCAGCGATATACTCCTCGAAATACTCGCGAAGTTCGGCAAGCCGCTCTTCTTGCGAATCACCCTTGGCCTGCAACAGAGGCTCCACCCCGGCTACTGCTTGTCCGGTACGCAAGTATTCAGCCAGTAACTCCACGGCCTTGCGCCCCTCGCGATAGTTCAAAGGCGCGGTTTCGTCGTCGCTAAATGCCCGCATGAGATAATAGGTACGGGTCGGGCTTTCCCTCTCGTCATTAATAACGACGTCGTTGCGGTACCATTCGAGCCACGCTAACGGTAACGATTCAAGAACAGCTGGGAGCCATTCGTCGGCCCGGTATTCTTCAACAAAGTCGTTCACCCGGGTGTACAAAGGCCACGGGAAGCGATGCCACGTATCGTCTGCTCCTAGTTCGCGGATTTCGACTGCGGAACGGCCGGTTTGCGGTACTTTAATCAGTCCAAAGATCCGCCCCAAAATCCAGCCTTCAATAAGCGCCATTCGCTCCCGGTTGGAGATCGGAACAAAACCAGCCAAGGGACGGCTACGCCGGAACTTCACTAAAGACTGATTAACATCCCGCGTCTGGACCCATTTTTGGTAGATGGGCTGGAATAGCGAAGCAAAGACGATCGGCGAGTATTTGGTGTACGAACCAAAAACGTCCACACGCTGAACAGTGCGGTCATTATCCGGTTCTTCCATTTGCTTTTGGAAACGCTGCACGCTTTCCGGACGCAATCCAGTTTGACGAGATAGCGAATCGAATATGCGCTGTCCCGAACGCTGATCAGCGAAAGGAATCGTCGAATAAGTCAGCTGACGTTCAACACGCTGAACTTCCGGATGAATCGACTGTGCCACGGTTTGCGATACGCCGACCATTGGTTGTGCATCTTGCACAACTTGCAAGAACTTTTGTGCGATATTGTCTTGGCGTTGATTGCGCTCCACATCATTGGCCATCTCATCCATCAGATAATCGATAAAGCCCTGTGAGTTGTATCGTTCGAAGGCTTCTCCGCGCCGGTCCACATATGCCAAGGCCCGTCGCATCACATCAGCACTTGTCGCTTTAATGGCGAATTGTGCCGGGAGTGCTTCTTCACCGCGTTGCTGGTCACGCAAGTTGTCTGCGCGCCAACGCTGCCGGAGCACAATTAGATCCTTCGGAGATTCCACGCCGCCAATAGTGTTCCACCGGCCAGAAATAACGGCTTCGGCAATCTTCTTTTGAGCGTCAACCCGACTGGCCGAATTCGGTTGATCTTCAAGTAACCTATTCTCGTATTCTTGCGGGAAGCTTTCCGGCTCAGTAATAACAACCTCGTTATGGGCTGTTCTGAAGCGTTGCGGAACCACCTCGCCATAAGGAGCTTCTGGATCGCCAGGCCAGATGTCATCGTTGCCTGGATAAGGCCAATGCGCGTAGGTATCGGTGGAATACATTTCCACGCCAACCGCTTCTTGTGCCCTACCCTTTTCCACATTGAGCTTACCCAGCTGGTTATTGAGCGCATCTTCGAGTGGTTTAAAGAAGTTGTCCACCATATCAGCAAGCGCACGCGACAACAGTGCGAAACCTTCATTGCGCACAACATTACCGATATAGGAATGCACCGCATTGCGGAAAGCTTTCGATACGTTCTGCCCAAGACCGTCGATAATCTTGGCTTTTTTATTACCTAAGAAATGCCGTTCAATATCCGTGAGCTGTCCTGTTAAATGTTCTCCGATCTTGGGAGCGTTCACATGGGATTCCTGCAAGGTAGCGCTCAGCAAATGAACATAGTTCGCTTTGGTTTCGCTTAGCAAACCACGCGCATACTCCACGCCAACCCGAGCCATTGCTTCTTCGGTATGATGCGTAATCCGTTCTGTCAGTGAATCCAGTTCAAAGCGCAATCCCATCCGAGCCTGATCGATCATCTCCCGTTGTAAGGGAGCGAAATGGTTTTCAGCACTCAGCGCAGCACCACGAACTTGCTGAACCCACATGTCCACTGATTCCACATTGTTATCGCCCGGATTTAACGGGGGAATAAATGCCATAAAACGGGAGGCATAATCATCGGCCAGTTTCTTGTAGAGTGCTAGGAACTTCTGGTCACTCCATGCCTGTGCATCCGCATGCAGATTAGTACTACGCGTGGTTAGCGCTGGGATACCAATCTGGTCTAAGAAATGATGAATATTGTTATCGATCCGCTGGCGTAACTGCATCGCCCCCGTTTCGGTACTCTTCGGATCGATATGTCCCTCGGTTAGAATGTCGACCGAGTAGCGTGCCAGTCGCTGAGCAGCATATTCACGGAAACGATCACGGCCCATGGACAGTGACGCGTAACCGAAAGAAGACCACAGCGAACTGCCTTCCGCAGATCCCCAGTCAAAGAAACGCGAATCAACCTGAGTTGCTCCTGCCAACGGGTTACCCAAGCTATAGCGGACGAAGTTGTCAAAGGCTGAAGTGTTGAGCACCAACCGGCCAATCCCACGTCCAAACCGGCGATAAATCGTGCGCGGATCGGCATTGCGATGCCCCTGTGCACCCGCAGTGCCCTGACTTAAACCAATCGGACTGAAAATCGCAAACGTGGCATCCTTTTCTTTCGACGCATGACCTAATGCTTCAAAAAGTTCTGCATCGCGGCGATTGGCTTTCGACTCTGGGTTCGCTATCAACGCTTGTATTTCAGCGGCTGTTGCCAACGCATTACCCATATGGTCCGGAGTGACACCACCTGAAACGTTTTGGAAAATCTCCGGCGCATACCCGTACAAATACACATCGGCTTTCGCTGGAATCGCAGCTTTTACCGCACGTGCCAGATCAATAAGCATAGACGCGCCCGAACCACCGGCTAAGGAACCCACAATAAAAACCCGTACATTATCGGCGTCGTCAGCGGTGTCATCAGAATAAAGACCCGGAATAATACTCTCGATACGATCTGCGTCAGCTTGTGCTTGCGTGGTTTGCATCCGAGCGTGCGCTTGGCGGATTGCCCCGACCACTTCGGTGAGCCGGTTTAAGAACAACACGCGCCCCACCGTCCGGAACTGTCCAGCACCGTCCGACAACGGAATCGTATTGATATTGTTCATATCGCTACTGTTATTTGGTAACCACGAGGCAAAATCGCTCGCCACGTCTCGGCTTTCCGGATTCAACTGAGCATACCGCGTGAGCTTATTAAGAATATTGGCAGCCACGGTTTCAAAGTTTTGAACCGTACCAATCGAACAGTAGGCGCCAACCTCGCGAGCGCCCTCATTGTACTCACGGACCGTGCGGAAGCCGCCTTGTCCAAAGCCTTCTTCGTTAAGCGGGGCATCAACCACAAGGAACTGCCAACTCAGCGGGATCTGGTCGCCAGCACCGCGTGCTTTCAAATCAGCAGCAATCTGATCCATCGTGTATTGCAAGGTTGCTGCACCCGATCCGCCAGCTCCGATAAAAAGAATCTTTCGCATGATATTCGCCTAATCTTTCGTGTCTGTGAAACGTTTTATATACCTAGCTATTACTTGATGCGGATCCGCCAAAGGGGTCATCAGATCCGGTAGAAAATGGGCTGTGTCCGAAGGGAGAGTTACCACCAAAAGGCGAGTTCTCGCCGAAAGAGGATGGTTTTTCGTCGAACGACGCCGGTGCGGATGGCCCGGTGCTGGGAGCTTGCGACCGGTCTGGTGTTAATTGGTTCGGGACCGGTTGGTTCGGGGCCAGTTGGTCTGGGACCAGTTGGCTTGCGTAGTTGCGAATCCCATCTTGCGCATCAGCTACTGCTTGCGCCCAGCTTTCGCGCGCGCCGGTACGCGTCGAACCATCGAGAACCACGAGGACATTCACTGTTGTTACAGAGCTTGGAACGAGCGCCCATGCTGATGCCACATTTTGCGGTAGCACTGCTACACCTTGCTTGGATCGCATGGTGTGGGAGCCAATACTTGGACTGTTCACTCCCTCCAGTAGCACGTAGGGATGGGAGGTCGGAGCCCAAGCGACCTTCGCTTTCAGCGTTCCGTGACCTACCGTCATTTCTTTACCGCCGCCCCGGGCTGTCATAATTTCCGATTCGACTGGTAGTGTCAACGCGGTTGGATCATCCAAGGGAACCTCTTGCCAGAAGTAGCGATAGGTGCCGTTTGGAATCTTCGTCGTGGCAAATTTCGTTACGTACAAAACGAGCAGCGGAATAAGTATGCCTAACAAGGCCGCAATAATAGCGGTGGTTACTACAGTTTCCACGTTTAAGGGCTTAACCATTTCCGCGTTGTAGTTGACCTTGACATCTACCGTACGGGTTAACTCATCGGCCGGAGCGACAGTAAAGGTCAGCACACCGTTCAACGATCCGTTGCCGGTTGCGTTAACCTCGATATCTAATGGCATGTCAGCGTCGTCGTCGACCATTAAACACGAATCTGCCGAGGTGTATTCGGAGCTCACCGTGACGGAAGAAACCTCCGTTGGGCCGGTGGTAAATTCCGAGCCTGCTAACCATACGCAGCCGCTACCTTCAATCGGCATCGTGGCCGATGCTTGCGTTACTCCGTCTAGCGTTCCGAAACTAAGCGTTCCGGGAAGAGTCGGGAACACGGCTGAAGGTGCCAGCGTGAATTCCTTACGCGAGGCACGGGGGAATAATTCCGTACCGGGCACGGGAGTACCGTCAGCACGCTCCGCCCCCGCCGTCGTGATCGTCGTATTCGTCACCACAACGGCTACTCCCGGCGCGGCGTTCGTCAGATCAATGCTCACCGGATTGCTTAAAGTCTGCGCATCAGCGTCAACGAATATTTCGAACTCTTGCCCCGTAGCATCGATAATCTTCGCATCAACCGAAATTTCCCCCAATAATTCTTCTGGGTTTATTTCGACGCCGGTCGAGGCATCAATCAGCGTCAGGGTGACGCCATCGAGAACTTCTCCGGCACGGACCATCGACTCAAAATCATCAGGCCACTCGGTTTCTAAGGAGGAGCGAATAACAATCGAAAAATCAGAATACGACTCCGCGGCATTCGCTGAATCGCTGATCATTGCCAAGCCCCACACGCCAGCCCACTGGGTCGCATCCTGTTTAGTAACCACCCATTTGTAGGCGCCATTAGATACTTGGGTGAGCTCGCCTTGACCCGAGTCTTCGAGTAATGCGATCGTGCCATCGGGCATGGCGACCATTGGCACTGCACTGTGGTCTTGGGATTTGACGAGGACTTCGACAGAGGAAATACCATCGTCCAAGGTGAACTCTAGTGCGCCCTCCGCACAATAGTTATCTTGACACGTGGCAAGGCGGAACTGTTGTGGGGCCGCATCTGGATGTGAAATCGCGTCAAATGCTAATAGCAAATCCGCCGGGTCGGCAGTATTAAAGATTACGCCCGGCGGCTCACTAATCTGCCCGCAGCTTTCAGCAGTGACGGCCGAGTTAAAAAGCGTCATATCCGGAGCGTTAGCAGTAAGCCCGAAACCGAGGACGGTCACGCCGTTAGCCCGGAGCTGATCCATCGTGCCACCACCGCGGCACAGCTCATCGGTACCAAGGGCCAGCACCTGCTGCGCTGCCGCTTCAGAAGTAATTTCTACCCCTGGAGCATAAGGTTTCGACACCCCATACTCGGACTGCCACTGCGAAGTAGTGCGCGGACTGATAAAGAATTCCCCGTCCGAAAACCACGCCACTGCCTGACATTCGCGCGCATAGTCACCGCTGTTCTCAGCTAATGCCATACGCGCTCCATCAACGGCCATCACATAATCGGTATCGACCGGCAAAACATTATTCGTAATATCGGAGATCTGGTTTTTGAAAATATCGGCATTGTCCGGCGTTATCGGTGCCCAATCTCCTCCGTAATAATCGGCAGCAAAACCGGCAACTTGCAGATCGATTGTGCTTCCGGAAGTTTGCGTATAAGAAGCTAACTGGTCGATTAAATAGGAGGCGGCAACTTCGCGTTGCCTATCTGGATCCGAGTACAGAAGCGAATCTGACTGGTCCATCAAAATAATCATCTGTCCGTGTTTCTCAGCAGACATACAGGCACCAAAATTCCCTAACGGGTTGGCATTTTGGTCTGTTGGTTTGGCTGGATCGGCCACACCAACAGCGGCGGTCATCGTTGCTAACATTGTCAGTAGCGCGACACTAATAATTCTCCGCATCTT
Organism: Actinomycetaceae bacterium; assembly: GCA_012516575.1. GTDB lineage: Bacteria > Actinomycetota > Actinomycetes > Actinomycetales > Actinomycetaceae > Arcanobacterium. Next base: position 19,040 of record JAAYWS010000013.1, read on the forward strand.
CATTGTTAAAGCCTTCCGAAAAAGATACCGAGCATTACAGAAGTTGCCACAACACTTGCGAGTGCGATAATCACCGCAAGTTTAAAAGCCAGCAGGTCTGCCGAGGTCACCGTATACCTGCCTGCCGACCGGGCTTTCGTATCAACAATGAGATACAAGCTCAGTAATACCACCGAAATAAGCCCGGCACCCCACGCGATCACATGGATTGCCATACTCGACGCAATAAGGAACGCCATCACCATGGCAAGCACCGCTAACAGAAGCGAAATCCATGCCAGAAAGGTTGGCGGCTTTGTTGTGGACGACGCCGAAGAATACGTCGTCGTACCCGTGGCAAATGGGGCCGAATCCCCGGCAACGCCTTGTGTCGTTCCGAAGCTCGACCCACCGAAACTCGAGTCACCGAACCGTGGCTGGGCAAACTGCGAATCTGTAAAGCTCGAAGCCTGTGCATCAAAAGGTGAACCGACCATGTGTGACTCTTTCTCTTGCAGGTGACGATGCGCTATAACGTCGCCTGAATTTCGGCAAGTGCCTCGGGTGGAATTGCATCGATAATGTCCTGGGGTATGAGGGCGAAAACAACTTCTGCGTCAATACGCGTCCTGTTCGCTATTGTTCGAATGTTGTCTACAAATGGCCCCACGGTTTCCACGGTTAGTTCTGCTGGCGATACGCCTTCCATCACCGCAGCAACTATTTGTTCCTGATTTACAACGAATGCTTCGTCGATGGCATGGGTAATACTGGAATAACCAAAAACACCAAGTACAACTAAGGTGGCCAGCATGATGACGCCGTAGCCGCGCGTTACCGCCCGTCCGATAGTGCGGAACATAAGAGTCGTGGTGATCAAGGCTAGTACGACGGTTAACACAATAGCGCCAACGATTTTGATGAACTGCTCGGTTGACGTGGGGCTCAATATCTCGAATTGGCTAATGGGCCGGGAAATCCCGAAAAACACTAATACGTACAGTGCGGCGATAAAAATGAAACCGAAGATTAACGCGATACGCTGTTTACCCTGCATTTGATGGTTACTTCCCGAGGCATAGACAGGTGAGCTAGTGCCCGGCTCAAGTTCAAAGACGGAAGCACCAAAACCCCGCGAATCAGGACGAAAGTCCCTGCTAATTTTCGGAAGTTCAGCCATGGTTTTCCTTTAAAGATTTGTTGACCAGTCGAATGAACTTCTAAATAATTCAAGTTCTAAATATGCATACCCGATTTGGCATCATATCTATGAAAATCTTCGAAACAACAAACGGCAGGTTACAAAAAGGTGAACAACCTCAAGAAATGCCGCGTTCGAGCTTCCTAACGACTGTTTTTAACCCCAGTTTTGTGGTTCTGTAGCCGCCCACAACGCGAGCCCATCGAGAATATCGTGCTCAGAGGTCACCGCACCTGCTAGCTCCCCACCATTTTCCTGCACGCGCCACGCAACCCGGCGAGCCACTTCTTGCCAGACCAGCGCGCCCGCGCCAATCACGTCAACTCTTCCCGGATGCATGAAACCTAATCCAGCACGCTGGTCAAAATCCGCGTCAATAAACCACTGAGTGACGCGTTCAATCTCGCCGAATTCCATAAAGGTTCCATGAATTAGTTCCGGCTGATATTTTTCTAACCCAAGTGCGACCGCTGTTATCGAGGTGATCGTACCGGCTAAGCCCACCAATGTTTGGGTTGCCGATAAATCAACATGCCGCTCAGCTTCATCTAACGCAACCTGTATGTCTGCCCGCGCCGCGGCCAGTTCATTAACCGTCGGCGGATTCGAATGTAAACGCCGTTCACGCATCCGCACCGAACCCACATCCATCGAATACGCGGAAATAACTGTGCCATCCTCATCACCCAAAACCAACTCGGTTGACCCGCCACCCAAATCCACGGCAAGAATCGGACCTACGGCGTCGTCCAACACAGAAATCGCGCCCGTAAACGACATTCGGGCTTCTTCATCCCCGCTTAGCACTTGCGGGGTAATCCCTAAAATATCGCGAACTCCGTTTACAAAAACATCGCGGTTAACGGCGTCTCGGGTGGCAGAAGTTGCAACGAAGCGCAACGATTCAACGCCGTGTGCCCGGATTTTCTTTTCATATTCGCCGATTGCAGCGAAGGTGCGTTCTAGGGCGACTTCGTCCAAACGACCAGTTTCGTCCACGCCCTGACCGAGCCGAACGATCTCCATTTCACGCACAATGTCGGTCAGTGGCGCACCTTTGCCAGGCACATCTGCAATAAGCAGGCGAACCGAGTTCGTTCCGCAGTCAATACCGGCAACGCGCATTATTCGCCATCCTTCGGTTCATTCACCGACACTGTTGGTTGCTCTGCCGCATCGCCATTTGGGGCGGCACTAGCAAATTTTTCTACTCCCGCGCGTACGCCTGCGCCAGCGCGAATCTCGGTCCCTGCGCGGGTTCCTGCGCCAGCTCCCGCTAGCTTGGCCGCCTCATCGCCGTCGTCCGATTTATCGTCGTCGGATTTATTGCATCGGCACACCTGGGGATCCCAACCGGCCGCGTCCAAAGCCATATCGCCCGCCGGGCACACTCCGGGCCCCACCGCCAAAGCAAAACCCACCAGCGCATGCAAACATTTCACCCGATCAGGCATGCCCCCTGCCGACTTGTCAGCGATTTCCGGAACGACATCGAGCAAATCACGTCGGGCTACGAATGACTGATGCGCCGCTTCATGCGCCGCAGCGAACTCCGGATCGGAAGCTAGCCGCTCATTATAGGCGACCATCTCCCCCGCACTTTCTTGGCGGGAAATCTCTTTCACCAGCCACGGAAGCGACAGGTAAAAGAGGGTTGGGAAAGGCGAACCGTCTGGTAGCCGCGGATAAGTGATCGTCACCGCAGGGTCTCCACAGGCGCAACGTGCCCCAATGCCGACCAGCCCGCGTGGCTCACGTCCGAGCTGTTCGGTAAGTCGCTCCCGATCTCCTTCACGAATCTCAGTGGCATTCACTGCGATCTGGCGCAATGTGGCCAGTGGAATATCTGGCGGGGTCATTCTTGCTCGCTTTCTTGGTCAGCGCTGTCTTTTTCTGCAGGGCTTGGCTCGGTGTCTTTGTCGGGCGCACTATCGTCTCGAATAGGCACATTATCCGGATTCTCTAATACGCCTGCCTGGCCGGCTACCGCGATTGAATCCCATGCAGTGACATAAAAAGGCGTATTTTCTCGGCGTAACCGCTGAGCTTGCTCGGTACGTTCTTGGAGTTGCTCTTGAGCGTCGCCGACATTCGGGTCAACCACTGTGTACAGGGTCTGCCCAGGCATAACATATCCAAGCCGTTCACGAGCTTGGGATTGAATGAACAATGGATCAGACCAGAGTTCAAGCTCCTGTTCAAGTTCAGCTACCCGTTGCTGGGCTGCTTCCAGTTGAGCACGCTCTTGCCGAATGTGTTCTTGTTGCGATAAGTACTGAGTGAGCGGATTAGCGATAATGAGCATGCCAATTAACGCAAATATTGCGATTGCTGCCAAACGCAATGAAATCCGGTGCGTGCGCTGTTTGCCCTCAATAACGAGATGGCGCTCTTCGGTGATCCGTTCACTTAATGGCCGGCGGGCACGCTTCGGACGCGGGTCAGCGCTGGTATTGCTGGTGACGGCTGGTTGGCTGGTGACGGCTGGTGATCCGGTGTTAGCTCGCGGGCCTGTGCTGCCATTTCGGCGCGTGCTACCACTTCGGCTCGCGCTACCCGTTCGGCTCGCGCTACCGGTTCGCCCGGTGTTGCCCGTCCTACTCGCATCGCCAGCCCTTCTATTGAGATCGGCCCGCTCCGACCCCGTAGCCTTACCCGCACTAGCGTTGTGGGTACTCCGCGGGGTCCGCAAAGAACCGGCTGAGCCGGGTCTGCGGGGTGGAGGACGACGAACCATAGGTACTAGTCTATTGCTCCCAGTGTCGATTTGACCGATCCGATGCTGGTGAGCCCTCCCACGCACCCAAATCGCTCGGTTTAGGATTTGAAACTAGGGAAAATCGAACTATCCGCAGACTATCTTCGGATAG
>JAAYWS010000096.1 GCA_012516575.1 Actinomycetaceae bacterium
ATAGTCTGCGGATAGTTCGATTTTCCCTAATTTGGAAACCTCTTCCAGCATTTTCAGCCTCAAAATCGGTACCTCCGAGGTTTTCAGCCGTTGAGTTATGAGTTTTAGGCGGTTTTTTGTCAACTGCCAGTCAGGCAAGCCCATTTAGCGGTGGTGGCGGTTTTAATGGGTGCGATATCAGCTCCATCTGTGCATAAGTATCAACTTTTCGTACCCTCCAAGCCGTATATAGCGCTGGAGGTAGCTAAAAGTTGATACTTATGCACGCAGTCCGTCTTATGCCCCAGAAAACTCAAGAATAAAAACCGACATAGGGGACTTTACAGGCGGAAAAGTGGGCGCAATCCGCACAGGCATCATAAACGTCCCTCCCACACCCAAAAAGAGCGGCGACCAGAAGCTCACAACCTCAACAGCAAGCACCTCCGCGCCCGAAAAAAAAGGGGGTTGAAGGCCAAATGGCGGCCAGAAGCCTTCCTCTAAGCAGAAGGGTCCAGAAAACAAGTCCATGCTTAGCTGTAAAGAGCCGTTCATCTGTGAAGAGCAACAAAAGTGCCCCCAGCAGGACTTGAACCCGCGACCAAGGAATTATGAGTTCCCTGCTCTAACCATCTGAGCTATGGGGGCAACGCGTTTAATAATAGCGCTTGCACCACTTGCGACGCGAACCGATCTTAGGCGTTTGCGCACACTTCACAGTTCCACAGGTAGTCAATAAACAGACCGTAATAAGCAAACCCTCAACAAAAGCAGTTGCTAGTCGTTCTCTTCAAACGCACGCCGATGATTCTCCAATTCAATAAGCCGGGCAAACAGTTGTTCCTGCTCCGGAGCGTCCGAGTCCAACCGCGACATCGCACTTTTCACGTCTGCTATCTGCCGAGTTAAACCCTGACGAATAAGCGAAAGCATAATACCGCGCACATACTTCGCCGGAGAACCCTCATCAGTTTCTGGTAACGGTTCGACGCTGAGCTGTTGGATCGCCGGACGCAACATTTCATCAGCTTGATCTTCGACCTGTGCAACATACCATTGACTAGCTTGCCGAGAGGCTTCGAGCTCATCAACCCCGTTCTCGCGCAACTCGGCAAACTTCGTATCGTAAATACCAGTGCCGCCAGCTGCCCGAATCGCATCGTGAACTGCCCGATGTGTTGAACGATCAAAGGTTTGTGCAGGTAAATAATCAGCATTCGCCCATGTTGCCAAGCTGGGCAGTTGCATCATCACCTCGAGTGCTTGACGTTCAATCCGTTCAACCGGATCACGCAAAGCATGCCGCGGCGGCAATGTAATCCTCTGCATCGCCGGTGCTTCGTCGTCATCCGCAACATGCGGCGCATACGTCGAAGCAGGTCCAACCCGCGCCCCGCTCCGCCCAGCGGTAAGCACCGCGTGCCGCACCAAATTTTCTTCCATCCCCAGCCAGCCAGCCAACTGCCGGGCATACTCGCTTCGCAATACCCGATCACGAATCGCAGCCACAATCGGAGCAGCCGTTCGCAAACCTGCCGTCCGCCCCTCCGCCGTGTGCAACGGCATACCGCGTAACATCGAACGAATCGCAAACTCAAACAAAGGTCGGCGCCCGGCAATCAGCTGTTGCAACGCCGCGTCTCCCCCAGCCATCCGCAAATCACACGGATCCATCCCATTTTCCGACACGGCCACAAACGTCTGCGCCGCAAAAGACTGGTCCTCTTGGAACGCCCGCAACGCTGCTTTTTGCCCAGCTTCATCGCCGTCGAACGTGAATATGACTTCCCCGCCGAACGCGCGACCATCGGCCATCATTACCCCAGCTGCCGGGTTTGCACTATCGCCCATCAACCGCCGCACAATTTTCACATGATCCGGTCCAAAAGCCGTACCACAGGTTGCCACCGCGTTTTCCACACCCGCAAGATGCGCAGCCATCACATCCGTATAGCCTTCAACAACCACAATTGCCCGCTGCTCAGCAATCTTCTTTTTCGCCAAGTCCAGTCCATACAGCACCTGTGATTTCTTGTAAATCATGGTCTCGGGAGTATTGAGATATTTGGGTCCGCCGTCCTCATCGTTCAGCTTGCGTGCCCCAAACCCGATAGGGTCACCGGTAATCGAGTGGATCGGCCACATAACCCGGTTCCGGAAACGGTCATAAACGCCCCGGTTTCCCTGAGTAACCAATCCCGAAGCCGCAATTTCTTTTTCGGTAAAACCACGCCGACGCAGTTCTTTCAGCAAGCTATCCCACGAATCCGGGGAATAACCGACGCGGAAATAGGCGATCGCATCGGCGTCGAACCCGCGCTCGGTAAGCATCTGACGTGCCGCTGTACCTTCCGGGGTGGCGAGCTGTTGCACATAAAAATCTTCAGCAACCCGGTGTGCATCAATCAGGCGCGAACGGGTGACTTCGACCGGTCCACGTCGTTGCCCGCGTCGTTCTTCTTCATATTCAATCTGCACCCCGGTTTTCCGGGCGAGAAACTCAATAGCTTCTACAAAC
>JAAYWS010000097.1 GCA_012516575.1 Actinomycetaceae bacterium
AGCCCACTTCCAGCTCCTCAAAACCCCATTTCAGTTCCCCAAATTAGGGAAAATCGAACTATCCGCAGATAGTCTGCGGATAACACGATATTCCCTAATTTCAAATTGCTTTAACCCTAAAACCGTCATAAAAACAGCAGATTAGACACCTTCAGCCTCGATGGAGGCACTACGTCAGGCGCTAAATAGTCCTGCCGATTCTTAAAACCGTACTAACGGACAAGCCCACACTTTTTCTTCGCCGTTATCTGTGTCAGTCTTCATGCCTGCGAATACGCGGATTCAAGCCAAAGTGTTTTATGATTGAACGGTATGTTTTAACCAATCGAGTGGAGAATTCCCAGTGAAGAATTCCGTTGAGAATCTTAGTGAGACTCGCGTTAAGCTCACCGTTGAGGTCCCAGCTTCCGAGTTTGCACCAGATTATGACAAGGCCGCAAAGGTCCTTGCTAAGCAGGTCAATATCCCCGGCTTCCGCCCGGGCAAGGCTCCGCGCCGCGTGCTCGAGTCCAAGATCGGCAAGGGCTACATTATCGAGCAGGCCATTAATGACAATCTGGACAAGTACTACCAGCAGGCAGTTGCTGAGGCTGACATTTCCCCGATGTCCCGTCCGGAAGTCGATATCACCGAAGTCCCGGAAATGAAGGGCAAGGATGATAAGACAGCCCTGAAGTTTACCGTTGAAGTCGATGTTCGTCCGGTTATTGCGCTACCGAACCCGGCAGATGTCACCGTTGAAGTTGCAGGTGTGGCCGTAACCGACGCCGAAGTTGATAAGGAACTGGATTCCTTGCGCGAGCGCTTTGGCACCTTGTCTACCGTAGAGCGTAGCGCTGAGAAGGGCGATTACGTCAACATTGACATGGTCGCGACCATTGGTGAGGAAGACGTTGACGATGTTGCTGGTGTTTCCTACCGCATTGGCGATAATTCCATGCTCGAGGGCCAAGACGAGGCACTGACCGGCGCTGTTGCAGGCGACGTTGTTGAATTCAAGTCTGCTCTAGTCGGCGGCGATCATGCTGGTGAAGAAGCAGACGTCAAGGTCACGGTAAATTCGGTGAAGGAATCGATCCTGCCGGATGCAGATGATGATTTCGCCCAGCTTGCCTCCGAGTTCGACACCATCGAAGAACTCAAGGACGATCTACGGGCTAATGTTGCTAAGACCAAGGCCAACCTTGCTGTTATCGACGCTACTCGCAAGCTCGCTGAAGAAGTAATTGCGCGCGCAGATTTCCCGCTTCCGCAGTCGGTTATCGATGAAGAAGTAGCTAACCACCTGTCCCAAGAAGGTAAGGAAGCTGACGATCCGCACGGTGAAGAAATCCGCGGCGACATCGAAGAAGCTCTGCGTTCCCAGCTGCTTCTTGATGAGTACGCCAAGCAGTTCAATGTTGCCGTCGATCATAACGAGCTTTTGGAGTTCATGGTAGATCAGGCCCGTGCTTATGGTATGGATCCGAACCAGTTCATCCAGGCTGCTGTCCAGGCGAACCAGCTAGGTGCTTTCCAAGCAGAAATCGCTCGTAACAAGGCCATGATGGCAGCTCTTCGCTTGGCAAAGGTCGTTGACGAAGCAGGCAACGAAGTGGACCTGAGCGAAGCTTTGGGCGAGCCGGGTGCAGAGGAAACGATTCCGGATTTTTCGGAAGTTCCGGTGAAGCAGGCGGAAGAAGTCGAGGTAGCGGACGAAGCAGATTCTGACGACGCCGCTTTTGATCCGTCCGCGCACAAGGTAGATGACGTGGTTGCTTACCTTAATGACGCTGACGACGCCGAAAAGGCTCGTGTTCTTGCAGCAGAAAAGGCTGGAAAGGCACGCAAGACTATTCTGGCGCTTGAGAACTAGATCGGCGCGCATGCTAGCACCGCACACTGGCACAAGTATGCGTTGAAAAAACAAGTGCACAAGTAATGTGCACACAAAATACGTAAGGGTGGAGCGCATGTTCCACCCTTACGTGTATCAGTTCCATGTGCCAACAGCGAAAAACGGCTAGGTGATTCCAACAGCATTCGTCCGTGCCGGTAAGCTGGGGGATGGTATTAGACTCGAAGCGCGTATATGCGCCTATCGACGCATGATCCACGCATGCACATAAGGTGGCCGTTTCGGCCAAAGGAGGAGGTTACGTGAACAACGTGCCACAGCTAGCAGGCCAAGTGCCCGCAGGTTTGGGTCTGGGGGATTCGATTTATAATCGCCTGCTGAAAGAGCGCATTATCTGGCTGGGCGATCAGGTTCGTGATGAAAATGCGAATATGATCTGCGCGCAACTACTGCTACTTGCTGCCGAAGATCCGGACAAGGATATTTACCTCTATATTAATTCTCCGGGCGGATCGGTTACTGCAGGTATGGCGATTTTTGACACGATGCAGTACATCAAGCCCGATGTTGCCACCGTCGGTATGGGCTTGGCTGCTTCTATGGGCCAGTTCCTGTTGAGTGCCGGTGCAAAGGGCAAACGTTATATCACACCGCACACCCGGGTTCTTATGCATCAGCCGTTGGGCGGTGCTGGCGGTACGGCAACCGAAATTCGGATTAATGCTGATCTGATTTTGCAGATGAAGCAGGAACTGTCAGAGCTGAATGCTTTACACACTGGCAAGACGGTTGAACAGATCATTGAAGATTCGGATCGCGATCACTGGTTTACCGCACGCGAAGCTCTCGAATATGGCTTCGTTGACCATATTATTGAAAGTTCCTCGGCTGTAGTCGGTGGTGGCGGAGTAGACCGGCACGCGGCAGCACCGAAAGAAAACTGAGAGGGGATAGGACAATGAATAACAATATGCCCTCAATGATGGCAGGTCAGCTTCCGGGAGGTGTAGCGCCGGCAATGCCTTCGAACCGGTATATTCTTCCGAATTTTGAAGAGCGTACACCCTATGGGTACAAGCGCCAAGATCCGTATGCCAAGCTTTTTGAAGATCGAATTGTATTCTTAGGCGTGCAGGTTGATGACGCATCAGCTGACGACGTTATGGCCCAGTTGCTGGTGTTAGAGTCGCTGGATCCGGAATCGCCGATTACCATGTACATTAATTCGCCTGGCGGTTCGTTTACCGCGCTGACCGCTATTTATGACACGATGCAGTACATTAAGCCGCAAATTCAAACGGTCTGTTTAGGGCAAGCCGCATCGGCAGCTGCCGTGTTACTAGCTGCCGGCTCACCAGGGCGTCGTCTGGCTCTTCCTAATGCGCGGGTGCTTATCCACCAACCGGCGATTGAAGGTGTTCAGGGTCAGGCTTCCGATATTGCAATCGTTGCCGACGAAATCGATCGAATGAATAAGTGGATGATCGATACTTTGGCATTCCATTCGGGCAAGGACCCGGCGGAGATCGAAAAGGATATCGCGCGCGATAAGATTCTGACCGCTCAACAGGCAAAGGAATACGGCCTCGTTGACCAAGTTTTGACCTCGCGTAAGGCACAGCCAACGGCTAGTTAAAATCTGGCACAGAGCTCGAATCTGACGAACAACTGGCGGGGAGCTAACATTATTAGCTCCCCGCCACTTGTGTCCCAACACAAGGTTTGCCGTATAGTCTCTAACGCAGATCCGTCCCCGGTTTACTCCTCCGCAATAGCTGCGAGCACGTCGAGTTTGGCGGCTTTGCGCGCTGGGAGAACCGCGGCGAGCACGCCGACGATAAGCGCGACAATAATAACCACGCCAATAGTGTCCCACGGTATGACATACGTAGTTTCGGCGTCCTCGGCCATGTAACGCGTAAGTCCAAGGCCGAGGGCTACTCCAAAGACAACGCCGACCACGGTACCGAGCATAGTTATCATCAGTGATTCTTGGGCGATCATGCGGCGCACTCGCGATCTTGACAAGCCTACGGCGCGCAGTAGGCCGATTTCGCGGGTTCGATCGACAACCGATAACGTGAGCGTATTGACGACGCCGAGCACTGCGATAACCACCGACAGTGCGAGGAGCGCATAGAGCGAGTTCAACATGCCGCTGACTTGGCCCGATACGATGGTTTTAATATCATTGCGATCCGCGACCTGCCAAACAAATTCGTCCTTGACTAGTGCGGTAATTTCTTCTTTTACCTGCTGGATGGGTGCATCATCTTTTAGATAGACCACGATGGAATTCTGATAGAACTCTTCGGGTGCAAGGGTATCTACGAAGTCTGGTGGGATCATAATAAGCGCGTTTCCGAATGTTAAATTTCCGGTTTCAACAATGCCGCCTACCGGCAATGTTACCGATCCGGTAAGGGAAGCGATGGTGATCTCATCTCCCACCTGCGCACTGATTTCGTCGGCAATAAAATCGTAGATGAGCGCTTCACCCTGTTCAAGAGCGTGGACTGAGCCTTCAGAAAAGACTAGCCCGACTCCGTCCGCTGCCGGAACACTTGCTCCGCCGGTCGGATAGAACTGGCTTTCAACAGGAACGCCGTTCACCGCAGCAATTGTCGCATAGCCACTGCTAAAAGAAGCATCGGCTAACTCTACGCCGTCAACGCTCGCAATCTCGGCAGCAATTTTTTCAGTATTCTGTACCGGTGCCCATGCGATTAACAAGAGGTCGGCTTTATAGTTCATGTCAAGATCGGCATACATTGTTTCTTTTAGCGAAGCCGCAACCGAACTCCCCGCAGAGACAAGAGCGACGCCGATAGCAAGCGCAACTGCAGTTGTTGCTGTTTTACGGGGGCTGGCGATGAGCGAGCGGGATGCGAGTACGCCGGTAGCGGGAGCGAGCTTACGTGCAACCCAGCCCAAAACCGCCACAACCGGGAAAAGAAGTGCTGGCATTATGCCAATAACCCCGATAAACATGGCGGCAACTCCCAAGCCGAAAGTCCACGATTGCCCATTAATCGCGCCGGCAACCATTGCTAAGGTACCGCCGATTAACAATACGGTTGCAAGAATCGAACGCAGAAGTAGCGGTTTTTCTTTCTGTCCGCTGCCCTCACGCATCGCCTCAATAGCTGGGGTAAGAGCAGCTCGGCGGGAAGGCATAATGGTGGCTAGGAAAGTAACGAAAGTTCCGGTCACAATGGAAATAAGGGCGGTTTGCGGCCGCATCACTACGGAACCGTCCAACGGCATGCCATTAGACTCAAGACCTGACTTAATAAGGAAGAGCAAGCCTTGACCGACAACCACTCCGAGTAATGATCCGATCAACCCGATCACAATAGCTTGCACGAGAACAGCTTGAAAC
>JAAYWS010000098.1 GCA_012516575.1 Actinomycetaceae bacterium
AAAACCGACATAGGGGACTTTACGGGTGGAAAAGTGGGTGCAATTCGAGCAGGCATCATAAATGTCCCTCCCACATCCAAAAAGAGCGACGACCAGAACCTCACAACCTCAACAGCAGGCACTTCCGCACCCAAAAAGTGGGATTAGACGCCAACAAAGTTGGATCAGAGGCCAAAATGCACCAGAAACCCTCCTCGAAGAAGGAAGATTCAAAAGCAACTACACGCTTATCTACGAAGAGCCGACAAAACGGGGACATTTTGGGGACAGGGAAGAACAAAAGATCAGGGGTTCCGGTACGGTGCTAGAGCCAGCCATTATCGCGGGCTTTTAATGCTGCCCCGATTCGATTATCTGCACCTGTTTTCCCGATCGCGCTCGACAGATGATTGCGCACGGTTCCTTCCGAAAGCACTAGTTGCGCAGCGATTTCGGAGACTTTCGCACCGGTCAGCGCAGCACGTAAAACGTCGCGTTCACGATCAGTAAGTGGATTAGGCCCTTCAAAAAGAGATTCCGCTGCCAGTGCTGGGTCCACCACCCGCCCACCGGCCATTACTGTACGTACCGTTGCGGCCAGTTCCTCCGCCGGAGTCTCCTTCACGACGAAACCGCTTGCACCCGCATCCAAGGCGCGGCGCAAATATCCCGGTCGTCCGAATGTCGTCACTATTACCGTTTTAACGTGCGGGAACTTCTCGCTTAGTTGCTGAGCAACATCAATCCCGCTCAGCCCGGGCATCTCAATATCGAGTAGCGCAACATCGGGCTTCGAGCTTTCCACCGCTGCTAGCACTTCATCGCCGCGCCCGACCTGGGCAACTACTTGCAGATCGTCATCCAGTTCTAGTAGTGCCGCCAGCGCCCCGCGAATTAGTGCCTGATCGTCAGCCAGCAAAATCCTAATCACTTTTACTCTTTCCAATCTGCGCCCGTAGCGTCGTACCTGAATCCCCGGAAGTGATAATCAGTTCCCCGCCAGCTTTCTCGACTCGTTCGCGCAGGCCGCGTAAGCCATTACCGCGGGTTTGCGTCACCGCAAACCCGCGTCCATTATCGCGCACGGTTATTGCGGCTGATTCAATCTCCACCCACACCCGAGTTGCTCGCGCATGGCGCACAATATTCGTCACGGCCTCGCGTAAAACCCAGCCGAATAATATTCGGTGCCCTGGATCGGCGTCGTCCGCCGTACCCGAAACTTTAAGCGTTAACCCGGCTCCTTTGGACGCCACCCTAGCTGCTGCGAGCTCGTCGGCTAAATCACTGAAACGCAAGCTCGCAACCGTAGCCCGCACTTCCGAAATCGCTTCGCGCGATAACCGGGTGATCTCAGCGATTTCTTCTTGCGCCCTCGTGGGATTGCGTTCCACCAGTTTGCCAGCCAATTCGGATTTCATCGCGATAACGGTTAGCGAATGGCCGAGCACGTCGTGCACATCGCGCGCTACGCGCTCGCGTTCATCCAAGATCGCCGCACTGCGGGCATTGCGTGCTTCTTGCTCTTTGCGCCGATCCAGCTGTATTTCCAGAACTCCGGCGATGTAGACCGCCAGCGCAATCCCGAAAAGCATAAAGCCGAGGAAGTCTCCGGAGGGCAGAGCCAGCAAGCCAACGCTACCAGCCCCGAGGAGTCCGAGAGCAATGCCTAGCCTGGCAGGCAAGGTGTATATCGCCAGTGCAGTGATGTAAATCAGTAATGAGCCAGCAGTGACCGCGAACGGAAAGATGATAACCAGCGTGCCAACGAGGGCAAGAGCCACCAGAAAGGTTACAAGATTCCGTCGATAAGGAGGAGCGTGGCCTTTCGGATACACCGCCGTGGCGTGGGCCATGCCGTAAAGGTATGCCACCGCAAAAGCGATTGTGTTGGCTAGGCCCAGCTCGCGTAGCGGGCTGTCCAATTTCAAACTAGCAACAAAAGGGTAGTAGAGAAATATCAGCCACATGCCGCTGATCATCATGGAAACGAGCCTGTCTTGGAAGCGGGGTCGCCATTGGGAGTTATCTCCCTTTTCTGCGCTGGCTTCCGCGTGCAGTGATTCGTCCATGATGCTCATAGGTGGCATTTTAACGTTCCCGACCTCGGCGCAAAGCAACAATACTCAGAGCAGTGAAAATGATCGTCCACGCGGCCAGATTAGCGACGGCTATGGTCAAGTCTTCCTCAACGATGGTTCCGCTGCTGAGCATCGTTTGCCCCTCGGTGCTTGCCCAACGAGCGAGCACACCCAGTCCATACAGCGGCGTGAACTGCGCGATGTTGTACAGGGTTTCAGTCAGCGGATTAAACACGTTACCAATAAAACCGAAAAGCACGATTGTGCCCGAGGTGATTGATACCGCCACATCGGAGCGAATCAGCATCCCCATTCCGAGGCCGTAAAGGGAAATAAGACCGGCGCCTAACACGGCTACCACGTAGCTGATTGCCCACGATTCCCATGGAGCAGAAGCCCCCATTAAAAATCCGATGAGGTAGACGACAGTCACCGGCATTAGCGCAATGATCAGACCAAGGCGGATTTTTGACCAGACATATTGGGCGTCAGAGATCCCGGACAGCGCGAGTTGGCGGCCCCAGCCCTGCATTTTTTCGATGGCTGAGCCAGCTGCTAGGGATGTGGTTGCGGAAACCGCTCCGTAGGTTGCCATATTAATCATGACGAACATGGACACATTGCCCTTGCCCATGGGAAAGTCTCCGTATCCAGCGGCTCCGCCGAAAACGATGTACAGCAAGGCAGGTAGGAGAACAATGAATATGAGCGTGGACGGATCGCGTAAGAGACGGGCGAGGTCCAGTCGAGTGAGCGTGAGATTCATGAGATTTCCTTAAAGATAAAAGCAGGTTAAATTAGCGTGACGTCGGAGTGTTATCTGCTGTTTTGTGCCGATTCGCGGTTGCAGTTGCAGTGAGATAGACGAAAGCGTCGTCGAGTGTGGGCGCGGTGATCAGCAGATTACGTGCTTGTGGCGTGGCCAAGAGCAGCCGCGCGACAGCATCAGAATCGCCGCAGCGGATGTGTAGAGTATTGCCGACGACGTCGGTATAAGCGTGCGGGAATTCTTGCGCAACGTGGGTGGCCACTTTGTGGGCGGTGATGGGGTCATCCGTATCGACTGTTAGTAAGCGATTACTGGTGAGCGCCCGGATTTCGGCTGCTGTGCCGTCGGCAATTATTTCGCCCGAGTGCATGAGAATAATGCGGGAGGCGAATTGGGAGGCTTCTTCAAGATAGTGAGTCGCGAAAATAATCGTGCGACCGGCCGAGGCATGCTCGTTCATCGCATCCCAAAAATCGCGCCGGGCTTTAACGTCTAGGCCGGCGGTGGGTTCGTCGAGGACGAGCATATCCGGATCGGTAAGCAAAGAAAGGGCGAATTTGACGCGTTGCTGTTCACCACCGGAACATTTTTTGATAGGACGGTTCCGAATATTGGTGAGGCCAGCGCGTTCAATCGCTAGGCGTGGCTCGGTTACTTTGACGTTGCTGGGATAGGTGGCGGCAATATATTCGATCACTTCGCCAACACGCATATCCCCGAGTAAGCCCCCGGTTTGGAGAACAGCGCCGATACGGCCATTGCGCGTATGTTCGGCAGGGGCGCCGCCAAAAACGCGTACGGTACCGGATGTCGGGTTGGACAGTCCAAGTAGCATGTCGAGTGTGGTGGTTTTCCCGGCGCCATTTGGACCTAGAAGTGCGACGATTTCACCGCGTTTGATATGGACGTTAATCTCGGCAACTGCCGTGACATCTTTAAACTTTTTCGTAAGCTCAGTGAGCTCAACTGCGATATTCGTATTCATAGTTGTAACTATGCAGGAACTGGCTGGAATGCAGAAGTGTTAAGCCGCTGATCTTTCCCATGACACTTGTCATGTGAGATGCGGAGCGTTTCGCTGTTGGGGAGATCTGTACGGTGCGGATTAACCTACGTTCCCGTTAGTATGGAAGTAACGATGTGCAAAGTGCACGTAATTAGAATTGGAGGTCTCAATGAGTAATCCTGTGATGACCCGTAACCCATACTTCCAGGACACCGGTGTTCGTCCGAACCAGTATGCACAGCCGGTCGATCCTTATGCCCAGCAACAGTACGGGCAGCAGGCCTATGGCCAGCAGAGCTACCAGCAACCGTACGGCCAGCAGGGCTACCAGCAGCCGGTTGACCCGTACGCACAGCCATACGGTCAAGCATTTGGTCAGCAGCCTTACGCAACGGGCGCTTTCGACGCTCGTCCATCGAATACGATGACCTATCAGGACGCGCTGAACAAGACGGCGATCTTGCTCGGAATTACCATTATCACTGGTTTGTTGACGATTGCTGTGCTCCCAGTTGTGCTGTGGATGCCGGTAGCGATTGTTGCTACGATCGCGGCCTTTGTCATTGGTATCGTGATTAGTTTTAAGAAGACTATTTCTCCGGCGCTATCCATTGCTTATGTGGTCCTTGAAGGCATGGCACTTGGTGCTATTACCGGCGCTTTTGATCTGCTATTCCCGGGTATCGCGTTCCAAGCAATTCTGGCGACCATGGTGATTGTGGCGGTAACACTCGGCCTGCATTACTCGGGCGCGGTGCGTACCAGTGCAAAGGGCATGCGGATTATTGCTGCGGTAGTAATTGGCTACCTAGTGTTCTCGGTAATCAACCTAGTGCTTATTATGACCGGCCTGATTAGCAACCCGTGGGGAATGCGCGGTATGGAAGTCTTCGGTATTCCGTTGGGCGTTATTCTCGGCGTGGTTATGATCCTGATCGCCGCCTACATGTTGATTGCCGATTTTGAGCTTGTCAATACGGCAGTTGCGAACAATGCTCCGAAGGAATTCGCATGGATGGCTGGCCTCGGTATCGTAATGACGATCCTGTGGATCTACGTTGAGGTACTGCGGATTCTGGCGATCCTCGCAAGCAACCGTTAAGCCTTTGTGATTCCGCTGTAGAATCGCGCAATAGTTAGTGGCCGGTCGAGCTGATCTCGACCGGCCACTACGTTTATCGGGGTAGTTAAACTGCCCTATACCTGAGCCGAGAATGCGGTCTTTTTGACGTCGACGATATCAACAATAAATAGCAGGACGTCATCGCCTTTAATACCCGCGCGCGGATTACCGGCAGCACCGTAACCCTTAGCTGGCGGCACCGCAATGAGCACCCGAGAACCAACCTGCTGGCCTACCAGCGCCTGGTCCCATCCTTCGATAACCATGCCGACGCCAATAGGGAAACGCGCCGGTTCTTCGCGGTAGTAGGACGAATCGAAAACCGGGCCACGCCAGATCTGGCCGTGGTAGTTCACTACAACTTCGTCCCCAGCCTGCACAACTGCGCCAGTGCCTTCTTCAAAAAGATGTACCCGTAAGCCCATCGGGCCCGGGGTCTCTGGGAAAATAACTTCGGGAATTTCACCGAAGGATCCGGTGACTTCTGGGATCGGAACGCCGCGCATTGGATGCCTTTCGTTTGAACGTCGGGTTAGCAGGCTTGACGACGCCGGAATCTGACGTCGCGTATTCGAGCCTTTGCTTCGCTTTCTATTGTACGGGGAATGCTAATACGAGTGTATTGGCCAACCGAAAGTGTTACTGGGCGAGTGGTCCCGACGCTGGCATCGGGCACGCCAGCCCGGTAGTGGCATGACATCGGTATCCATTCGGTACTTTATACAGATATTGCTGATGCTCATCTTCCGCTAAATAAAACGGACCCGCCTGCGAAATGGGACGAATCTCGGTAACAATCTGACCGCGCCCTGCCGTGGACAAAACGGCGTCGTACACCTCGCGTGAGCTTTTCGCTAATTCGTACTGTTGCGGCGTCGTGGTAAAAATGGCTGAGCGATACTGCGTGCCAATATCGTTACCTTGCCGGTTGAGCGTGGTCGGGTCATGGCATTCCCAAAAAGTTTTGAGCACGCGGGGCAAAGCGTCGTCGCGCAAAAGCACTCGCACCGTTTCGGTATGCCCAGTCAGACCGGTACACACCTCTCGGTAAGTTGGATTCGGTGTGTACCCGCCTTGGAAGCCTACGGCCGTGGCAATCACTCCGGGTAACTGCCACATGATTTCCTCCACACCCCAGTAACAACCGGCGGCCAGATAGATCACCTGTTCACTTGCCGTGGGCTGCGCTAATAACTCGGTGCCGAGTACCGCGTGCGGCCGTGGATTAGCCAATATCGGGTGGGGCCGGCCAGGTAAAGCCAACTCCGGGGAAATCATTAGTCAGTAAACGGATCAATAGCGATGATCTTGACCTTGAATACCTTGCCGTTCGGCGCGGTGTAGGACGTTTCATCGCCGACGCCTAGGCCCATGATTGCCGATCCGAGGGGCGCCGATTCGGGGTAAACGTCGATATCGACAAACTCAGCAGCCTCGCGTGAACCCAGCAGGAACTTGCGTTCCCCGCCGTTAATCTCCGCGGTAATTGCCAAACCGGGGGCGACCTTCGAAGTTTCCGTTGGTGCATGTCCGACTTCAGCGTTATCGAGAAGGTAGGTCAGCTCTTGAATCCGGCCCTCCATCTTTGACTGCTCTTCCCGAGCTGCATGGTAGCCGCCGTTTTCTTTCAGGTCGCCTTCCGAGCGGGCTTCTTCAATACGCGCCGCAATTTCGGTACGACCAGTGGTCTTCAGCCTTTCAAGTTCCGCCGAAAGGCGATCAAAAGTGTCTTGTGAAAGCCACGTAGTTTCAGCCATCATCGTCTCCTTGTGCCGCACGTGCACGGTAAATTTCAAGTTTTAGCATTTGCTATAAAAAGACATGCCCACAACCGGTGGGCATGCTTGCGGTATTGTGCGAGCGTACCACTCTTGTCGAGCCTTCATCAACAGTTTTCGCAAGGGAAGAAAAGGAAGCCCGTGAATATTAGTTTTTATATAAGGGCTGGTAGCGGGCTAGGATGCCGAAATATGGCAGGATCTGCGCGTGGGAAGCGCCGGTGGGTATGGCTGGGGCGAGTTAAATCCGGTCCCCGGCGGGTTAAATCCGGTCCCCGGCGTCCAGCAGGGATACCTTTGCAACCTCACGGATTTCAGCTTCGTGCTCGGCAAGTTCTTCTCTGACTTCGGCAACCTTCTTCTTCAGTTTTTTGAGCTCATCAATCGCTTCTGGCAGCTTCTCCGCGTGCATAGTCTCAACTAGTCGAACTCGTTCGGTGCTTAAATCCCACTCGGGTACGGGCCAATCCAAGTCCATTCGGATTAAAGCCTGAGTGATCATTTCTGCGGCGGCAAGTCGCGCGTACCATTTATAGTTGGCTGGAATGACATACCAAGGTGCAGCTTCGGTTGACGTGCGATCAAACATGATTTGATGAGCCTCGTAGTACTGGTCCCATTTGCGGCGGGTATCAACGTCGGAAGGATCGTACTTCCAGAACTTGTCCGGGCGCGTAAGTCGTTCGGCAAGGCGACGGCACTGTTCTTCGTAAGTGTGCATAAGAGCAAACTTAAGCAGAACATAACCGTCGTCAATGAGCTCTTGCTCGAACTGGAGGATCTCGTCGTAGCGCTTTTCGATTTCTTCGATGGGCGCGAGATGGTCTACTCGGGCAATCAGCACATCCTCATAATGCGAGCGATCGAAATAGCCAATTTTTCCTGCGGGTGGAAGCGCTTTTTTAATACGCCACAGGAAGTGATGGGAGAGCTCCTCCTTAGTTGGTCCACCGAAACCGTGGATATGTACGCCTTGGGGGTCAACCATGCCGAGGATGTGCCGGGCGACTCCGCCCTTGCCAGACGTGTCCATACCTTGCGTAATGACAAGAAACTTCCGTTCATCACCCGCACGTGCCATGGCGAAAAACCGCTCTTGGAGCTCGGCCAGTAGTTTGCCTCGCGAAGCAATGAACTTCTCCGCTTTGGATTGTCCGGCAGTCCAACCTGGCTTACTATCCAGATCAGCGTCGACGAGTTTAAAGCCCGGCCGGACACGTAAGGCAATTTCAGGGGCGGTCCTCCAATAACCAGCGATTTCTAAGTTGGCCATGATGAGGCTCCTTTGCTTGGATAGGCGTGCACTAGGGGTACTCCGTTACGGTGTTCCCATTATTTTAGTCTTTCGTCCTAAGTGGCACAGTAAAACAGCACAAGTCGTTGCCTAGAAAGCAAAATTGTTGGTGGCCGAGCCGACACCTGCCGTTGAACTGGGAGCTTTTAGGTGGCTCTTTCCGGAATTTGCGGGTGTTTGGTTCCGGCGTCGGCGTTGATTACCTCGATACCAACTCCACCGGTGCATAAGTATCAACTTTTACCACATCCAGCGCTATATACGGC
>JAAYWS010000153.1 GCA_012516575.1 Actinomycetaceae bacterium
AGCGGGCAAGGCGGCGATCGCCCCCCCCATGGAGCCTGTCAAATACAAGACGGCCCATTGCGCGATCCAGGTGAACCAAAGCAAGGGCCCGCGCCACGCCTCCCAACTATCACCCAACCGTTGCAACCGCCACCTCCAGCCCGTTCTCCCGCGCAACGGCCGCCGACTGGAGTACGACAGCATGAGCCCCAAATGAAGAGGCAAGGTCATCGCGAGCAATCCGCCCAAGGCATTGGGACTGCCAAAGGTGCCCAGCAAGCGGCCGCCGGCATCCACGCCCAGAGCAATCCCCAGCCCCGCCTGAACGATGCCAACGGCGACCAGTCCGATCACGGCCGCTTTCAGCGCGTTGCGGTGGCAAATCCGACGCGCGACAGCCCAAGCCAGGATTCCCAATCCCGCCCACAGCCAGGCGGTATGAAACGATACGAATCGCTCCACGGCCAGTGACTCAGCTGCGGCATCAGCCATCACTTCGGCAAACAGCTTGGAATCACCGCGCCAGAACGGTTCTCCCCACTTGCCGGACCACGGGCACAACTGCCAGCCACACCACAAAGCCAGCAAGAGCGCCGCCATGCCCGCCAGCCGCCTCGGGAACGAACGCTCCGGCGCTCTGGCCGGCGCCGTCAGCCAGCCCAGCCCCCCCACCAGCCACGCGCCCATCGCCACGAGGCGCGACTCGAAAAAACCGACGCTGCCGCGCGGAATCGTAGCCAGCAAAGCTAACAGAGATACCGACACCACAAAGCCGTATTCGATGAAAAACGGCCGACGGCGGGCATGGAAATGGCGGGATCGGGAATGCATGTCAAAGAGGTTCGCCCAGCAGGATTTTCCGCGGATTTCCCTCCGTCAATTTTGCGGCGCCGGCCTCTCCCACCCGATCGGCCAGCCATCGGCGTGCCGCTGCCAACCGGGGCGGACGCCTCGATGGATCGTGGGCATCGGAGGCCACCATCTGTACCCAGCCGCGATCTATCCAATCCGCGGCGCGCCGGTACGAGCGCGATCCGGGCGCCAACAGACAGGCCGCCGTGATTTGGAGCAGAGCTCCTTGGCTGCGCAGGCCCTCAACGGCGGAAGAATCGTCCAGAAAATCCAGCCGCTCGGGGTGCGCCAAAATCGGCACGGCCCCCTCCAGGCGCAAGCGGAAGATCGTTTCCTTCAGAATCGGCAATCCACTGGCGATAGCCGGCATTTCCAGCAACAGATAACGCCGGCGCTCATCGTAAGCCGGCCACAGGCCGGAGCGATACAATTCCACGGCATTTTCCAGAAGCGGCACCTCTGCGGCCCAGCGGAGATCCAAACCGATGCCTTCTTCTGCCAGCCGTTCCCGCAAATGCTCAGCCGCGACGGGAATCACCTGTGGATCGGCCACGCCCACACCGCCGTATAGGTGCGGCGTGGCGACCAGCGTGCCGATGCCGTCCGCAACGGCCAGCCGACACAAGGCAAGCGCCGCAGCTTCATCTGCGGCGCCATCGTCCAATCCCGGCAGGACATGCGCGTGCAAGTCAATCATCACTTCGGCGGAACCTTCTTGGCGCGGCGCGCGCCCAGCGCCGAGACTTTCTCGCGCCAGCCGCCCTTGGCACCCGTCGGCCGGTCGTCGTAATAATAGCCATAGCGGGTATCATAGTAGGAGGAATAGGAAGCGCCAAGCGGCATATCCACGTTGTTAAGCAGCACGCCCAGCAACTTTATCTTGGACGCCGCCATCTGCCGGACCACCTGTTGTGCCGCGTATTTGTTCGTGACGAACGTCCGCACCACCAGCACCACGCCATCCACCTGCTTGCCGATCACCAGCGCATCGGCCAGATTGAGGGCCGGCGGGGCATCGAAAATGATCATTTCATATTCCCTGCGCCATTCTTCTATCCGTTGTCCCAGACGCTCGGGATCCAGCAACTCCACGGGATTGGGCGGCACGGGACCGCTCGACAAGTAGAACAGGTTGGCGATGCCGGTCGGGACGCACGCAGACATAATGTCGAGATTTCGAACGGCCAGCAGATTGGCCAGCCCGACGTCGCTACGGCCGTTGAAGACCGAATGTACGCGCGGCTTGCGCAGGTCGGCGTCAACCAGCAGCGTCTTCCGACCGGATTGCGCGTGGGCAATGGCGAGGTTGACGGCCGTCAGCGTCTTGCCTTCCGCCGGCAGCGTACTGGTGACCACCAGGGCATGCAACGGCTTGTCAACCATGCTGAAGGCCAAAGCGGTGCGGGCCGAACGGAATGCTTCCGCAAAATGGCTCCGCGGATTGGTCACAGCGAACAAATCATCGAATCCCGCTTCGCCGGCCTCGATTTCGGCCGAAGGCACGCCACCAATGACAAAGCTGTTGAGTAGCGTGCGGACGTCGCTTTCGCCTTTGATGGTCGTGTCCATATAATCGAGAAAGAAGCAGAAACCAACGGCCAGCAGGCCGCCGAAGAAAATCCCCATCAGCAGCATCCGGGAACGCGAAGGCCAGGATTTTTCCTGGGGCACTTCCGCGCGCGACACCACGAACACGTTGTCGCCCTGACCGCTCAATTGACTGACGTTCAATTCGTCAATGCGGCGGATGATCGCGGAATAGGCCTCCTGGATGGAATCCCGGCTCTGGCGAAACAGGTTGTATTTGGCCGCCAGCTCGTTGAACTCAAGCACGACTTTTTCCTGTTTGTTCAATTCCTGGCGCAACATCTTTTCTTCGTTGAGCGCCTGTTCATAGCGCCCCCGGAGCGCGTCCACGACATAGGTCGCTTCCATCGCCAATTTCGTGCGGATGGCGTCCATCTGCGCCACCGTGCTTTGCAGTTGCGGATGCTGGTCGCCCAGGCGGGCGCGCATTTCCGAATACTGCTGCTCTAGGCGCGCCAAATCGGTCTTGAGCGAGTTGATCAGCGTCGAGGCCTGGACACCGGGGATGCTTTCCGCCTGGCCGGCTTTCATCGCCGCTTCCGCCGTGCGATAGTGGGCCTCGGCCTGCATCCGCAACGGTTCGGCCTTCATCAAATTCTGGTTCAGGCCCTTGAGTCGCTCGACCACGATGTTCTGCGCGTCTTCGAAGGAAACCATCCGGTTGGTCGCCATAAACGCGTGGAGCGCCGCCGTCGCTTCATCAAGCCGAACGCGAAGTTCTTCCGCTTTCTTCTTGAGCTCCGTGATGCCCTCGTCGGAAACACCCATTCGCCGACGCCGGTTTTCAGCCAGATAGGCGGACACAACGGCGTTGACGATCTGGGCAGCCTCCCGGGGCGATTCCCGCTCCACGCTGACGTCCACCACATAGCCGCTGCGCGCCGGCGTCACTTGGATCAATTTGGCCAGATCGCGCACCGGATCCTTGCTCTTGCGGAAATCCTCGCTTTGCGCCAAGAATCCCTCCTGCAAGACGGCTTCCATCACCGGCGTGGACTTGATGAGCTGTACCTGGGTCTGGATGAGGTCACGCTGAGTCAAGCTGGTCCGGCCTGGATCGTAGGCGTCCTGCATCGCGGTCAGGTTCACGCCTTTGTTCTCAATCAGCAGGCGCGACGTCGCGGTGTAGCGCGGCGTCCGGGTCCAGGCATACAGGGCAGTCGCCAGCACAACCAACAGAAAAATCCCGGCGGCCAGCGGCAGGCGTTGCCGCACAACCGCCAGATAATCCCACAAATGCACGCCGCTCGATTCGTTTTCGTTCCACTCGTTCATATTGTTATCTGTTCCCCGGCGGATCGCCGGCGTCCGACTATCCGTCCCGCTCCTATTTATTAAACGAATAGGAGAACGTGAAGATGCCGCGGAGGAAGTTCATAGCCTCTGTCCACGCCTTCTTTGATCCCGACGCCCGAACGTGTAGCACGTCGCCGTCGCGCAGATAAATATTCGGCATTTCGCCGCGCTCGATGCGGGCCACATCCAGCGAATGGACGTTTCCCTCACCGGTTTCCGCCCGGCGAATCAGCGAAATGCGGCGGTCGGCCAGATCGGTGAACCCGCCGGCCAGAGCCACGGCTTCCAAGGCGCGCAACTGCTTGCGGAAGGTGAAGGCGCCGGCCTGCTTCACTTCCCCATAGACGTATATCAGCGGAGCCTTCGGCACATACACAATATCGCCGGCGCTCAGCACCGGATTCAGGTCCGTCTCGCCTTTTTCCAGCAGCTCGTCCAGATCAATGCGAATGCGCGCTTCATCCTTGCCCGCATCGCGCCGAATCACATAGGCCTGCCCGCCAGCTACCTCTTGGGGACCACCCGCCAGCGTCAACATATCCAGCAGCGTAGAAACGTTCTGGTGTATCGCGTAGGTGCCGGGCTGGTTCACCGAGCCGATGACCGAAATCCGGCGGCTGCGGAACTCGCTGACCCATACGCCCACCCGGGGCGTCTGCAAGACGTTCTGATCAATCAATTTTTTTTCAATCAGCCGCTGGATTTCTTGGACCGACTTGCCGGCCACCATCAAGGCCCCGACGGTTGGCAGGGAAATATAACCCGTTTCCGACACACGCAACTGCAGGGTTTTGGTCTGGTCGTTGGTTTCCCACTCGAAAATGCTGACTTCTAC
>JAAYWS010000099.1 GCA_012516575.1 Actinomycetaceae bacterium
ACTAGCAAACCGCCTAAACCCCCCGCGGCCCCCGGTTCGTAAGGGAGAGTCGCAAACCGGGGGCCGCCGTCATCGGGGTATCAAGGAGCTTTCCCCGATGACTTTATTCAGGGTTGCACAATACCCCTAGGAGGTCACTACGTCTTCTTTTGTTTCTCCTTCGTGCCCGCGTGCAGCACGCAGACGTTCATTCGCCTTCTCCACCCGGAGCATGGAGAGGAAGATGATAATGAGTACAGCCATGATGGTCGGGACCCACAGGTAAAGGAAGGAAATCATGTCCAGTGCCGATTGGGTCTGAGTTTCGGCCATACCATCGTAACCAGCGAAGGAGAGGAACCATCCGGCTACCGCTGCAGCAACGCCACCGCCGATCTTCTGTCCGAAGGAAGTTGCCGAGAAGAACGCGCCATCAACGCGCTTGCCCTTGGTCAGGTAGGTGTACTCCGAAGCTTCTGCAATAAGCGCGGTAAGCGTACCCTGTAGCGGAGCCTGGCCAAGTGCGCCGAGAGCAGTGAACGCCAGCATCAATGGTAGCGATCCCATACCGGCAGCAACAATCACGAGAGCGCGGCTAACCAAGGTAAGGATGTAGCCCCAGATGTTGATTTTGTACATCACGCCCATCTTGGTCACGATAATCGGAACAATAATCAGGCCAACGATCTGCGGGATGTTAAGCGCGAGTGCGAAATTGGCGAAGAGATTGGCATCTCCAAGGACCCAAGTCATGTAGTACAGGCCCATACCCAAGGTAACCGTGAAGAACTGCGTCATTAGGTAAACCAGCAGGAGGATGATGTAGTAACGGTTCGTGAACAGGAGTTTGAAGGTCTCCAATAGGCTGACCTTATCGTCCTGTACAGTCTCGCCTTCTTCAACCTCACGTAGTTCTTCTGCAGAAAGTTCCTTAACCGACATCACCGAGAAGCTGTTCGCTGCGACACCAACAATAGCGTAAATGATTGCAACGGTACGCCATGCAGCAGCGTCCGCACCCATGTAAGCCACGAAACCAACGGTAATGGTCTGGATCAGGAGCGAAGTACCGAAAGCGAACATGAAGCGGATGGAGCCCATCTGGACTCGCTCGCCTGCGTTCTTCGTAATGAGCGCAACCAACGATGAATATGCAATGTTATTTGCGGTAAAGAACACTGCATTCAGAAGAGTGTATGCAATGAAGAACCACGCATATTGTGCGGTTGTGCCCCATGAGGTTGGGATTGCGAAACATGCAACGAGCGTAATCGCAGCACCGAAGTAAGCGTAGAACATCCACGGACGGGCCTTACCCATCTTAGAATTCGTACGGTCGATCAAGAAGCCGAAGACCAGGTCAGAAGTACCGTCGAAAATCTTCGAGGCCAACATGAGTGTACCGATAATGCCAGCATTCAAGCCGATGTAATCGGTCAGGTAGATCATGACGAAGAAGGCTGTAAACGCGTAAACAACGTTACCGCCAATATCACCAGAACCGTAACCGATCTTGTTGTACCAATTTAGGTACGTTTTTGGTTTGTTTTCAGCCACAAGGGACTCCTTTTATTTTCTTTGGACTAAGTCAGCGAGCTGGCTCAGCGTGGATTAGGAATCAGCGAGACCGTGAAACGCAGTTCGCTGGAGTTGACCTGGTACTTGTCCAAGAGCACCGGTCCGCAACTATTGGAACCAATGCCAGCGTTGGCACTGTCCACATTCAGCACTGTCATACCGGCCGGAACCAGTTCGACATTGTGCCGTGCGCGTGTGAGTTCTTCTGCCGTGTACGGCGAAGCATTGAACGAGAATGCCTCATGGGAGGCAACCGTAAGTGATACACCGCCGCCACTAACGGTCACATACGAGGTGTCATAATGCGCACCGTTCTCTTGCGGAACAATGTAGTCTTCGTGCAGCTCAGCCACGCTTGCGGAGTATTCACCGTGACGTGCTGCTTGCTTCTTGTCGATATAGGACTCTTGTGGGCCCATACCGAAGTAGGTGACGGCGTCGGCTGCCTCCGGCAGGAATAACCGAAGTCCGAAACGCGGCAGTTCAGGGAAGTTGTTATCCTTCACCGCTGTCAGGTCTAGGTCCAGACGACCAGCTGGGTTAATTCGCCAAACGCTTTCAATACGAAGTACCGGTTGTACGGTAGGACCAGCAATTGAGCTGGATACGGTGACGACGACGTCGTCCCCATCACGCGTAGCTTCCGTGTTGTATGCCCGAGTGGTCGACTTGTCGTAATGGGCACGGTCCCACTTCGCCCGAATGTAACGGTCGTTATCGGTAGGTGCACGCCAAATTGCGAACTCGGTTGGACGTTCGATCACGTCTACCCCACCGACCTGCATTACTGCCGGCAGACCAGTACGACGATCGAAAACGTAACGGAAGCTTTCCCCAGCTACCGTAAGGTCTCGAGCGGTTTCGGTAACGGTCAAAGCAACCGCAGCCGGATCAACAGCATCTTCCAGCAGCGCAGAAACCTTGCGGTGGCGCGGATCAACACTTGCCAGTTCGATCTCGTCAAAACCAAGCAGATGGCCGGTTTCGAGGCCCTTAACCTTTCCTGCCAGACGGTATTCCAGCGTCAGGTAGCAACGGCCTGCTTCCGGCTTGTCAATAGGCAAGCTGGTTGTCCAAGAAGCCCACGGCGGAATCGATTCAGTCAGTGGTACCGGGCCGGTTGTGACCAGTTCGCCATCACATTCAACACGGTAGGTGACATCGACGAACCCTTGCAGGTCGGTGAAATCGAGATCGTTTTCGAGAGTAAGCAAGCCGAGATCCTGCTGGTAGCTGGCCCGAACCGGACGGTGGACGTTCCAGAACTCATACAGACCCGTATGCGGGCGACGATCCGGGTAGACCAAACCGTCCATGCAGAAGTTGCCATCATGGATCAGTTCACCATGGTCTCCGCCGTATAGCCAGATCGGACGTCCATCTTCAGCAATGCCGGTTTGTACTGCGTGATCAGTCCACTCCCAGACGAAGCCGCCACACATGGCGTCCTCACGGCGGACCATCTTGTAGTACTCTTCCAAGTCACCTGGGCCATTGCCCATAGCATGGCAGTACTCAACGAGGAGAATCGGCTTATTCAGACCCTGCTTCAGGTGTCCTTCGATCTCTTCTAAAGCCGGGTACATACGCGCATACAGATCAATATTGGTGTAGTCGTACTTGCGGTCCGAGGAACGGTAGAAGCTCGATTCGTAATGGGTGACGCGGCCTGGATCGTATTGCTTCATCCATTCGAGAGACTTCTCGAATGTGACGCCGTAGGCACATTCATTACCTGCCGACCACGAGAAAATACTCGGACGGTTCTTTTCGCGGCGCACTAGGAGCTGAATGCGATCCATCGTCGGTTTTACCCAGTCTGGATTATTAGCAATCGGCTTATTCCAGTGTTCGACGACGTTCGGCCATTCTTCGTTGTCTAACATTTGGGACTGAGTGCCGTGGCTTTCGTTGTCAGCTTCGTTCATTACCCAGAAGCCGTATTCGTCGCACAGCTGGTAGAAGCGCGGCGAGTTCGGGTAGTGAGCGGAACGCACAGCGTTAGCGTTGAATTGCTTCATCATCCGCAAGTCGCGTTCCATGTGGTCAAGGTCGACAACCGGCCCGGTCAGCGGATCCGAATCGTGGCGGTTAATACCGCGCAGAATAATCGGCTTCCCGTTAACCTTGAGGATTTCACCGTCACGGTACACTTCACGGATACCAACACGGTCAGAAATAACTTCGTTGTCCGTGGTCAAAACGAGGGTGTACAGGTAGGGATCTTCTGCGGTCCACAAGTGCGCATCCGGCACGTCGATGCTCAGCTGATGAGTAAACTCTCCTAGGCCGTCAGCCGGGGCTAGCTCTGCCGTGCCAACCAGAACGTCGTCGGCATCGAAAAGCTCGGCGGTGACTGCAGCTTCGCCGCGTAGCGTAGCCCGAATATTTACCCGAGCCGGCGCATCGGCAGTTGCGAGGTTGGTAGTAGTGAAGTAGTCCTCCACACCAGCTTCGGCACGATGTACGAGCATAACATCGCTAATAATGCCGCTGGTACGGTACTTATCTTGGTCTTCGAGGTAGGAACCATCGCACCATTTGAGAACGAGGACGGCAAGGCGGTTGGTTCCCGGCTTGACCAGCTTCGTAATATCAAATTCAGCGGTGGAATGAGTAACTTGGCTGTAGCCTACGTATTCGCCGTTAACCCACACATAGTATGCGGAGTCTACTGCGTCAAAAGCGAGATGAACGAGCGGAGCATTCTCGCGCGGATTGTATTCGAAATCGGTGACATAAGCACCGGCTGGATTGTCCTGTGGAACGTAGGGCGGGTCCAACGGGAACGGGTAGCGAATATTGGTGTACTGGTGGGAGTCATATCCGTTGTACTGCCAGGTACCAGGCACTGGAATAGTGTCATAGTCACTGGCGTCGAAATCGGCGGCAATAAAAGCGCCGTCTACATCATAAACGGACGAGTAATAGCGGAATTGCCAATCACCGTTGAGCATATCAATACGGTCAGTGGCGTCACGTCCACGCGGACCAGCGTCAATGCGGGTAGATGCGGGGACATAGTATGAGCGAGCGGGCAAGACATTCTCGTGTAGAACGTCCAAATTTTCATAGTGGCGAGGAATAAACATCGACCTTCTCCATGGGCTGCGGGTGGCTGACGGAAAGCGGTCGCAACACTCAAAAACTGAGCGAAACGAAGCGTAACCGGTCCTACTCCATCACAGTGACCCAAACGGCCAATGTTTGCGTCACCATTGACGAATATGAGTAAGTCTCGCAAGTCAAACCGTTCATGTCAAGGGGTTGACAAAAACTTGTGATAACGCAAACATATATTTCAGTGATTAACACCGCCGTTAGACTCCACTGCACATTGGGGAACCACGACGCAACGAAGCTTCAACCAAGGAATATCCATGAGCACCTGGCACACCGCTTGGACCACCGACGAAGGCATCAGCATCGTCCTCGATCTTTTTCGTGAAACTTTCAGCAAAGAACCTGATGGCGTCTGGGCCTCCCCCGGCAGGGTCAACCTCATCGGCGAACACACTGACTACAACGGCGGATTAAGTCTTCCTATCGCATTGCCACATCGCACCTACGTTGCACTACGCCGCCGTTCTGACGACGTCGTCGACATGATCGGCGACCAAAACAAAGAAACGCTATGGAAAGGCACCGTGGCGGATATTGTTCCCGGCGTCAAACCCAAATGGCTGGCGTACTGTGCCGGAATTGCGTGGGCATTGCGCGAAGATGGTTTTGAGGTGCCGGGCTTCGACGTCGTCATCGCTTCATGCGTCCCGCTCGGCGCTGGTTTATCGTCATCAGCTGCGGTTTCATGTGCTATGGGACTTGCGCTGGGCGACATTATGGAACACCCCTTCGATCACGACGACGAGTCCCGCGCTCGTCTTGCCCAGCTGTGCGTACGGGCAGAAAACGAAGTAGCTGGCGCTCCCACTGGAGGTCTTGACCAAGCAGCTTCGCTTCGGGCGGCGAAAGATCACGCTATCGTCGTCGACTCCCGCGATGGAAGTGTTGAACAGGTCCCGCTCCCGCTACGTGACCATGATCTTGCGCTAATCGTGATTGACACTCAAGCATCGCATTCCTTAGCTGATGGACAGTACGGCCAGCGGCGCGATGACTGCCACACCGCTGCGGATCTGCTGAATGTGCCCGATCTTCGCGAAATCGCGGACACCGTCGCCCCCGCAGATTTAGGCGACGTGCTAGCTACGCTCCCCACCGATCAACTGCGCCGCAGAGTCCGCCATGTTGTTACTGAAATCTGGAGGGTCCGCGACTTCCGCGCGGCTATGGCTGAGGGCGACATGGAAACCGCCGGGCAGCTCATGAACGCCTCCCACGATTCCCTCCGCGACGATTACGAAGTCAGCGTTGCTGAACTCGACGTCGTCGTTGATGCGGCGCGCGAAACCGGAGCGCTCGGAGCCCGCATGACCGGCGGCGGATTTGGCGGTAGTGCTATCGCACTCGTCCGCGCAGCCGAAGCCGAACAGATCGCCCAAGCCATCGTTGCGGCTGCTAAGCAGGCCGGACACCCTACCCCCGAGTTATATTTGGCCTCCGCTGGCGCACCCGGCGAACGCCTCGTCTAAACCACTTATCTTGGCTAACCACCCACATAACATCCACCAGCAAAGGAACACAGACCATGACATCACCAGGATTAACCGCCGCTTTGGAAAAGATGGAGGCTGCCAAGATCCGACCAGCCGCCATTAAATCGTTCACGCATTCCTACCGCGAATTGGCGGCCGGCTCTACTGGAATTGTTCCGGAAGACACCATTGACCCGGTCGATAATATCCCCCATCTCGACGAACTCGACGCCACTGATGAACAGCAGGCGGCCGCACTGAACCGGACGGTAGTTATCCGGCTTAACGGCGGGCTTGGAACGTCCATGGGGATGGAAAAAGCTAAGTCGCTTCTTCCAGTGCGTGGCGAACGCACCTTTTTAGAGCTGATGGTGGCGCAGATTCAGTATTTGCGGAAGACGACGGGAGCACGCCTACCATTTATGGTGATGAACTCCTTCCGCACTCGCCAAGATTGCATGGCGTACTTGGAATCAGTGCCGGGCCTCGTCGTCGACGATTTACCCCTCGATTTCCTCCAAAATGCGGTTCCAAAACTGCGCACTTCTGATCTGTCCCCGGTGACGTGGGAACAGGATCCTGAATTGGAATGGTGTCCGCCTGGCCACGGAGATATTTTCACAACACTGTACGATTCCGGATTGCTCGCTAAGCTGTTGGAGCAGGGATATCGTTACCTGTTCATTGCGAATGGTGATAATCTCGGAGCCTTCCCGGACGGGCGGATTGCCGCATACCTTGCTGCTTCGGGAGCTCCATTCCTCACCGAAGTCACCCGGCGTACCCCAGCCGATGTTAAAGGCGGGCATTTAGCATGGCGTAAAGCTGACGGACAGCTGATTTTGCGGGAAACTGCTCAGACCGCCCCGGAAGACTTAAAGTATTTTATGGATGGGGATCGCCATCCGTTTGCCCACTGCAATAACCTGTGGTTTGACATTAAAGCCTTGCAAAACCGGCTAACGGAAACCGAGGGTGTGCTGGGCCTACCACTGATTCGTAATGAGAAAACCGTCGATCCGACCGACTCGGATTCGCCCGCGGTTTACCAGCTCGAAACCGCTATGGGTGCTGCTGTCCAATGTTTCGCAGGCGCTCAAGCCCTTGAGGTTGGCCGCGATCGATTCTTACCCGTAAAAACCACGAACGACCTGCTCTTGCTGCGCTCAGATGTGTATGAGTTAGGGGACGACGCCGTACCAAAGTTACGGCCTTCCCGTGCGCCCCTGATTAACCTCGACCCGCGCTATTACAAGCGGATCGCCGATTTTGATGCGCGCTTCCCAGCCGGGCCTCCATCACTAGTTGACGCTGTTTCTCTTACTGTCGAAGGTGATTGGACTTTCGGAGCAAATGTTCAGGTACGTGG
Organism: Actinomycetaceae bacterium; assembly: GCA_012516575.1. Classification (GTDB taxonomy): domain Bacteria; phylum Actinomycetota; class Actinomycetes; order Actinomycetales; family Actinomycetaceae; genus Arcanobacterium. The sequence goes on from JAAYWS010000099.1 coordinate 7,522, forward strand.
TGCCGTCACATTAAATCCGAGTACTACCGGGGCTGGGCGGATTCCAGATGCTAGCATTTTGGCATGACCACCGAATATGTAAGTGAGCCTGTAGGTTCTGGCCGCGGAGGCGTTCCCTGGTCCCGTCGGGCCACAGCCAAGGACGTCGCTGCGCTGGCTCAAGTCTCCCCGCAAACGGTGTCCCGAGTAGCTAATCGGGCCAATAATGTCCGCCCAGAAACCCGTGACCGGGTTTTAAAAGCAATGGAGAAAGTTGGGTATTCACCGAATGCGGCGGCGCGGGCATTGCGTTCCGGTGGTAGCCGCACGATCGGGTTGATCCCTCACCAGCTCAACTCCACCGGGGAAGCCAATGTTGTCGAAGCAGTATCTGCGGCGGCCAGCGCACGAAAATATGCGCTATCGCTCGCGGATGCGCCTGATGGTTGCGCCGACTCCCTCAACGCGGCTATCGAGCGACTCCAACAGGGCGTCAGTGGGCTGGTGGTGTTAGGGCTAGAAAACATCGATATTGGGAAGTTGCGCATTCCCCCACATTTGCCGATAGTTGTGGCGGATAACCGGGCTTTGTCACTGCCTTCGGTCGGCTTTGATCAGGCCGGTGGAGCTCAACTGGCAGTGGATCACTTATTGTCACTGGGGCATCACACCGTTCATCTTATCGGCGGCCCCGAATATTCGGTGCATGCCCAGCAACGTGAAGAGGGCTGGCGTACCAGTCTAACCGCCGCAGGGCGTCCCATTCCGAAACCCTATATCGGTGACTGGAATCCTGCTTCCGGCTATGAAATTGGAAGGCGACTAGCTGAAGATCCAACCGTCACTGCGATATTTGCCGCGAATGATGAAATGGCTGCAGGACTAATGCGTGCGCTTCACGAAGTAGGCAAGCGTATTCCTCAAGACGTGTCAGTAGTCGGTTTTGACAATGTGCTTGCTGAATATCTGTGGCCACCACTAACCAGTATTCACCAAGATTTTACCCAAATCGGGGAAACCCTCGTACGCGTCTTACTTGATCACACCGAAAACCACACCAGGGGTATTACTACTCAGACAACTCCGATTGTAATTCCCGCGCGGCTGGTCGTGCGTGCTAGTAGCGGACCTGCTCCTACCACGGTAGTCACATCGCAGTTTTAACTATTGAATAATCTAAGGATATTTGGAGGACATTATGAGTGCCATGATCGGAATCGATATTGGCGGAACTAAAATCGCCGTTGGCGTCGTCGACGAAAACGGTACTATTCTGGCTTCCCGTCGCCACCCCACGCCAAGCAACAACCGCGACGATATTATCGATGCCTGTGCTGCTTTAGTGAAGGAACTATCTGACGAAATCCCGGTAGCCGGAATTGGAGTGGGAGCAGCGGGGTTTGTTGACGATACCCGTTCTAATATCATCTTCGCTCCCAACCTTGCCTGGACCAATGAGCCTTTGCGGGACAAGTTAGAACAAGCTACTGGGCTACCAACCGTTATTGAGAATGACGCGAACGCAGCCGCTTGGGCAGAATTCCGGTTCGGTGCTGCACGTGGAGCATCCAACGTTATCGTAGTGACCGTTGGCACCGGTATCGGTGGCGGAATCATTATTGATGGCCAGTTACTGCGTGGTTCAGCAGGCTTTGCAGGCGAGATCGGCCACCTTAAAGTGAAGTTGAATGGACGACGCTGTGGTTGCGGGCAATTCGGATGCTGGGAACGTTACGGGTCCGGTCGCGCACTAGTGCATGAAGCACATGAACTTGCCCAATATGATGCTCCGCGCGCCAAACGGCTCATTGAGTTAGCTGGCGGCGATCCGCTCGACATCACCGGGTTACACATCTCGCAAGCCGCTGCCGAAGGCGATCCGGCCGCTATTGAATGTTTTGACATGGTCGGCACATGGTTGGGAATTGGGATGGCTGACCTTTCTGCTGTACTGGCACCCGAAATGTTCGTCCTGGCCGGCGGCGTTTCAGAAGCCGGTGAATTACTCCGTGCACCAGCAATCCGAGCGTTGAAAGCCAACCTCACCGCTCAGTCCTACCGGCCAAATCCCAAGGTGGTACTCGCTACTTTGGGCAACGACGCCGGTATTATCGGCGCCGCTGACCTCGCCCGGGTTTAGCTCGGTTCCGGGTTTAGCTCGGTTCCGGGTTTAGCTCGGTTCCACACTGTTCGTCAGGCCTTACTGTTCGTCAGGCGCAACCGTTTGTCGAACGTCGTCGTCAATCAGACGCCGTCGTCAATCAGACGTCGTCGTTGCGACCGGTAACGCCAACCGAATGGTTGTAGCACTTTCATCCTGCTCCGGTAGGTAGATTTGACCGTCCATCGCCCGAACGATCTTGCCAGCGACTGCCAATCCAAGACCGTTACCGGGGTGGGGATCATTCGAAGCGCGCATGAATCGTTGCCCGATACGGTCGCGTTCTGACTGTGGAATTCCCCGGCCCGAATCCGTAATATCAATCGCTACCCAATCGTTGCCTTCACGCGTGATTAACGAGGAGTACAGATAAACTATCTGTTCGGCGTCGTCATTATTTTCGTTTGCTGGGTATTGAAGTGCGTCAACCGCATTCTCGATCACTTCGTCGAGCGCTTGGCGCAGTCTTGGCTCATCTACCGTAATTTTCGCGGCGGTCAGATCAGCGCCAACAATCTTCACCGGCGAATCCACTTCAGCGAGTTTGTCTTCCCATAGCGCGAGCGTGCCTGATACTAGATCGGCTACCGCTACTTCTGTCCCGGCAGATAAATAGTCACCCCGCGATATCCGTGTCAGTACCGATAAATCATTAACCAGCTCGCTTAACTGGCGGGATTCGGCGGCCAATTCGCGGCGTTTTTCAGCTTCCTGCTCAGGATTATCACATTCTTGTGTCAGCCCCGCCGCAATCATCGCAAGCGAGGTTCGAACCGCGAAAGTAACGTCTTCGGTAAAACGACGTTCCTCGTCCAGAGCACGTTCAGCTGTTTCGAGTAATCGGTTCGTGGATTCAGCCAATAAAACATATGTTTCTGACCCATCTTCAGGAAGCATATAATCCTGATTCTCAATCGCGCGGTCAATAGCCTGATTAAACTGACCGAGATAACTCAAGATCTGCCCAGATACTAACCATGCCACAGCGCCCGTAGCCACCAAAACCACCAATGAAGCTACCGCCAGCAATAGCAGTTGAGTATTTAACTCAGCGGTAGCCTCCTGATGAAAAATCACCAAGGCAATCGTGCCGGTTGCGTCCGGGTGGTCGATTGCTACTGAACGCCAGGTGAGTTTGCCGTGCGTCGAATCAACAATTGTGCCGCTCGAGCCCGGGGCTGCGATTTGGGTTCGTGTCGTTTCATCCAGTTGTTCAAAGCTATGCGCTTTGGGCCCAATTTGTTCCGCGATAACGCCTTCGCCTTGAATTCCGCCAACAATCAGCTCGGTTGGTTCAGAGACTTGACGCGATAAATACACTTCAATGAATCGCTGTGCCGAAGCGAAGGTCTCCCCTGTTTCTGGGTCGACCCCAGCTGTAGCAAATGCGTCAATTTCGCCAATTTCTTGAATAAGCGCTTCATCGATTGAGCGTTGCACATTCCAATTGCCGGCAATGGCTATCAGGCCAAAAAGCACCATAATGCCCGCTGCCGTAACACTGGTAATCCACGCGACCACCCGGCTCCTACCAGGTAATTTCTTTTTCATTCGCCGTCCTCCTCATCAGCATCACTAATATCTTTCTCAAAAAGGGCTGCCATGGTAAGCGCCGAACGTTTGACCGGGGTACCTAACGGATTACTTTCCGACGCCGCATAATGCGTGGTATGACCCGTTCCAAACTTTTCCCGTTCAGCTACCGGAGCAGCGAAAATAAGCGTCGGTTCCACCTCATCGACATTCCACACGTCGTAAGAATCAAGTAGTCTGTGCGGATTCGACGAACGCAACACCACACAGCCCGGATAATCAGCAAGAATTTTTCGCAAGATCTTCCGTCCAGTTGCGTCTAATTGATCATCAACTTGATTGAGCACTAAAAGTGGAGGGTTGCCCGCAATCGCCCGGGCGATTTTAAGTAATCCACGTTCGGACTCGGTCAGCGGCTCACCCCCACGCCGCAATACGGTTTTAGCGCCTTTTGGCAATGCGGCTACCGCCTTCGACAGCCCGACTCGCTTAAGAATCGGTTTCACATCTAAGTTGTCGTTGGGCAGGCGGTAACGAATAATTCGAGTGATAGACCCGCGTTCAAGGGGAATATCGCGCGCGGCCAATCCAATCATTTCCCGCCGCTCAGCAGGTGGGGTGGTGTATAAGTGCCGCCCACCAACACTCACCCACGCGTCCATATAGGGGCTATCGGCAGCCAACGCTTGCAAAGTCTGTTCAATTCGCGGAGTCGACTGACCAACCAGTAACACCCGTGATCCGGGCGCGGCAACTAGTTCAGGCAAGCGCCCGATAGTATCGCGCAAATCAGCAACGTGTAATGCACCGGCTGCCAGTCCGGGCGGGTTAGTTTGTGCTGCCCGCTTCAGAGCCTTAGATTGGCGTCTTATCCGCTGATTATACGCATAAGCATTGGCAATCACCGGCTCTAAAATACGCGTTGCCGCACGATAGTTTTGGCGGTACTCACCCACCCGACCGAGACTACTCACCGGCCCTGCCAGCATTCCTGAAATAAAAATTGCTGTTGTCAGTGTTGCCGCGCCGGTACCTACTTGAGCGCCTACTATCGCAACCAGCACTGAAATCAAGGTAGTAACCGCGGTAGCGGATCCACGCATCACACCTGAAATAACTGCACGATCATGCGCCGCGTCCTGCAATTTACTAGAGTGCTCATCAATTCGGCCGACCTCACGACTGACGCCTCCAGATGAACGGATCGCATCGGAGGCGGTAACGGTATCAGTAATATGGCTTGCCATCCGGCCGCGCACCCTACGCAATTGAGCTGCTCGTTTAAAAAAGGCTTTCGACAACAGCCACATGATCCCGGCGAAAACAAGGAGCACCACGAAGATTACGATGCCCATGGCCGGCGCTATCCAGAAAAGACCAACAATAATTCCGCTGATCATCGGTACGCCCACAACAATCGGGCTAATTCCAAGGGAAACCCAGTTTTTCACCGCTGTCAGATCGTTAGTAGTGCGCGCAACGGTGATTCCGAGACTGACCTTCCGTGCAGGTGCCAACGCTGAAGTGACAATCAATTTCCGAATCTGACGCACGTAATCTTGCCCGAGATCCTCCGAAACTACGCGCTCGGCAATCAGCGCCATGCCAATCACAAATGCGGCTATTACTAAACCAAGGGCTAGATTGGATACGCCTACGGAAGAGTTCAGCAGGCGTGGCGTATAAACAGCGACAACAACGGCAAGAATAGCTTGGACAAAGCCTAGTCCAGCTAACGCAACGAGCATCCACCGGCGTCGTCCCACAAATATTTCCGGCATTAAACCTTCACACTTTCTTGTCAGGGTGACTGTGCGTGGCAAGAATGAGTGGGGCTCAGGCGCTTACTGCTGACCCGGCCCCACTCAGCGAGTTTAGGCATCGACGATTTCGACGCTCGAACGAATCTTCTTTCCGATAACGCCCACGGCCACATCGGCGAAGCACAGGTCGTAGGTAGGAATAATCGGCACGTTCACCACATTGCGTGCTTCGGCAGTAATCAGCGGCGCCGAAGTGAGCTTGCCCGACACTGCCACCAGCGGAAGACCTGCGTCTTCGAGCAAGGTGGCACCGGCAGCCGCGGACAGAGCTTCTCCACAGGCGAATAGCACCTTGTCAACGAGCGCTCCAAAATCCGGATCACTGACTAGCGCGGCAGTTTCTCCTTGGTAAACGCCGTCGGCGACTTCAATAACCACCGCGTCAGCGCCGTCCGCGGCAAGCGCGCTGGTCATCGAGAAAAGAATATCCTTGACGCCGTCCAACGGGATTTTGAAGGTGGAAGGCAACCCAAAATCGGTAAAGTCAACGACGACGTCGGCGCCCGCGTCACGGTAAAGACCGGCGTCGTTACCTGCTCCGGTACCGGTCGCCTTGCCTGCGTTAACATGCAGGCCGGCATTCGCCAGACCGTTAACCAAACAACCAGCGGTAGTGGACTTGCCCGAATTCATCGAAGATCCGAACACGAAAACGACAGTCGGCTTCTTTTCCAACGCATTAAACTCATCGCGAGCTTCGCGCCACGGCTTAATTTCGTGAGAAGCCACCCGGTTCATATTCATCACACCATGCTCATCACAGATCAATCCGAGCGGTTCAATCACAGTTGCCGGGTTAATCGCTTCATGCTTTTCGATAACGCGACCAGCAACTCCGCCAGCAGCTACAAGATTGGTGTAGTTCAGATTGCGTGGGACTTCAGATAAGAACTGGTCCGGAGCATAGCGATCTCCGTAGGCAACGATGATTTCGTCGTCGGAAAAGAGATGACGACGACGCGAGTTGTAGGACTCGAGCCGCTTATGCTGGCCGATTTCAACAATCCGGGCCAACACAAAATCGCCAACTTGTGGTTCGACTTCTGAACCGCGGCGTAGATGGTAGCCTTCATAATTGCGCTCGCGCATCTCGTTACGGAAATGGCGCGCGTTATACGACTTCTTTGCCCGGCGCAGTCGGCGCGGGCTCAGCGGAACTTCTTCTACACCTTTGTACGCGTGGCCTTCGGATGGAAGCTCGCTTAGATGGCGGTGAGCCTTTTCCAGCTCGAAACCAATTTTACGCTGTAGTTCAAAAACGGTTGCGGTCATAATATTATTTATCCTCTCGGGGTGTTCTTTGACAGTCCTCATACTGTCAACCCGGGATAAGCAACCAATTAATGAATTATGAGGATTTCATAATCAAGATGAGAAACTGCCGTCAAGAAATGAGAAGTGCTCATCTTTGCTGGTCTTAGCGGTAGTTCTCTTGTGCAAGGCTACAACGTGCCGATCTGCAAAGAGCCCTTGCAGGCAATAACGGGCTCTTCACATTTGAACGTGGAGTTGTTTTTGAGGCTCCTGCTTCTAGTGGGCTTCTGATCACCTCTTCTAGGGGGCTTCTGATCACCTCTTCTAGGGGGCTTCTGATCACCTCTTCGTGCGGAAGAGCCTGCAGTTAAGGTTGTGAAGTTCTGGTCACCTCTCTTTTTGGGCGTGGGAGGGACATTTATGACGCCTGCGCGGATTGCGCCCACTTTCCCGCCCGTAAAGCCCCCTATGTCGGTTTTTGCGCTTCGGTTTTCTGAAGCATAAGAAAGATTCCGTGCATAAGTGTCAACTTTTCGTACCCTCCAAGCCGTATATAGCGCTGGAGGTAGGTAAAAGTTGACACTTATGCACGGATGAAGCTGATATCGCACCCATTAACACCGGACACCACCACTAAATGGGCTTGTCCGACTGGCGGTTGGCAAAAAAGAACCACCTGAAACGCACAACTCAACGGCTGAAGTTCACCGCTCAACAGCAAACGACACTTTTACACTATTTTGAGCACTTCGAATGCTCTCAGCGATGCGTTTAAGGACTCGAAGCGACCTAACCGACGTTTTTATCGGCTGAAAACCCCACAGATGCCGATTTTGAGGCTAAAAATGCCGAAAGCGGTTTCCAAATTAGGGAAAATCGAACTATCCGCAGATAGTCTTCGGATAGTTCGATTTTCCCTAATTTCAAATAGCTCTA
>JAAYWS010000100.1 GCA_012516575.1 Actinomycetaceae bacterium
CTGCGGATAGTTCGATTTTCCCTAATTTCAAAACGATAATGCGGGTTATAGCCAGTTGAAAGCTGTCGCCAAGCCGATGCAGGGCGCTTGGCACTCGCTTTATGCAACGAAATTTGGTGATTGCTAGGCGCTACTGGCTTCGCGCCCGCCCATCTGGCCTCGCGCCCGCCCGACTGGCTTGGCACCCGCCCAACTGGCTTCGCGCCCGCCCGACTGGCTTGGCACCCGCCCGGCACAACCAAATTAGCGTAACGTGACTTGCCGGGAAATAATTCCGGACCGGGCACGCCGCTCATCTGGGTTCAGCGGCTCAGTATCGGCGAGCGCCTCCTCGAAAGCAGGCGTGAACGCGGCCATAGGCTCGGCAAGCTCGTCAGCTTCCATCCCTGCATCCAGTTCAAACACCGGGATCAGCAGCCCGTGAGCACGGAAAGCGCCCACAAAACGCCCGCCGTCAAAGCTCAGCTCTCGCTTAGTGTGCAAACGCGCAAGCGCATCAAGGACTTGCGCTTCCGGCTCGGGGCGAACCCAGCGCACGAACTCGCGCTGCATCCGACACCAGAAAGCGCCTTCCACATTGTCAACATGTTCGGTCGGGATCAGCTGCTCAGCCGACTGCGCAATCGCTGCCTGCACATCCGACTTCTCACGCTCCGCCGGATCTACCCAGAAGTTGAAATCGGAATGCAATTCCATTTCGGTGGCGTAGTCGAGATCGAGAATATCTTGCAGACGCGGGCCCGGCACCGGATCGGTGGACTGCAAAGAATCCCCCTTGCCCAGCTGCTGACCCTTGAGAATCCGGTCCGCGATATCGAGGGAAAGGTCACCGGAGTTGGCAACAGTCTGCGCCGCCACGAGGAGCATGCCGTCCTCGCGCCGGGTTGCGGCCACCATACCGGGCAACACGGTGACAATGAGGAGTTCTTCCGCGCCGTATTCATCGGTGGTTTTCACCGGAAGCGTGGCGGCCGGAATAATCTCGCGCATGGCCACTAGCTCGGGTTCGAAAGCGAGCCCTTCAAAGGGCCGGTCAACAAAATCGATACGAACCTTCTTTGGCTTTTTTACTTTGTTACGACGACTGGCTTTGCCCATGGTGGTCTCCGTTTCTTCGGTAAAGTTCCCACAAGATTACTGCCCACAAGAATAGTCGCACCGGAGGCGATAGCGCGAATTCGCGCGCGGCGACCGGTTGGCAGGGACTATTCGCGTGGGGACGGTTATTGTTAAAAGGTGAGTATGTTCAACGTATTTTATGGGATGACGACGCTGGTGCAGAATACTGTGCTGGCCCAAGCCACTATGCTAGGCCAATCTGGGGTGCTCGCCCAAGCCGCCGACCCAGGCGCGGTATCGCTTATCCGTTGGACGGGAATCGCCGCGATGGCGGTTGGAATCGTGGTTATTATTCGCCGGTTCTGGCGAAATCGTTAACGGGCTCTTCATATTTGTGTGTGTAGTGGTGGAGGGAAAGGGGCGAGGGTTTTGGATGAGAATAGGAGTGTTCTGATCATCTATTTGTCATCACGAAACCCTCATGAAGAGTCTTACGTTTATTGACGTGAATGTTTCTACTTTGCTTGGTCTTTGAGCTTGTTCGTTGGTTGGGGTTGATCGTGATGGTTCGTCGTATGAAATGCACCGGTTGTACTCGTAGTTGGTGTTAAGACGTGACCTGCCGTCGAGGAGTTTTCCGAAGTTCAACCCGTCGTGGATGTTTTCCATGTAGTAAAACTTGTTGATCAAGCAGCGGGTAAAACCTGCCAGCGTATCGAGTAAGAAACCCTAGGATGTCTAGGTGGTTGTGGTGACTGGGCTGTTTATCAACCGTAAAACCTTACTAACAGCAGGCGAATACCTCACTGATAAGCAACTACATGCTCGATTGTGAAGATCCGCTAAATAATACTGTTCTTTTGCGTGAATTCTGGAGCTGGAGATGGGTCTTGTCGGGCAGAACCCGTCATCTGTGCTGGATAGGGTGGCTATGCCTCTGATTTTCCGGGGCATCACCACGCTATCCAGCAAGGATGACAAGTAGTCCAGAAAAACCAGCCTAAAACC
>JAAYWS010000101.1 GCA_012516575.1 Actinomycetaceae bacterium
CGTGCATAAGTATCAACTTTTCGTACCCTCCAAGCCGTATATAGCGCTGGAGGTAGGTAAAAGTTGATACTTATGCACGCAGTCCGTCTTATGCCTGGGAAAACTCAAGAATAAAACCCGACATAGCGGACGTTACGGGCGGAAAAGTGAGTGCGCAATCCGAGCGGGCATCATAAACACCCCTCCCAATCTAAAAAGAGAGGCGACCAGAATCTCACAGCCTCAACCGCAGGCACTTCCTCAACCGCAGGCACTTCCGCACCCAAAAATGCGATCAGAAGCCCTCAAAATGCGATCAGAAGCCCTCAAAATGCGATCAGAAGCCCTCCTCGAAGCAGAAGGATCCAAAAACAACTACCCGCTTATCTGTGAAGAGCCAATTTACCCACTACAACAAAACATTTACCTATCACAACAAAGCGTCGCGCCAACTCAGTTAGCGCGACGCTTTGATTTAACTATTCGCTGACTGGACTAGTGCGGACCGTACTAGTCCAGACCGGATTACCCTCCACAGGTAATAACGATTTCAAATGGTGTAAGGTCCAGCGCAGCCATTGGGTCATCCATACTTGCCACGGTTCCTTCTCCAGTCACCGTGTAAGTCGATCCGTCAACAGACACGGACGCAGACCCGATTCCACTGTCTTTCACATACGCAATACCATTGCCGTCTTTGTCCAGCACAGACACCATTTCTACGGTGTCCGGATTATCCGGCGGAGTCAACATAACTGCGGCAGCCTGTGTGGAACCGTCATAGCTCGCAACGGTCATGCCAAAGAATTGATCATCGCCAGCACACATGATCGCCGGAGAATCGATAACCACTTCCTGGCCATCCACAAAAATACTGGCCTCGCCACCCACAGTGGCATTACCGCCGTCGGTCGCAGGCTCACCAGGCCCACCAGGCCCACCAGGCCCCTCAGCAACTTCCGGCTCTGCCGTTGCTACAGTTTCAGTCGGCTCGGGAGTATCTTCAGCCTTATCGCCACCACAGCCAGCCAAACCGAGCGACAGGGCAGCAACCGAAACAATTGCCGCTACGCGAGAAAGAGTGCGCATAATTTTCCTTTCACGAACGTAAAGTTGCATTGCGTGGGCGCACGCGGCACTAACCCGTGTCGCGCTACCCGAACTATTCTTCTACCCAGGTTTCTAGCGCTTCCATGAAGCAATCGGCGTCGGTCTCGGTGCGTACCGAGAACACCACCAAATCCAAGTACTGGTCGTGCCGGTACATCCACTTTTCGACCGCCCGCAAGGCAATGTCGTTGGCTTCTTCCATCGGGAAACCGTTAATGCCCGTGGAAATCGCCGGGAAGGCAATCGACTTAATATCGCCCTTTTCGTGGGCGAGGTCGAGCGCATTCCAGTAGCAGGAGAACAGCTCACGACGGTTCTTATCAGTCACCCTGCCGTTCTTCACGACCGGCCCGGTAGTGTGAATAACGTACTTCGCCGGCAGACGGTAACCGCGGGTCATCACCACGTCGCCTGGAGACAGCGCATCCTTCTTAGCGATTTCGCGAATCGTATTCGTGTCGTTGCGCATCCACGGTCCGGCCTGCTGATGCAGAACCGAGTCCAAGCAGTCATGCAAAGGGATGGGGCAACCGTCCAGACCTGGGGTTGCCGTATTAACAACGGCGTCTACCACCAGCTGGCGCATATCGCCGGTGTACAGCACGGTTTCCAACGCCGGACCGTAATCGCAGTTCGGGATCATCTCCGACACCCGGCGCAGATTCATCGCCTCCACCCGGCCATGCTTGCCCACATGCCGGTAGAGCAGGGTGTTAATCGCCCGGCTGGTAATCGGGTCAATCGGCCCGGGCTCGCGCACCGACAACTCAGCCTCCAACCAGCGCAACAGACCTTCGTCCGTCGACAGGTGCGCAACCGAAGAGGTGCCAGTGTAATGCTTATTACGTAATCCGGATAACGCCGTCATCAGCAAGTGATAGTTGGTACGGGGGTCATCCTTCGGTACCGGGAACGGCTCATCAAGTTCGATGACATCACGGTAGTCGGCCAATGGAAGCATTCGAGTCCCTTTCCTAGTCTGACTTAAGCTTACCCGGGAATGCGGCGCACATTAAACCTTTAAGCAAGATATTACGGGTGCAGGTAGGGTGGAGGCTATGAATTTTTCTGCGCAGGGCACGCAATTGTCTTTATTTGGTGATGACGACGCCGGTTTGGGCTCAGTTTCGCGCGAGGCTGGGACGACGCCGGATGCGGGCGGGGATGCAAAACCGCAAGCCGCGGCCGAGTCCACGCCGGCCGCCGAGCCGCAGCTCCCCGCGGGAGTGCGTGAGCATCAATATGGTGAGCCGGTAGGCCGTATTCGGCCTGAGTATGACCTCATTATTGCCACTGACGGTTCGTGTTCCGGTAATCCGGGTCCGGGCGGTTGGGCTTTTGTAGAGCAAACCCGGGGCTATGCACAATCGGGCGGAGCAAGGGCAACCACGAATAACATTATGGAGCTCACCGCGATGCTCCGCGCCTTGGAATATGCCGGGCCGGATGCGGATTTGTTATTGCGAGTCGATTCAAAATACGTCATTGATTCGATGACGAAATGGGCGGCGGGGTGGCGTCGTCGGGGTTGGAAAAAGGCCGACGGTAAACCGGTGCTTAACCGCGACCTGATCGAGCCGATACTGAATCTGTATGAAGCCCGACGCGGCAAAACCGACGTGGAATGGGTGCGCGGACATCAAGGTGATCCGGCAAATGAGCTGGCAGACACCTTAGCCGTCGAACAAACTGCGCTCCACGCCCGCAAGTAGAAATCTATGCGCAAGTAAAACTTGCTGTGCAAGTAAAACTTTGCGCGTGTGCGTGTGCGCGTTCGCCGTACCCCGAACTAACTCAGCTGATCAACTCAGGTTTTCGCGCCAGCCCTCGGGCTCGGCCTGCATTTCGGCAATCGCCCGATTAATCGCATCCGCAAAAACCTGCGGTTCCTGTGCCCCGGACAACCCTAGCCGCCCAGCCACAATATAAAACGGAACACCTTTAATACCGAGCGATTCGGCGTCGCGAACATCGTTTCGCACGTCGTCAGCATACTCGCCGGATTCGATCTGGTCGTGAACGTCGTCGGCAATCAAACCCATCTCTTCGGCAATGTCGACAAGTGTATCGGTGTCGGAAAGATTGCGACCCTCGGTGAAATACGCCTGATAAAGCCGCTCGACCATGCGTCCGCCGGCGAGCGCGGCCTCCTCGGGGGTGTTGCCGGAGGCTTTCGCGGCGTAAACCAGCTGGAGGGCGAGGAATGAATTGACCGGTTGGACCTGATCCCAGTTCATGGTCAGGCCTTCGTCGGCGGCGACCTTGGTGATGTGTTCGAGCATGTAGTTCGTGGTGGTCAGGTCGAGCTTCTTGATTTTCGCGAGGCGCTCGGCGCTGGTCGAGGTTGGCGAAGTCGGCGCATTCGGTTCCAGCTGATAGGCGTGGTATTCCACGGCGACCTTCTGGCCGGACAGCTCAATGCCTTTTTCCAGCCGGTGCTTGCCGATGTAACACCACGGGCAGGCGATATCCGACCAAACGTGAACGACGATGTCATGTTGCATACGTGCCAGCCTAATCGGTTTTTGGATGATTGTCTGGTGAGTGGGGTGAGTTGGGCGGTGATTGGTGATGCGATTAAACTGGCGAGCATGACGATTCCACATCCGCCGCGGGCAGCAAAGAAACCAAGTACACGTATTTTTCACGACGACGTTGTTGTCGAAAATTATCAATGGATGCGTAACGAAAATGATCCGGATGTGCTCGAGCATGTGCGGGCAGAGAATGCGTGGTTTGAACAGAATACTGCGCATTTGGCGGATTTGCGGGCGCGTTTGGTGAGTGAATTTGCTGGGTATACCAAGGAAACGGATGTGTCGGTGCCGCGCAGAATTGGCGATTATTGGTACTGGACGCGCACGTGGGAGGGCAAGGCGTATCCGGCGCTGTTCCGGTGTGCGGTGGAGCATCCGGCGGTGCGGCCGCAGGTGATGGCGCGGCCGTACGGGGAACCGGCGGCTGGTGCGGAACCGGCGGCTGGTGGGGAGCCTGTGGTTGACGGGGAACCGGCGGCGGGCGGGGATAGCGTGCCGGAAACCGGAGTTTATTACGGCAATGTGCTGGCCGAGGGGCAGGACTTTTTCGCCGTGGGCGCGCGGGCGATTTCACCGGATGGGCGGTTGTTGGCGCTCGCGGTTGATACGTCGGGAAATGAGTACTTTACGCTGCGGATTTCGGAGATTGACTCCGGAGAGGTAGTGGAGGAAAAGCTGGAGAATATCGGCTACGGGCTGGTGTTCAGCGCCGATGGACGCGTGGTTTTTTATACGCGGATGGATGATGCGTGGCGGACATATCAAGTGTGGGCGCATCGGATCGGCGAGGATCCGGCTAATGACCGGCTGTTGTTTGAAGAAAAAGACGAGCTGTTTAGTTTGGCGATTGGCCGGTCGCGTGATGGTCAATGGTTGATGGTCCACAGCGAATCGCGAACCACAACCGAGGTGCACTTGTTTTCCACGGTGGATCCCGAGCGGTATTTCACGGTTTGTGAGCGGAGTGCCGATCTGGACTATTCGGTGGAAGTAGCTGGTGATGGCCTATTTATTATCCACAATCGGGACAATATTGGGTTTGATCTGGCATGGGCGCCGGTAGCTCCGTCGACGCCGGATGAGTGGGTGAAAATTGATGGGGCCGGTGACGGCGAGCGGTTTACCGGGATGAGCGCTTTCCGGGATTTCGCGGTGCTGGCATATCGTTCAGGTGGGCAGATGCGTTTGCGTGCCTACCCGCGGGTGGCGGGAGCTGGGTCAGGCGCTGTGGCAGGCGTCGAACCCACCGAACCCACTGGCGTGACGGCTACCGAACCTATTACACCGAATGACACCGAAACGCATGTTGCCGCCGCGAGCGGCTGGGGTACACCCGTCGTCATCCCCGCCGAAGAACTGTCCACCATCACGCTGTGGGGCAATGCGAACTGGGACGCGCGGGAAGTCAATTTCATGACCGAATCCTTACTCACCCCGGATTCGTTCCACAGTTACTCGATCGACACCGGAGAGGTCACCACCTTGAAGGTGACCGAAGTGCCCGGCTATGACCGGGGCAAATACGTGCAATACTGGGCGTGGGCGCGGGCGACGGACGGAACCGAAATCCCGCTGACCATCGCGCACCGCGCTGATCTGGATCGGCAGGGCAAGAACCCGGGTTTGATTGAGGGTTATGGATCGTATGAAATTTCGAACGACCCGTGGTTTGTGACCAGCAATATTTCGCTTTTGGAACGCGGGGTTGTGCTGGCTGTGGCACATATTCGCGGTGGCGGCGAAATGGGTCGGGCCTGGTATGACCAGGGCAAACTGTTAGCCAAGCGCAATACCTTCACCGATTTTGTGGATAGTGCCCGGTATTTGGTAGACATCGGCTTGGTCGATGCGGACCGGTTGGCAGCTGAAGGTGGTTCGGCCGGGGGCCTGCTTATGGGAGCGGCAACGAATTTGGCGCCGGAGCTGTTCCGGGTGGTGCATGCGCGGGTACCGTTCGTGGATGCGTTGACCACGATTTTGGATCCGAGTTTGCCGTTGACCGTGGGTGAGTGGGAAGAGTGGGGCAACCCGGTCGAGTCGGCCGAGGTTTACCACTATATGAAGTCCTATTCGCCCACTGAGAATGTGCGTGCGGTGGAATATCCGGCGATTTTAGCGTCTACCTCGGTTAACGATATTCGGGTGAGTTTTACCGAACCGACCAAGTGGATTCAGGTGTTGCGTGACTATGCAACGAATGATGAGGTCAAGCGCCCGATTTTGCAGTATACGGAGTTGGCCGGTGGGCACGCTGGTGGATCGGGCCGGTACCGGCGGTGGGAAAATCGCGCCCGGCAACTCGCGTTTATTTTGGATCAGATCGGGGTGGACTAGCTTTTTCCGGCTCTTCACATTTAAGTGTGTAGTTGTTTTTGGATCTTCTTGCATTTTTGAATCTTCCCGCTTCGGGGAGGCTTTCTGGTGCTGGTATTTAGCGGTTTGTTGGTTTCGGCAGACTAAATATTGCGGGTGGCTCCGGTTGTAAG
>JAAYWS010000102.1 GCA_012516575.1 Actinomycetaceae bacterium
AATCACCTGCAGGCGGTTCCCTGCACCATCTTGCAACACCACAAAAGCAATCCGCCCCGAAGGACGCATCAGCATCACTCGGCCCGCAAGCGCAACCTGGTCTTCGGTTTCCTCCCCTGGAACAAGAACCCGTACGCCATCTCCGACCTCCGACTCAACCGGCTCACCGGCGTCGTCAAGTTCCGCAACCGCGTACGCCCCGCGCACATCCGTAATCACATGTGTGATCGGCAGTTCGGCAGCATAGGGTTCGTGGCCTTCGGCAAGCAACTTGGCACGCTTGGCAAGGCGAACTTGGATCTGGTCGGAAGTATCGTCTACAAGATGTTCGTTGGTAGTCACCCTTCTAGGGTACAAGCCAAAACGCGGGGAATTAAGCCCAACAGCCGTGATTTTAGGCGCGTTCAACGTTTTTAGGAGGATAATGACTTCTATGAGTGCCAACCAGTTGCATGCGAATATCAAGTTTCTCAGTTCGAACGCTCCGCAGGATCAGAAGATGCACGCGTGGAATAACGCGTTGAACCTGATGATTAAAGACCACCCGTTCTATGTTTTTTATTCGAATGGCACACCTATTATTTGGGGCAACGGGCAGGATTCGAGTTCGCTGGTGATGCCAATCCTCACTATTCCGGAAGAAGCCGTTGCACTCCCCGGGCCGACCGCGGGCGCAGAGCTACGCCAAATCACGTTGTCCGCCGTCGAACAATTCCTCCAAACCGCGCCCTATGTCAACGGGTTAATGATTAATCCGGGCACGCAAGATGTGATTTTGCAGCGACAGATTCTTGATGAGATGTTGCAGCATCGAGCCGCCCAGTCCGGTAGCAATGTTGAGCCGCGGACGGTGAAGGCCGGCGAGGAGCCCACGATTCATATGCCTTCATCGTATCCTCATGAGCTACTAGCGGCGTTGAGCCAGCAAGCTCAGAAGCATCCGACGGTTCGGCGGATGTGGTTGCGCGAATTGCATTCCGCCCGTGAAATAAGCCATCTGGTTATCGTGGAAGTGCCAGAAACACATCGAGCGGCAGCTTTCGAAGATTTCGGCGAGGTTTTGGGGAGCGTAAAAAGCCTGACGATGCCTGTCGATTTTATGACGCTGACGCCGGATGTGCGGCTTCCGGGCAATAACGATCCGTTCTACCGGGCCTACGCATAACGCGCCTCGCCACACTGGGTTACCCACCACAGCCCAAGTACTATCGACGTTTTTGTACTCAAGTGCCTTGATTTTAAGCGCATTCAAGGGTTTTGTGCCGATAATGGATACATGACGAATCCTTTACATGAAAATATCGAGCTCTTTTGTTCCCTTGATGCTTCGAAACAGAAAAACAGATCTGGGACAAAACAGTAGACCTGCTGATCACTGGTTATCCATTTTTCGGGTTTTTCCGTAAGGGAAAACCGATTGTTTGGGGTAGCAATCCGGATGCTCAGAATGCTCAGACGCTCGTAATGCCAGTGGCAACAAACGAAGACGAGATCGATGCTATTGGAGATCCGGTTATCGGCCTCGATATTCATGTCGTGACGCTCACTAATATTGACGAGCTATTTCGTGCCGCCCCTTATATTGACGCTTTGCTGATTAACCCCGGCACTCAGCAATTCATGGTTGATCGCGAGATTATTACCGATATCGCCCGGTTCCGAGACGGCAAAATCACTCGCCGACCAGCCAGTCCCGACACTGAAATCACCGTGGACAACCCCACCGTCTATCCAGATGCGCTGGCGGAGGCATTAAGCGCGGAAGCACGCAATCATCGGCTGATTCGGCAGATGTGGATGCGTGAATTACGTGAAGATGAGGTACCGGCAAGCTACTTGGTCATTGTGAAAGTTCCGGAAGAAGAATTCGATGATGCTTCTGCCGATTTGGCGAAGGCCGCTGCCACAGTTGAAGGTCTCGCACTTCCGGTAGAGTTTCGCTTGTTTTTGTCGAATGTCCAGTATCCGGGGCATAGCGATCCGTTCTATAAGCGCAAGCTGTTCGGCCGGTCGTAGCACCGGTTCGACCGGGCGTGACTAAGCTGTTCGGCCGGGCGTAGCACCGGTTCGACCGGGCATTACCAAGCTGTTCGGCCGGGCGTGGGCGCGGTTGTTTTCGGCGCCGAGAGCGTGAGGGCCTGAGAGCATTAGGGGCTTTTCGCATTTGAGCGTGTAGTTGTTTTCTGAGTGCTCCTGTTTCTAGGAGGTTCGCCGCTAAGTACGGCCACAGCTAGTGCATTTTGCGTCCAGCGCTCATGCTTCACACCTTGAATGCGGGTTTTGAGAGCGGAAATGGGCCCAGAGTCCCACTCGCAGCTCCCTGAAACCCACTTTCAGTTCCCGAAAGTCCGTTTTCTGCTCCCCAATGTCCGATTCCAGCTCCCCAAATTAGGGAAAATCGAACT
>JAAYWS010000103.1 GCA_012516575.1 Actinomycetaceae bacterium
AGTCTGCGGATAGTTCGATAATCCCTAATTTCGGAAGCAGAAACGCGAATGAATAACTATGCATGGGGTGTTTTGTCCGGTTTGGCGCCCGGATTTGGCGCTTTAGGCGGGTGGTTTGAGCGTGCAGGTAGTTGGCCTGTGCGGGTGGCTGATGCGCGCGGGTGGCTGATGCGCGCGGGTAGCTGATGCGCGCGGGCAACTGATGTGCGGGCAACTGATGCGCGGGTGGTTGATGCGCGCGGGTGGTATGAGCCCGCAGCAAGTTTTAACCCAACAGCCTGCGGATGCGCTGGGCGGACACCTTGACCGGAGTGCCAAGCTGCTGCGCGAAAAGCGAAACCCGGAGTTCCTCAATCATCCACCGGGCTTGGACCAACACCCCGGCACGGGCCGCCTCGTAGGCACCGCCCGCGAACTCTGCACTCGCCGCTTGTACCAGATCTTCCATTTCCTGAACCTGCCAAGCAAGGGCATCATCTCCGGCAGGATTATTCCCAGCGCGATCCAGCCGGTAGGCGGCCGCCGACAAATACCGTGGCAGATGCGCGATATGCGAATCTGGTGTCGCCGCAATAAACCCATCAAACACCAGCCCGGTGAGCTGATCGCGGACATCCTTCACCGTCGCAAGTAAGGTCAACGAGGTATTCGCGCGGATCTTGGCATCGACTTCGCCATACGACTCCATAATCCGCACCACAATCTGTACCAGCCGATAAATCTCGTCTTCGAGCCGATCCCGGATCCAGCCGCGGAGCGTTTCGTAGGCGCGCGCCGTGCGCAACCGTCCAAGGGGCGTCTTGTTCTGCTTCGCCCAACGATCTGCTAAATTCCGGGTGGCGGCAAGCTGGAGGTCGGCGACCAGCGCAGACGTGGAAGGGTACGGAGTAGCTGCCAGCGCAAGAGATTCCCGGGCAGTCCACCGTGAAGTCACCCGGCCTTCCACAAGCGCAAGCTCGCCGGTAAGCAGGCGAATCACCCCGCGGCGATGGTCGCGAATCTGCTCGGCCGGCTCAGCCAACACCCGCAGGGAAACCGCGATGTTCTTGGCGGGTGGTGCCGGCTTCCCACCGGGTGCGGGTGCCGCGACGGCCTTCCCATCCACGGTTTCTACCAACGCCGGGTATCCGCGCACGACCATATCGTGCGGTCCGGTAGTTTCGATGACGTCGGGCAAGGTTCCGTCCTTGAGCTCGGGCCACGTGGTTAGTTCGTCAACGCCGGTGCTCAACTTGGTTGCATCGGCTCGCGACGCCAACTCCGCCCGTTGCTTTTCCGATTCGGCTACCCGCTGCTTGCGCTTAATTTCCTCCGCCGCCGCATTGCTCGCCAAAATTTGTGCCCGCGCTTCATCAAGCGCTTGTGCGACAGCACCTTTGACAACCGATTCCACTGCGCTGCGCGTTTGTGGCGCCAAGGATCGTTGCAAGTCAGTAATCGACGTGCTTTCATCGAGCACCGCGCCGCGCTCCGAGCGCACCCGGAAATTAATTTCCAAATGCCCCGGCAATACTGCCTCATCCCACGCGGCTTCATCAATATCAATCTGCCGCAACTGGCGTACAGCCGCACTAAAAGCTTCCCGGAAACTCGGCGCCCCCGGCTGCCCGTGCGCTACATCCTCCCACGCCGGCAACATCGCACGAATCTCACGTGCCACATCCGGTGCAGGCACCAAATTCCGACGAATCCGTTTAGGAAGCGCCCGAATAGTCGACACCACGAGCTCATCCAACATGCCCGGAACCAACCAGTCGAAACCGTCGTCTGTCAGCTGTGGTAACAAAGTAACCGGCACGTCGATCGTTAAGCCATCAGAATGTTTACCGGGCGTGAAGTGATAATCAATAGGGAGGGTAATATTTCCCTGGATCCACTCATTCGGGTAATCAGCATCCGACGCCGTTGTTTCCCCGAGCAAAAACTCTCGCGTGAAATTGAGTAAATCCGGTCGCTTGCCCCGCTCGCGCTTCCACCACGAATCGAAATGCCGGGCAGAGACAATATGGTCGGGCACGCGTTCATCAAAGAACACAAACTGGGCATGTTCGTCTGCCACAAGCCCATGGGTGCGCAAACGCTCCTCCACTTCACGCGCGTCCCGCAAGGCCTCCTTATTATCTTTGACAAACCGGTGGTGCGTCCGCCACTGATTTTCTACCAACGCGTGCCGGATAAACAGTTCGCGTGCCAGCTCTTTCGCGCTCGGCGTGCCCACCTTCGACAGCAACACCCGCCGGTCCGCGATCACGGTCAAACCGTACAACGTGACCTTCTCATGAACTTTCGCGGCACCATCGCGCGTGGACCAGTACGGTTCCGAATAAGTTTTCTTCACTAAATGCGCCCCGACGCGTTCAATCCATGCCGGATCGATCCGCGCGACCGAGCGTGCAAACAACCGCGAAGTCTCCACCAGTTCGGCTGCCATCACCCAATCCGGGTTGCGTTTTGCCAACCCAGAACCCGGCCAGATCACGAAATGTGTGCCGCGTGCCCCCACATAATCGCGTTTGCGTTCATCCCAGTTTCCAATATTCGACAGTAACCCAACCAGCAACGACCGGTGAATCGCATCGGCCGCCGGCGCATCCGAAGATGCCCCCACTTTTTTCACCGCGCGGATAACCGCCTGATTGTGCGAAGTATCCTTACCGTCGTTTTCTGCAGCCCTGAGCTGAGCGGCGTTCGGAATCGTAATCGGGCGCAAGGTAATTCCGAGCGGTTTTGCGAGTTGACGCAGTTGGGCGACGACGTCTTGCCACTCCCGGAAACGCAACCAGTTCAAATATTCCGCCCGACACAGTCGCCGGAACGCCGAACCGGAGAGCTCGCGCTGCTGGGTGCGTAGGTAACGCCAGAGGTTTAGATACGCGAGGAAGTCCGAGTTGGGCTCGGTGAAACGGGCGTGGAGTTGGTCAGATTGGGCCTTGAATTCCGCCGGGCGTTCGCGCACGTCTTGGACGGACATGGCTGCGACCAGCACGAGGACTTCGGCGGCGGCACCATTGTCGACGGCGGCGAGTAGCATTCGGCCAAGGCGCGGGTCGATTGGCAGGCGGGCAAGCTTACGGCCGGTGGCGGTCAGCCGCGGGGTGCGTGACTGCGGATCAAGTGCTCCGATTTCTTCGAGGAGCTGGACGCCGGCATTGACCGCACGCATATCTGGCGGATCAATAAACGGAAAATCGACAACTTGCCCTAGGCCGAGGGATGCCATTTGGAGGATGACGGCGGCCAGCGAGGTGCGTTGGATTTCTGGTTCGGTGAACTCGGGCCGCTGTTGAAAGTCTTCTTCGGAATACAGTCGGATGGCAATGCCGGGACTCAAACGTCCCGACCGGCCCGAACGCTGATTTGCCGAAGCTTGCGAGATCTCCTCAATCGGCAGGCGCTGGACTTTCGTGCGGTTTGAATACCGCGAAATCCGTGCAGTACCCGGGTCGATCACCGAAGTAATCCCGGGAACCGTGAGTGAAGTTTCCGCAATATTCGTAGCGAGCACTATCCGCCGGTGACGGTGTGGCTGGAAAATCCGATGCTGTTCAGCAGCCGAAAGCCGGGCAAACAGGGGTAAAACCTCAACCGCACCGGGCACAGTTGACCTCCCACCCGGCTCAATATAGCGGTTGCCGAGTTCGTCTGCGAAGGCTTTTTGGACGTCACGAATTTCGCCTTCGCCAGAGAGAAAAACCAGAATATCCCCGTCAGTTTCGGCCATTAGCTCCTCGGCGGCATCCAAGATTCCGGTGACTTGGTCGCGTGATTCAGCGCGGGTTACAAACTCGGAAACCTCGCTCGCACCGGCGTCGTCATAAAGCGGCCGGTAGCGAATCTCCACCGGATACGTGCGTCCGGAAACTTCGATAATGGGTGCTTTGTTGCCGGGGAAGCCGCCGTACATGTGCTCGCCGAAGTGCTCGGCGAAGCGTTCGGAGTCGATGGTGGCGGAGGTGATGATGAGTTTGAGGTCGGGGCGTTTGGGCAGGAGTTGCGCGAGGTAGCCGAGGAGGAAGTCGATGTTGAGCGAGCGTTCGTGGGCTTCGTCGATGATGATGGTGTCGTAGCGGCGCAGTTCGGGGTCGGATTGGATTTCGGCGAGCAGGATGCCGTCGGTCATGAGTTTGACGAGGGTGTCGGCGGAGACGTGTTCGGTGAAGCGGACTTGGTAGCCGATGGCGCCGCCGAGTTCGACGCCGAGTTCGGTGCAGATTCGTTCGGCGACCGAGCGGGCGGCGATGCGGCGCGGTTGGGTGTGGCCGATGAGGCCGTTGATGCCGCGGCCGAGTTCGAGGCAGATTTTGGGCAGTTGTGTGGTTTTGCCCGAGCCGGTTTCGCCGGCGACGATGACCACTTGGTTTTTGTCGATTGCGGCCATGATGTCGGCGCGGCGGGCGGAGACGGGGAGATCTTCGGGATAGGAGATTTTTGGTGTGATGCTGCGGCGGTGTTCGAGCTGTTCGGCGGTGAGTTGGAACTGCGGGGTTCGTCTGGCCGGTGGACGACGCCGGTGCTGGCCTTGGCTTGAACGCGGCCGGTTGCGTGTGTGCGCGGCAGGGCGCTCGCGACCGGCGCGCGAGCTATTTCCCGGCGCGCGCGAATCAGAACTATGGGATGTGGACATTGCCTTTATTGTCCCATCTTCTGCGAGCGCCTCAAATCGTGTTTTGCGAACATTGGCTGTTATTCAGCTCATGCGATAAACGCGCCGCAAGCGCTAAGAGAAATTCGACGCCTGAGCTAGACTCAACACTTGGCGTGAAAGAATTGTGTTGAAGGGAGGCAGAATGACAATCGTAGCTGCAGTGCTTGCCGGTATTTTATCTGTACTGGCAGTAGCATCGGTACGGCCAGATTTTCTGGGAATCACTTCTGACCTCGTATTACGTACCCCGCTGGCGCAAATAATGTCGGCGCGAATCTGGTTGGCCGCAGTGTTTTTGCTGGTGGCCATGCTCTTCATGGTTGTGGCAGCGGCACGCGGCAAAAGATCCGGGCGCGGCCGTATCGCCGGTACGCTCGCCATTGTTTTTCTGATGACGGGCGTGCTCCACGGTGGGATTGTGCTGGACCGCGGCTGGAAAGTCGAAAGCGAACTCGGTGAAGACTACGGGATCACCGCCGACGGCTACGGTGACGGCTCAATCACGGTCCTGACCTACAACACGCTCGGCGGAGAAACGTCGATGGAGGCGCTCGCGGATGTGGTGGTCGCCAATGGCGTGGACGTGATCGTCCTGCCGGAAACCGCCACGGCACGCGGGGACGAACTGGTTGGTTTGCTTGGGCAGCGCGGCCTCGAATTCCAGCATTTTGATACCGGTATTGATATGTACGACGCCGAATTCCGGTCCACGATTTTACTGGTCGCGGATTCTTTGGGTCAGTACCGGATGAGTGACCTGATTTCTGGAACGAGTGCGGCGGTGGCAGCTGAACCGGTCAGTGGGGAAGGTCCAGTCTTTGTTGGCGTGCATCCGATTGCGCCACTGCCGGAATTTATTGACTCGTGGCAGGCGGAGATTGATGCGGTGTACGCGCTGTGTGCTACTGATACGCCGCTGGTCATGGCCGGAGATTTTAATTCGACTGTCGACCACCAGCTGGCTTTGGGTTATCACTGTACGGATGCTGCCCGACAAGCGGGAAGCGGGGCGGTGGGAACGTGGCCGAGTTTCGCACCGGCGAAACTCGGCGTGCCGATTGACCGGGTAGTGCATGATGGGTCGCTGTATGAGGGAACATCAGCGGCGGTTATTGAAGTGGGCGACTCGGATCATCGAGGTCTGCTCGTGCGGCTCACCCCACTTGCAGGATAGTTCGGGCCGAGTAGAAGTTATAGGGCTCTTGACATCCGAAATTCAGGTTTGTCACCCAGAAGCGAGCCCAAAGTCCCACTTTCAGCTCCCTAAAGCGGCTCTTCATATTTGAGCGTGTAGGGTGTTGTGGATTTCGCCTAATTTGGAAACCGCTTTTGGCATTTTCAGCCCCAAAATCGGCATCTCCGGGGGTTGCAGCCGTTGGGTTGTGCGTTTCAGGTGGTTGTTTCTGTCAACGGCCAGTCAGGTAAGCCTATTTAGTGGTGGTCGTGGCGTTAAATGGTGTGATACCAGCTCCATCTGAACCTAAGTATCAACTTTTACCACATCCAAACCGTATATAGCGCTGGATGTGGTAAAAGTTGATAGTGACGTTCGGAGTCCGTCTTACGTTTCAGGAAACTCA
>JAAYWS010000104.1 GCA_012516575.1 Actinomycetaceae bacterium
CCGTAAAGTCCCCTATGTCGGTTTTTATTCTTGAGTTTTCTGAAGCATAAGACGGACTCCGTGCATAAGTATCAACTTTTAGCTACCTCCAGCGCTATATACGCCTTGGAGGGTACAAAAAGTTGATACTTATGCACGGATGGAGTTGGTATCGAGGCAATCTGCAGCCACACCACCGCAAAAGCGCTTTATCCCACTCGATGAAGCCACCGAACAGGTGCTCCGGCTCCGGCGTAACGGAATACTTCAAGTTCATCGTCCCACGCTGTTCCGAGTGCGATATCAAGCAAGCGACGCATTTCATGTGGATCATCGCCGGCTTGTTCTAAAGCAGCACGGACCCGGTTTTCTGGCACAACGATATTGCCAAGTAAATCAGTTTGAGCATAAAAGATACCCAGACCAGGGGTGCACGACCATCGTCCACCATCAGAAATAGCCGTGGGTTCTTCTGTGACTTCAAAGCGTAAATGTTCCCAGCCGCCCAAAGCCGAAGCGATCATGGCACCGGTTCCGGCTTCACCAGTCCACAACACTTCTCCTCGATTCATCGAGGGTAACGCAGGCTGTTTGGTCCACTCAAAATGAACTGGGTATCCAAGTACACTTGTCACCGCCCATTCAACGTGTGGTTGAACAGCCGGTGTCACTGAATGAATAAATATGACGCCACGAGTAGCGTATTTGGTGTTCATTGTGATCCTCCTGCGCTAGGTGAAATTCCCCTTAACACCTATCGCGCAAGATCAGAACTGCTTTAAATATGCCATATACTCCCGAGTTTGTCACCCTTGCTGGCACCTAACAACAATAAACTGCTACTCCAGCGGCGCTTGAGCTAGCACCTGGTTAAAAATGTCCACCGAAGTTGGCGCAGTAAACCGGAATCCCGCGTCAAGCAAGGCTTGCGGATAGCACCGTTGAGAAGCAAGGGCTGCTTCCTTCCCCATCTGCCCCAACGCTACTCGGACTGCCCATGCGGGAACGCGGCCAATATCAGGACGTTTCAAATGGCGTGCCAATTGACGATGCCAGTGAGCCTGCTGAATCGGATGCGGGCTAACTAAATTAATCGGTCCGCTCACTTCCGGAGTACGTAACGCAAAAAGCATTCCACGCACATGATCGACGCTCGAAATCGTCGACATCCACGCGCTTCCGTCCCCAATTTGTACACCCAAGCCAATCCGGTACGGATGTTGCAATATACCGAGCATTCCGCCGTCGTCGCCCATAACTAAACCGGTTCGCAGAAGAACTGTACGGACGCCATAATCGCTTGCTACCAGTGCCTGCGCTTCCCATGCTTGGCACAAGTCAGCAAGAAAGCCTTCACCGGGCGCAGACTCTTCGGTTGCGATTTCCCCTGCGGTATCTGGGCCGTAATATCCAATCGCTGAACTACCAAGATAAACCTGCGGGCGATCTTCCGGAGCAAGGCGGCCGATACTGTTGACCAATGTGCGCGTCGAATTAATACGCGAATCCCACATTCTTTGTTTGTAGTTTTTCGTCCATAAACTACCGAAAAGTGAAGCTCCGTTTAAACTAACTACACCGTATGCTCCGGCAAGTACTTGCGGGTCAAGCATGCCAATGCTTGGATCCCAAGCCGCATAATTCACATGTTTTTCAGATACTCGGGTAGCCGCATCACCCCGGCGCAAAACTGTTACGTCATACCCTGCTGCAATGCCAGCCGTAACTAACCGACGCCCCAGAAAACCGCTAGCACCCCCGATAACAAGCCGTGGGCGTGACATTACAGGTCTCGCGTAGCTTGCAAAGCTTTACGACGATTGACTCGGTCTAAACGATCAATGTATAGCTTGCCATTTAAATGGTCGATTTCGTGCTGGATGAGACGAGCCCAAATTTCCGTACCTTCGATAACTACTTTCTTACCGTCAAGGTCAATACCTTCGGCCTTGGCATAATTAGAGCGTTTGCACGGGAACCACAGGTCAGGCACTGACAGACAGCCTTCTTCACCATCTTGGAAATCTTCATCCGATATCTCAACGATTTCCGGGTTAATAATGTAACCGACATTGCCATCAATATTCCATGCAAAAGCGCGGATGGAAGCTCCAATCTGATTTGCAGACAACCCTGCCCGTCCAGGTTGCTGCACATTTTCTAGTAAATCCGCAATAGTCTTACGTACCCCATCGGTAATTTCAGTAACTGGATCGCATACCGTGCGCAAAATTGGATCGCCGATAACTCTAATTTCTCGCTGTGCCATTGCAAAACTCTTTCATATCTTTATTACTAGATTTATTCTAGACGCATTTCTTCAAGAAGAATGTATTGGCCTTCTTTGAGCATGACCTCAGTTTCAACGTCCGTGTATTCCCAGTCCACAAGTGAATCAAAGGCTAAAGTCGAATCCGCATATATCTGATAGTTCGCAAACGTATCTTCCGGAATTAAACGGTAACTACCGGGTTCAATATCGAAACCAACCTTTAACATCGTATTAGCGAAATCAGTTTGGGGCTGAGCCTGATCGATTGGCACCACAGCGCCCTGCGAAACATTCAAATATTGCCCCTCATTAAGAGTGACATAACCATAATTATCGACCCAGAGGTACTCCACATCCCACGGGTCACGCAAGCTATTCATGATTTGCGCAGAGAAATAGGTTGAATTTGCTGCTACTTGGTATTCACCGGGCGCAATATCGCGTCCGACTTCAAGCATTCCCGAAAAATCCGCTAAGTCGTAAGACCCTTCGTTTTCGGCATCGGTGAGCTGGGCATTCATCAACACGACGTAATCGCCTTCATGAAGATCAACATAAAGCTGATCATAGGCATACTCATTGAACAGCTGTTCCCACCCTCGCGACGTAGCACTGACGATTACTGTTGTTTCAACACTATTATCTATCGGGAGCACTCGATAATAACCCGGTTCCACATCCGGACCCACTCGATACGCGCCATCTACGTTGATATCCGGCGCTGGCGCATCCGCTATCGCGTATCCGGTCCCCTCGTCGATATGCAGATAGTCGCCGTCTTCTACCTCCACAACGGCGTATTTCAAGCCGAAGGGATAGTAGGTGAGTTCAGAGTCGATCGTCCACCGCATATCCGATGACAAACTAATATCGACGTATTCCCAGTTGGGGTCAGTACTGATAACAACATAAGTACCGGCGGGAAGATCTTCTCCGATGAGGTAAGAACCCTCCAGTTCCGCACCATTCGGAGTCGGACGCTCGTCGAAAGGATACGCTTTTGCACTCTCTAAGGAAAACTCATCACCATCACGTAATTCGATATAAATTGGCCGGTAAAAGCTCTTGTATCCGGAAAACAGGTAATCATCTTCTACCGAAATACTAATGCTTCCGTAATACCCATTAGGCTCAACGTGGTATCTGCCTGCCGGAATATCTGTACCGACCGTGTATGTCCCGCTACCGATAACATCGTCAATCGTGGGGCTGGGATTCGGAGTCGGGTCGGGTTGTGCTTCTCCTTTGTTCAGCAACAGATACACACCACCGAAAATGCCGGCTAGTAGCACTACAACAACGCTGACGACGCTGATAAAGACCGCACGTGATTTTTTCTGCGTTCCGGATTGAGACCCGTATGTTTGCCATTGTGGCGGTGACGATTGTCCACTATGCGGAGCTTGTCCGAATGCAGGTTGCGATTGCCACGGAATTTGAGGGCGGGTCGTTTCTTGTGGTTGCACGGGCTGTTGCGGCTGCCATGTTTGTTGCGGCTGCCAACCAGGCGTGCGCTGCGCATCCCCGGTTTTCTCGTGTGGCGGTTTGAACCGGTCTGCATCCGAAGGGTCTGAATGGTTATTGCGTCCTGCAGATGCCATCCCATTTCCTTTCCGCGTACTTTCTCATTACAGGATAACGCGGATTTTTAGCCAAAGAAGGGCGCTGACCCGGCCAGTTCTCCCCCAGCCGGGTCAGCGCTACACG
This sequence comes from Actinomycetaceae bacterium, assembly GCA_012516575.1. Taxonomy (GTDB): domain Bacteria; phylum Actinomycetota; class Actinomycetes; order Actinomycetales; family Actinomycetaceae; genus Arcanobacterium. The sequence continues at coordinate 3,959 of JAAYWS010000104.1, forward strand.
TTTCGCGTTGAGACTAGATCTCTACGCTATTTTTACGACGCAGGAGCGAGCGAAGCACCATCGAGAACGATGTAGTCGCCTTCTTCCAGCGTCACTTCAATATCAGCATCAATCGACTCAAATTTCTTGCTAGATTCCCAACTCAGTGTTGCATCGCTGAAAATCTCGTAGCTCGAGTAGTCATCGATCGGCGACAATATATAGGTTCCCGGATCAATATCCAAACCAACCTTCAGCATGGTGTTTTCAAGGACAGTTTGGACAGTGGCGTCAGCGATCGGCACAATCGCGCCGCGCGAGATCCACAGATACTGGCCTTCTTCTACTGAAACATAAGCCATATTGTCGATGCTGAGATATTCGTAGTCGGACCATACTCGCATACCGTCGGTACCCAAAATACGCAACGAGAAGTATTCTTCACCGGCTTGAACCTGATATTCACCAGCTTCGATCTCTCGACCTACTTCCACCATTCCAGAGAAATCATTCAAGTCAATATCTACTTCGGCTTCTGGATCTTCTAGCGAAGCATTGTATAGCTTGACATAATCGCCATCCTGCAAGTCTACGTACAGCTGATCGTCTGCATATTCGTTGTAGACAATATCGGTAGTACGCGTGCTCTTGTAGGTAGTGATGGATATATTCGTATTCGGATCAACTGGTAGCACCCGGTAGTATCCGGCGGGGACTTCTTCGCCGACTCGGTAGATACCATCAACCGTTGGGTCTGCTTCAGGAGCCTCTGCAATAGGGACTGCCGTTCCTCTGTCAATATGCAGATAATCGCCGTCTTCGACTTCAATAACACCGTATTCAACACCGGATAGGCCTGCAATAACTCGCGAATCCGAAGACCAGCGCATATCCGAAGCTATATCGCCTTCAACCCAGCTCCCGCTCTCATCTGGGAGGACAACGTAAAGTCCGGCATCCAAATCCTCACCGATGAGATAAGACCCTTGGATTTCTTCCTTATTTGGTTCTGGTCGTTGGTCGAATGGATAGCCTTTCGCATCTTCTAAGACAACCTCATCGCCATCCTTGAACTCCACGTAAATCGTTCGATAGAACCAGTCCGATCCGGTAATCCACGAAGAGTCCTTCTCAGTGATCTCGATACTGCCCATAGTGTCCAGTGGTTCGAGATAATACTTTCCTGCCGCGATATCTTCGCCGACCGTGTATGTTCCAGGCTCGATAACGTCAGTAGCTTCTTCGGTTGGAGTGGGTTCAGGCTCGTCCGCTTTCTTGTCGTCTCCGTCAAGTAGTGCGAAAGCACCCCAAATAATCAGGCCAATAACCGCAATTGCGCCCACCACAATTCCGATAATGAGTGCCGGTGATTTCTTGCCTGACCCTCCAGATTCTGGCTTCTTTCCAGATTCGGATTGCGGACCGGACGAGGCAGGAGGTTGCCAACCGCCTGATTGGCCACCTGATGCTTGCTGACCAGACTCCTGTTGTGGCGCCCAACCAGTCATAGCTGGCTGCTGTGGAGCAGCAGACGCTGGTGTAGCTTCTTTGTCTCCCGCTGGCTTAGCTTGTTCTAGATCCTTGGGAGCAAAAGGCGACGATTCTGCTGGCTTCGGCTCAGCTGGTGTTGGCTCGGCGGGCTTTGGTTCCACAGGTGCCGGTTCGGCTGGCTTCGGCTCAGCTGGTGCTACTTCGGCTGGCTTCGGCTCAGCTGGCGTTGGCTCGGCGGGCTTCGGCTCAACAGGTTGCTGTGTGGGTTCTGGCCCACCAGGTGGTTGCGCCGACGCCGGTTCGGTCGGTTGTTGCGGTGGCACCGGTTGACTTTGTTGCCCTGGAGCAGGCTGTTGCGGCGGCGTACCCTGTGGCTGCCACGGTTGTTGCGGTGGAACACCTGGTTGCTGCGGCGGCGGTGCGCCCTGTGGCTGCCATGGTTGCTGTGGTGGACCACCAGGCTGTTGTTGCCACGGCTGCGGTGCCGGTGCACCCTGCGGCTGCCACGGCTGCTGTGGTGGACCACCAGGCTGCTGCTGCCACGGCTGCGGTGCCGGTACACCCTGCGGCTGCCACGGCTGCTGTGGTGGACCACCAGGCTGCTGCTGCCACGGTTGCGGTGCCGGCGCACCCTGCGGTTCCCACGGTTGCGGAGGCGTCTGTCCACCTGACTGTGGAGGTTGCTGAGCATTTGGTTGCGGAGCAAATCCTCCTATTTCAGTCTTGTCTTGAGGCGGCTGCGCGTTATCCGAACTGCCAAGGTTTTTGTTCTCGTTATCTTCAACGGGCACCATAGCGTTCTCCTTCCAAAAGTTTATCTAGATAAGAATATCAGAGCGTGTGCTCAAAATCACCAAACTGCGAACTCTGCCGGAAAAGACGTTAAAGCCCGATATTGGCCAGCAATACGCCAATATCGGGCTTTAACGCTACAAAGTGAGCAAACTATGAAATTTTAATAACCCGCTGAGTTGGGTCCAGTCTAGGCTTATCGTCAGCCTCTGCGTCGATGGAACCAAAAGGCATCTGCGCAAGCATTTCCCATCCGGCTGGCAAGTCAAGAAACTCTCGAATCTCCTTATCGAAACCCTGCTCATAACCAATATTGTAGTGCTGTAGCGATGCTCCCAGCCCAAGGTCTTGGAGCGCTAGCCAAGCGGCATAGGTCGCAAACGCATGGTTCTCATGTTTATAAAGCTCTTGGCGACTCTCGTTAAGCGGCATATCTTCAACCGCTTGACGCTCTTCAAAAAACAGAATCGTTCCTAAACCTTTTTTTGCCAACGTGAATCGCGGTGCAAACCGCTTAAACATCTCTTTAGACAAGGCGCCACGTTGTGTTTCTTCAATCATGTTCCACAGCTGCACGTGCTTCTCGCCAGTGACCACTACAAGACGGCTCGACTGGCTATTCACCGCTGAAGGAACACTGGAGATCACTGCGCGAAGTGCCGCAACGACGTCGTCCGCGTTTTTATCAGTATTTGTACCAATCTGGTAAAAAGAACGCCGAGCTTTAATAACATCGAGGAGACCAGCCATACTACTTTCCTTGTTGATAGTTAAACTACTGCCTTTGACCTTAACACGTGAGTCTTCGTTTATATAACGGAAAAACCCGGTCGTAGCTTGTGGCTTGACCGGGTTTTGGCTCCCGCGGTTGGACTCGAACCAACAACCACCCGATTAACAGTCGGGTGCTCTGCCATTGAGCTACGCGGGATTGCGACTTGAAAAACTTTAGCAAAGAATTTTGAAAATGCGAATTCGCGCCGGGCTGTTTTCGGCTACTGTGCTCAGTTCCACACCTAACTGTCGAGCCCTACAGCTCCTCGAAGATCATTTTCCAGCTCACGCAAAACCGCTTCATCGGCGGCAGTTGGCTCATTATCAACAATAATTTGTACGAATAGTGATTCGTCCGCGTTGCGTCGCAATTGCCCTCGTGCGATTCCACCCGAAGGCATTTCAGCGAATTGTTGCAAGACGATAGAACGATCCACCCGTTCCCGAATCATGGTGATAATCAAGCCGTCAGCTTCACGCGGCAAGCTCAGAACCAATGGTTCAAGCCGCGGATCGACAAACGTGAGGATCAACGTGTTGGTGTCATCGTCCCACGAACCATTTTCGAAATCAGACCATTCATGAACTTGCCGGTATCCTGCGGAATCTGCGAGGGCAAGCTCAGTGGCCCAGCCCCCGATCCACTTCCCTTCACTGACTGGTTCAACCGGCGATGCCGCGAGCGCTAAAGTCCCGTTTGCGTCGCGTAAGAAATCTGGTATCCGAGCCTTTTTACGACGAAACATTTACTGGTTCGCTCCTAGATTATCGGCTACGTAGAACTCTGAAATTACCTGAGCTTCGCTGTACATGGCCATGCCGTTATCATCACCACGCATGTTTTGACCTGCAAACCATCCGAGCACTGCAAGTATCAAACCACCAATCACTGCCAAGATCATATTGCGACGTTGTGCAGCTTTAAGTTTTGCGAGTTCTTCTTCGGTTAATCCTTTCGTTGGAGAAGGCTTCTCATCGGGCTTTTCCGGTCCAGACATGACGCTCCTTTATCAGTCACTTACTGGACTTAGTTTAGCCGACTGACAATACTGAATGCGCTTCGACAACGCTGAACGGATCAGCGTAGGCGTTTGTAACCGCCAAACCAGGAATTCGCGTCCACGGATCACCGGGCAACGCCGTATCAACCGTCCATGAAACAGTCACACCTGGGATTACCTCGCCCGGCGAATAGTAAGTATGCGTGACATCCCCATCCGGCCATGGCCCGCCCGGTGTCGTAGTGATGCGCGTATTACCATCACCAAAATCCCATGCGTAGCTGACCGGCGTTAGTTGTAGGTCGAGCGGGTAGCCAAGGACAGTAACCGTGGCACTATAGGCACGTGCAGAAGCGCTGAAATAGACAGCCTTATTAATCAACACTTCGCCAAGCGAGGGCTGAGCAGTAAGCGATCCTGGGATAATAAAACTTGCCGCATTATCGCGAACATATCTGCCTAACTCTGCCGCCGAAGGTTCGTCTTCTCCGGGATACTCAATACACACTACCCATTCGTCAACGATTGATAACGTGCCATTACACTCGATAGGAGGCCGTTCGGAAAGCAATGCATGGATGTGCCATGCGCCTTGGCCGAAGTGGGTGGGAATCTGCCCGTCATATTGAGTCGAGCCGTTAAATGCGCCAGTAGTTGAAAACATTCCCTCAATGAAAACCTGGTCACCATTCGCATTACCCGTCCAGTCAATAGCCTGTTCAGTAGCTAATGGCATAAATACGAGCAACATCGTCAAGACTTTATAAACGATCATGCGCTACTCTCTTGTGAAACCCGATGGGTCACCTATCTGGAAAGAGAGCACCTGCCATTGCGGGTAGCCCTCTTCGCTTGGCATTACTTTAAAAACGAGATGGAATTCTCCCTCTTCATATGTGGTTTGTCCTGTTACGTCATACACGACGACCTCAGAGCGCGTTACGAGAAGTTGAATTTCATAAATATTCGCGGTCTCGTCAATGATCCCTATGGTGTATTCGTGTGGCTCAAGGCTTTGCTCCGCCCATCCACCATTGGCGGTAAGATTCTGTACTTCCTCCGAGCTTTGCCAACAGTATTCACACTCCGGCGCACTATAAGCATCCCACTGCGTAGTATCCCCGGTCTTGTATATGTACGGGTACAGCTGTGCAAAGTACAAAGCAACGCTTAAGGCATCCGCCGCCGGATCTCCACTTAGCTCCGGCTCAATTACCGGATCAACATCTGGGCGAGGCGGAATCGTGTAATCGTCTGTAGGGGTTTCGTTTTGCGGCGACTGCGTCTCTTGCGGACTAACCGTTGGCTCTGCTCCACCATTACAAGAACCGAGCAAAGCACACGCGAGAATACCTGCCACCATCGCGCTCAGCGCCCTGATTCGCCTCCCGCTATTACCGCGACTAAATTCCCGGTCTAGCGCGCGGTATATTGATGGATCGGTATTTACGTGTGCTTTGCTCATGATCACAAGCTAACAATGAAGAGCAAAGTAGATTGAAAGTTATCCACTGGCACAGCTAGATACCGTGAATACCCCGCATGTTTTCCACAGTTTTGCCTGCTACGACACGTCAACGGCACATCTTCCACAGAGCGGCTAGCAAATTGCCGTCAAGCGGGCCAATCCTATTCGGCTTAAACTGACCATATGGCGCACCGAATCGAAGACTATTTCCCGACCACTTCGCCACCCAATCTCCGGGTGAAAAACATTGCTGCGCCACCGGCGTCGGCCGCACGCCCTGACCCTTCCAATATTGCTCAAGCACTTACTCCGGTACGCGACCTGCTCGTCGGGAAAACCTTAGCGTTCATCACCGGGGCTGGACTGTCTACGGACTCAGGGCTACCAGATTATCGCTCACCTGGCTCTCCCCCACGGCATCCGATCACGCTCCAGCAATTTATGGGAGACTACCGGTGGCGTCGTCATTATTGGGCGCGCAATCATCAAGGATGGTTTGGTCCCCAGCTTGCCCAGCCGAATGCAGGCCATTTCGCCCTTGCTGAATTAGAACATCGCGGTGTGGTCAACGGACTGATCACCCAAAACGTTGACCGGCTACATAGCCGCGCTGGCTCACGCAACGTCGTGGATTTACACGGCAGATACAACGAAGTGCTGTGTACTGAATGCGGGGAAATTACGTCCCGGCAGTCCCTCCATGAACGGCTCGAAGCACTCAATCCGGGTTTTCGCATAGCCGACCCGCGCGTCATGGATATTGCGCCCGACGCTGATGCTTCCGTTGCTGATACCACCGGCTTTCGCATTGTTAATTGCTTAAAATGCGGTGGCATATTACGCACAAACGTCGTATTTTTTGGCGGAAAAGTACCCCACGACGACGTCGTCCACGCCCGCGAAATCGTCTCGGACGCTGATGCGCTAGTAGTTGCCGGATCGTCTCTTGCAGTCGGCTCGGCAATGCGTTTTGTTCGACAAGCCGCGAAAGAAAACAAGCCGGTTGTCATGATTAATCGCGGGCCTACCCGCGGAGACAAATATGCAACGCTAAACGTTCATATCGGAACGTCAACTGCGCTACCTTGGCTGGCTCAACATTTATAAGACGTATTAATATCCCTCAAAATATTCTCGGCTCATAAACACTCCATGCCCGGTAATCGTGTTCCAGCAACTCAACCCGTTCTCTTCACTGGCACAGGCGACATCGCCGTGATACACGATCTGTCCGTAGGCAGGCACAGTAGGTTCAAGCCCCGATCCGCATCCGTTGTCCATAAAACAGAAAGTTTCGGTGCGCGCGCCGCCGTAGTATCCGTTTTCATCGTCATAGCCGAGGATCACGAAATAGTAGTCACTCAATTCCGGGAACGTGTTCACCGGTTCTACTGGAGCCGATTCATGCCAGGAAGTGACGTCACAAGCCAGCATGGTACCGTAACCGTCATCGAGAATATCGCACGAAATATTCCCTGATGGCGTGGTCACCATCGCAATTGACATTCCGTCCCAAGGTTCAGCATTAGGCAACTGCAATGCCGAGTTTGGGAGTGGTCCGCCCGCCTCTGGATGCGAATGAGTGAGGTTCACACCCCGTTCCCGAGCGGTTAATGTTTGTTGAGTTGTTGGCCGGGGCCCGGTGGAATCGGGCGGGGTATCCCGCGTTGGCTGCTCAGTAGCTGGCGACAATTGGGTTGGTGTTGGCGTGGGCGATGCAGACTCGGTTGTTTCCGGACTGCTCGATGCCGGGCTCGTAGCTTCTTGGTCGCCTTTATCGCCGCCGATGACGCCGAGAAAGTACAGTACTGCGACAACGACGCCGACTAAAACAAGAGTTATTCCACCACCGAGCGCAACATACTTCGCCCCGCTTTTCTTTGGTGCGACCACGGTTGGCGGTGTTTGCGGCGCACCCGGAGAAGAATAGTAAGCCGGGCTGGTAGCAGGAACGTGTGAGCCTGTCCCATCCATGTAGCTTGCCGCGGGTGCATAACCGGTTGGTTGGACGTCGCTGAACGTCGGAGTTTGGAAGACTTCAGTCGCTTGCTGCGCTAGCGGTTGCGGGGCCGGGTCAGGTTGCGGGGCCGGCTCAGGCTGCGGGGCCGGGTCTGGCTGCGGGGCCGGGTCAGAGTCGAATACCAGCTCTTGTTCAAGTTGCACACTCACCTCGAGTTCAGGGCGCGAGACGGTACGAGCACTACGAACTGCGTGGATCCACTCAGAAAGTTCGGGATAGCAATTTGGATGGGCAAGGATCTGATCAAAAAGATCCGGATATTGAGCAGCCAGCTTTTGGAGTGTCCATGCATCAGTTGCTGGATCATCAATGAGATTACGGTCAATCATCGAAAGATCTCTCCGTCCTTACATCCGTTATGTAGCCCAACTCTACTCATCCGAGTATAAGAGCAGTATTCCTACTCATCGTAATACGCCACCAGGTCTTTTCAAGAATGACTTGAAAAGACCTGGTGTTAGTTTTACCTGTCGAAATTACTCGACGTTACTTCGTAGGTTTCTGAAGTATGTTGATGAAAGAGGCAATTCCGCCTCCCAGCATCACCAGACCGGCGAGAGTCATAATGTATAAACCAGCTCCGGTCGATCCGTAACCTCCAGATACTGTTGACAGCATATTCATTGTGTTCATGGACATTACTGCAGCTAGCGAACCAGCAACGATTGTTACTACCGATAGGGAAATAAACATCGTATAGCTTGGTTTAGCTACGCTCATGCCAATCAGTACCAGCGCGGCGATGAATACCAGCAAGATCAAAATTGCGCTGAGGTTTGTTGGGCTATCCGACCCAAAGAACCCGACCTTGGTCGCTGATCCGAAGAACTCAATCTTGGCAACAGGCAAAACGAATGCGAGAAGCCCAAGAAGGTATCCGACGGCCATAATAATATGGCCGGTTAGGATCGGCATAAACTTTCCGCGCTGGGATTTCAGTTGTGCAATGCCAGGTATGCCCGCGATGCCGCCTTGCGCATGTGGTTGGCCATATGTTGGGATTGGACCGCCCATCGGCTGACCCGGTTGCCCCATTGGCTGGCCGGGCTGGCCCATTGGCTGCCCCATTGGTTGGCCCATCGGTTGGCCAGGTTGACCCATCGGACCACCCATCGGACGACCGGGCTGACCGGGCTGGCCCATCGGGCCTCCCATCGGCTGACCCATTGGTTGCGGTTTAGCCTGCGGCTGTTGCACCCCCGGTTGCTGCGTTGAAGTCGGCTGTTGTGGGGAAGTCTGCGGCTGGGATGCACTCTGCGCCTGTGTAGCATCCTGTGCCGGTTCATCTGACTTGTCACTAGGAGTCTGTTCTGTAGCCGGTTTTGCCTGAGCTTGACGTGCTCGAATCCAATCAGCTAGACCCGGGTAACACTTCGGATGTTCAAGAATCGCTTGCCACAAATCGGGGCGTTCATTAGCTATATTTCCTAGATCACCAGCTTCAACACTCGGGTCTGAGAGTTGTTCGGCAGTGATCGTGCGTGGATCAAAATTCATTAGATTGTGCCTTTCTCCGTGTGTGGCCTAAATCCTGAGCCCATTATCACCAAGACGTGGTAACGGACACACTACACATTGATCTTATACCGAATATGAAAGCAAAGTACCCATAGGGTATGGAATGTCCCATGAAAATCTAACGAAATAGCGAGATGGCAGTATCAAAGTGGTTCTTCACAGATAAGCGTGTAGTTAGTTTCTGGATCTTCTTGCTTCGAGGAGGTCTTCTGAAGCCGGAATTTAGCGGCTTGTCTCTTTCATCAGACAAAATATTGAGGTGCGCTCCGGTTTTAACGATCAGCAGGGTTTTAAGAGCCGATAGCACCATTTAGCACCTGGCACAGTGCCTCCAGCACGGCTGATGGCCTCTGATCTACTGTTTTTATGACTGTTTCAGGGTTAGAGCAATTTGAAATTAGGGAAAATCGAACTATCCGAAGATAGTCTGCGGATAGTTCGATTTTCCCTAATTTGGGGAGCAGAAAACGGACTTCGGAGAACTGGAAGGGAGTTTGGGGAGCTGAAAACGTGGCTCTAGGCCCATTTCTGCTCGCAAAACCCGAGTTTTAGATGCAAAGCATGTGTACGGGACGCAAAACCCGAGTTTTAGATGCGAAGCATGTGTACGGGACGCAAAATACACTCGCTGTGGCTGTATTCGACAGCAAAGCATGCTCAGTTCACCAAGACAAACAAAAATGGCCCCGATCCGAAGATCGAAGCCATTTAGCCAGCTACTGCTGAAAGCTCGTTACTACACGCAACCTGCTAAGCATTTCTTAGTCGAGGTCGAGCATGCCCTTCTGTGCTGCCTTTGCAAGGCGGCGCGGAATACGAACCTCGCGGCCACCGAGTGCCTTAACGGTCTGCAGCTCAGTGAGCTCAGCCTTCCACTGGGCGCGGCGAGAGCGGGTGTTGCTGCGAGACATCTTGCGCTTTGGTACTGCCATGAGTCCAACCGCTCCTTTCATATCAACGTTTACACGCTTGGGTTTCCCAAGCAGACAAGGAATAACTCTAGCGTAATCGGGCGGGCGAAGGCCATCTTGAGAACCGGTTTTGTGCGCAGAAACACGAGCGTTTGCTCACAAGGCTTTATTTGCCCGCCGGGCTTTGCGGTTTATGATTCTTATATGTCAATCTACCGTCTGCCTGCCGATACCGAACTACGCGCTGAGCTTGAAATTAAACGTTCCCGTTTTATCACCATGATACGCCGGGTGTCCACGGTCGACGAAGCCCGCCAACTTCTTGCCGACGCCCGCGACGAATTCCCCGACGCCCGTCATCATTGCTCTGCCTATGTCGTTTCGCAACCAGACGCCCAACCTATCCTCAATTCTTCGGACGACGGCGAACCTTCCGGTACCGCTGGACGCCCCATGCTCGATATCCTCACCGGCTGGGAACTCACCGATATTTCCGCCGTCGTCGTCCGATATTTTGGGGGAACCCTGCTTGGCACCGGCGGGCTCGTGCGCGCGTATTCAGATTCGGTCCGCCATGCGCTGTCCGGCGAACGAATCGTAAGCCCCGAACAATTCGCAGTGCAACGCCTGCGCCTGCCCCATGCCAATGCCGGAAAAATCGAAGCGGACCTGCGCGCATTAGACTACGCGATTCAGGACGCCCAATACGTTGCCGACGGTGTACTCCTCGATGTAGCAGTGGCAGATCCGGAGAGTTTTGCCGAAGTGCTGGCCGAGCTTTCCGCAGGTAGCGTGCAAGCAGAACCAGCAGGCACGATTATTCACGACCGTCCCGCTGGACGCTTACCGGTTTTCGACTAGTTCCGGCTGGCGGCTAGTTCCGGTCGCCGGTTGGCTCCGGTTGCCGGCTGGCTCCGGTTTGCGAATAACCGGTGAGACCAGCTTGCCTTAACTGGCTTAGCAGGTACACTTAAAGACGTTGATTTTTCAATAGTCGCGGCCGCGTGGGTGCCGCCCAGCACGGAAGGAAGGGACACCGCCATTATGTTCACCTCCACCGATTGCTGTTGTACCTGTCTATAGGGCGTCAAGCTTTGATTCACGTGCACTTCGTGCATGCTTGACGCTCGTTACCCAACGGCGTGGGCGCCAGATAATCCCCGAATCACAAGATTTCATAGACAGGACATAACCATGACGATTTATAACGACGCCACTGAACTCATCGGGCGCACTCCCCTCGTGCGGATTAATCGCATCGCGGGCGGTAACGCCGAAGTACTGGCCAAACTTGAGTATTTTAATCCGGCAAACTCGGTAAAAGACCGAATCGGTCTTGCTATTATCGACGACGCCGAAGCGAGCGGCGCTTTGAAACCGGGCGGCACGATTGTGGAGGCTACCTCGGGCAATACTGGTATCGCGCTGGCTTGGGTGGGTGCGGCCCGTGGATACCAGGTTATTTTGACTATGCCGGAATCGATGTCGAAAGAACGTCGGGCGTTACTGCGCGGTTTCGGTGCGGAACTCGTGCTGACCGACGCTACTACCGGGATGCGCGGCGCAGTAGAAAAGGCTGAAGAAATCGTGGCGGCAACCCCGGGTGCGATTTTAGCTTCGCAGTTTACGAATGCGGCGAATCCGGCGAAGCATTACGAGACCACCGGCCCAGAAATCTGGGCGGATACCGATGGCCAGGTTGATATTTTCATTGCCGGTATCGGAACCGGGGGAACTCTGACCGGCACCGGGAAATACTTGCGCGAGCGTAACCCGGACATTGAGATCATTGGCGTGGAGCCGGCCGAGTCTGCGCTACTTACAACCGGCGAGGCTGGACCGCACGGGATTCAGGGAATCGGAGCCAATTTCGTCCCTGAAGTCCTCGATCAAGAGGTCTACTCCGAAGTTATCTCGGTGCCTACGGCCGATGCGCTGGCTTTTGCGCGTCGGGCTGCTTTCGAAGAGGGGCTATTGGTAGGAATTTCTGCTGGAGCGGCTTTGCATGCTGCTGCTACGGTTGCGGCCCGTCCGGACAACGCGGGTAAACGCATCGTCGTCATCGTTCCTGATTTTGGGGAACGCTATGTTTCTACTCCACTATTTGAAGGGCTGGTTGACTGATGAACGCTTCCAAGCCGAATGTTTCCGAGGCGACTCTTTCCTTGCGCCAGCAAATGAAAGAGGACTTGCAAGCCGCTCTCGACCATGATCCAGCAGCTCGAAACTTCACCGAAGTGGCCTTGTCTTACCCGGGCGTACACGCGGTGTGGGGTTACCGGGTTGCTCACGCGTTGTGGACGAAGGATGAGCGGTTAAAAACTCCGGCTCGGTTACTGTCGCAAGCTGTGCGTGCTTTGACCGGCGTGGAAATCCATCCTGGGGCGAAACTGGGACGGCGGCTTTTTATCGACCATGGAATGGGTGTGGTGATCGGAGAGACTGCTGAGGTGGGCGATGACGTGGTGATCTTCCATGGGACCACGCTTGGCGGGACTTCAATGTCGCCGGGTAAGCGTCATCCTACGGTGGGTAACCGGGTTGTGATTGGCAGTGGCGCGAAAGTACTCGGCCCGATCGAAATTGGGGACGATGTAGCGATCGGCGCCAATGCAGTGGTTGTTAAAGACGTGCCCGATGCGCATACCGCAGTGGGAATCCCGGCGCGGAACCGGCCGGTTGAAACTCATGAGGCCGAGGAAACCTGCGTGACCACCCATATCGACCCGGCGATTCACATTTAACCGCGGTTGAAATTCCGCCTAGGCGCCCGGTCTGGCGCCTAGGTACCTAGTCTCGCAGGTGGGCGGGCGGATTTCCGCAGGCGGGCGGAGTTCCGCAGGCGGGCAGAGTTCCGCAGGCGGGCAGAGTTCCGCAGGCGGGCGGATTTCCGCACGCTATAAAAAGTTACCGCTCTTCGTACTCGGTGAGCATCTCGATGCGGGACTGATGGCGCGATTCCGGGTCATAACCGGTCGCCACGAAGATGTCCACAAAGCGAGTAGCTTCTTCAACAGTATGCTGACGGGCACCAATCGAAATTACATTCGCATTGTTATGCTCGCGAGCCAGCTCCGCCGTGGAATCACTCCACGCCAGCGCAGCACGCACGCCCGGCACCTTATTAGCGGCAATCTGCTCACCGTTACCAGACCCGCCGATCACAATACCCAGCGATCCCGGGTCAGCAACCACAGCTTCCCCAGCCGCAAAACACACCGGTGGGTAGGCATCAAACTGGTCGTATACTTCGTACCCGTGGTCGACAACTTCATGACCAGCCTTGGTCAGATGTTCCACGAGATGTGCTTTTAATTCAAACCCAGCATGATCTGCCGCAATATGTACTCGCATAGGACCATTGTACCCGGCTTCTGCTACGCCATCTACTACACCGTCTACCCCACTATCTGGCACACTATTTGGCACACTATCTGGCACGCCTCCTACCGCCGCTTCCCCACTCCTCCTACCGTGCGCTCTAACCCTGCGGCGAACAAATACGCGCCTCCTCCATACACGCAGGTAGGCTGGTATGCATGATTAGCGATGCCACCACTACTGAAGTTGTTAAAGCCCTCAGCCCGTCTATTCGACCAGCCGATGATTTTTTCCGGTATGTCAACGACGAATGGCTACAGGCCGCGAAGATCCCGGCTGACCAAGCCTCCACGGGCAGTTTTATTAATCTGCGCAACCAGTCAGAAATTGACGTGCGTACGATTGTTGAAGAGCTGGTAGCAAACGGGGCTACAGCAGCAGGCACCGCCAACTCTGCCGAAGAGCAGAAAATCGCCGATCTGTATTCCTCATTTATGGACGTAGAACGAATTAACCAACTCGGTGCCTCCCCGCTCGCCGCAGAATTTGCGGCGCTCGATGTAGCCGAAACAAAAGAGGAACTCGCCCTAGTTCTCGGTCGCTTCCTTGCCACCGGCATTGACGGCCCGTTCAATTTTTCGATTAATGCCGACCGGAATAATCCGGATCGCTACGTGCCTTGGTTTTACCAGTCCGGGCTGGGTCTGCCCGACGAGGCCTACTACCGCGCGGAAGAGCACGCCCCGGTACGCGAGGCATACACCCAGTTCATACCAATGCTCTATGCGCTAACCACCGGCGCTGACACCGCACAGGCCACTGCCGCCGCAGAAACGATTATGGCAGTCGAAACCGCACTCGCCGCCCACCACTTCACTAATGTGGAAGCACGCAATGCGGACCTGACGAATAACCTGATGAGCTTCACCGAGCTTTGCCAGCTCACCCCCGGTTTCGATATGGAGTCGGTCCTCGACTCAATTGACCTCAGCGCCGCCAACGCCCCAGAAATCCTCGTCATGACCCCGCGTTCATTCACCGGCTTCGCCGACGTATGGGCAGAATTCGACGTGGACGCGTGGCGCACTTATTTGCGTTGGCATCTGATTCTGGCACGCGCAGCGTTCCTGTCTGAAGAAATTTCACTGGCCCATTTCAGTTTTTATGGGCAGGTGCTCGCCGGCCAAGAACAGCAACGCGACCGGTGGAAGCGCGCAGTCGGCGTCGTTAATTCTGCCCTCGGCGAGGCAGTAGGCAAGATTTATGTCGCCCGACATTTCCCGCCTGCGCATAAGGCAAAAATGGAACAGCTGGTTGCGGACCTGATTGCCGCCTACCGCGAATCGATATCCACGCTCGATTGGATGACGGCGGAAACGAAGGCGAAAGCGCTGGTCAAGCTCGAAAGTTTCACCACCAAGATCGGCTATCCGGTGAAATGGAAAGACTACTCGGCACTTAGCATCACCCCAGATAGCCTGGTCGATAATATCCGCGCTATCGCCCAGTTCGATTACGATTTCGAACTTGCCAAACTCAGCCAACCGGTAGACCGCGATGAATGGCATATGCTCCCGCAGACCGTCAACGCCTACTATTCTCCGGTCGGCAACGAAATCGTCTTCCCAGCGGCAATTTTGCAGCCTCCGTTCTTCGACGCCGACGCCGATCCGGCATGGAATTACGGTGGTATTGGTGCGGTCATCGGGCACGAAATCGGGCACGGTTTTGACGACCAAGGTTCCAAGTACGACGGCGAAGGCCGGATTAATAATTGGTGGACCGATACTGACCGGGCAGAGTTTGAAAAACGCACCAAGTCGCTAGTGGCTCAGTATGACGCTTATATTCCTGCTCAGCTTGGTCCAGATAGCCCGCATCACGTGAACGGCGAGCTCACCTTGGGTGAAAACATTGGTGACCTTGGCGGATTAACGATTGGTCTGAAGGCGTACAATATCGCCTGTCAACGCGATGGTCTAGCAAGTTCCAAGGATGCGCCGGTGCTCGAAGGTTTCAGCGGGATTCAGCGAGTTCTGCTGTCGTATGCCCGGATTTGGCAAGAAAAGCGACGCGATGAGTTCATGATCCAGCTACTGGCCATTGACCCGCATTCCCCGGCGGAGTTCCGTTGCAACGGCATTGTCAAGAACCTAGATGAGTTTGCGGAAGCATTCGACGTGCAAGAAGGCGATGCACTGTACCTCCCGCCCGACGAGCGCGTCCGGATCTGGTAGTACGGCATGGCCCAACAGTGCGTCCGGATCTGGTAGCCCACCCGCGCACGGGGGCTGTCCACATACTGCGCATATCCGGCAAGCCCCGGTCATTTCTTACCCGAGTGGGCTACGGTGTGGGGCATGGAAACTTTAACGCAAAGCATTGACCGCACAGCGGAAACCGGCCTTTCAAAGGCGATTAAATCACGTAATGTTTTTGGCTATCTGATGGGTGGTGCGCTGGCCGGGGCTTTTGTTGGCCTAGGTGTCACTTTTATGTTCACCGGCCCAGCCGCACACTATGTTGCCGGATCGGAATGGACCCAGTTACTAATGGGTGGAGTTTTCGGTATCGGCCTTATTTTCATTGTGTTTGGAGGTGGCGAACTCGCGACCTCGGGCATGATGATTATGCCGATTGCAGCAATCAAACAGCGAGTTTCCTGGTTGCAGGCCACCCTCACGCTATTAGCTATGATGGTCGGCAATTTTATTGGCTCCGTAACAATCGCCCTACTCACCACGTATGCCAACGTCTACAAAGACGGTTCCGACCCAGGAATAATGCTCGACGGCGTGCTCGCCGGCAAAATCGACAAATCCAATACCGAGATTTTCTTCCGCGCCATCATGTGTAATATTCTGGTTTGCCTTGCAATCTGGACCACCACGCGTATGAAGAATGAAATCGCCATCAGCCTTGTGCTGGCATGGGCGATTACCGCATTCGTCGCCGGCGGATTCGAACACGTTGTCGCTAATATGACCACGTTCTCTCTCGGTTTGTTGAACGACGCCGGTGGCACCACAGTTTTTGAAATGGGCCGTAATCTGTTATTCGCCTTCCTCGGGAATTTAACTGGAGGCGGATTATTTATCGGCGGCAGCTTCTTGCTGGCCACCCAGATGGAAAAGGAACCTGCAAACACCGGAGCATAAAGGCCGGATACCATACAGGATTCGCTCCGCATATAGTGCATAAGGGCTAGCATCACTGCTCAACAGCTGATGCTAGCCCTGTCGCGTATCTCACGTTTTAAAACAAAGCTCAACCACCACTAGCATTAGGACCAAGGTCCGCATAATATAAAACCATGTTCCAACACATGCGAATGCTCAGCTAGCGCGCACTCCCTCTTCGAGCCAAGTGCAGCGCTCCAGACCCGTATAAATTTAGCGGGCTGGTGGGCATCGACAAAGGAATACTTCGCCGTTACACCCGGCACCTTGCCACTATAAACGGCACCCACTTGCCCGCTTTCGTAAAGAAAGCGATCCCATGACTTACCAATTTGACACTCTGCAAATCCACGCCGGATATGAACAACCCGACCCGGTAACGGGTTCACGCGCAGTCCCGATTTACCAAACCTCAGCATACGTTTTCGACGACGCCGAACAGGCCGCAAACCGATTCGCCCTGACCGAAGGCGGCCCGATTTACTCACGCCTGGGAAACCCCACCGTTTCCGTCGTCGAAGATAAAATTACTGCGCTCGAAGGCGGAACCGCTGGAATCGTACTTTCCTCCGGGCAAGCCGCGATTTTTTACGCCGTCGTCACCGCGGCAAGTGCCGGTGACCATATTGTGGCCTCCCATTCGCTGTACGGTGGAACGGCCAACCTTTTCCGCAACACCTTGCCCAAGCTCGGTATCACCTGCACATTTATCAAGGATCCACACGATCTTGACGAATGGCAGGCGGCTGTTCAAGATAACACGAAGCTCTTCTATGGGGAAACGATTCCCAACCCGAAGGGCGATATTCTCGACATCGAACCCATTGCGGAAATTGCCCACAATAACGGGATTCCTTTGATCGTTGATTCAACCGTCGCCACACCTTATTTGTTACGTCCCTTCGATTACGGGGCTGATATCGTCATCCACTCGATGACCAAGTTCCTCGGCGGTCACGGTACAACGCTGGGTGGTGCCATTATCGAAAACGGCAAGTTCAACTGGAAAAACGGTAAATTCCCAGCTTTCCACGAACCAGATACGTCTTATAACGGCGTCGTCTTTGGCGATCTCGGGGGCGGTGCGTTTACAGCACGCGTACGCACTACTATCCTGCGCGACACGGGCGCTGCGCTATCGGCACTCGACGCGTGGATCCTCAATCTTGGGATCGAAACGCTATCGCTACGTATGGAACGACACGTCAAAAACGCGCTCGAAGTCGCCAAGTTTACTCAAACTCAACCGGGTGTGGCATGCGTCCATTACGCATCGCTGCCGTCGTCCGCGGATTACGCACTGGCACAAAAATATCTGCCAAAGGGAGCCGGTTCCGTGCTGTCTTTTGATTTAGTTGGCGGGCGTGAAATCGGTCAAAAGTTCGTCGACGCGCTCGAGCTTCACTCAAACGTGGCCAATATTGGTGACGTGCGCTCGCTGGTCATTCATCCGGCGTCGACCACTCAGTCCCAGCTTTCAGAAGAGCAGCTTCAACAAGCAGGAATCACCGGTGGCACGGTTCGGCTGTCGGTGGGCCTGGAAGATGTCGAAGATATTATTAACGATCTGAAGAAGGGTTTTGCGGCAATCCGTTAGCCCTCACGCATCAACAGATACGACCGGCTTGGCACCTGCGTGCTAAGCCGGTTCTATCTTGCATCGCCTGGGTAATCTTGCACGCCTGATCACCGGCTACAATCTGCACGTTTTCGCGCTGCGTGACCACGGCAAGTGCACCATTAGCCCGCAAGGCAGCCTCATCAATCAGGCCGTAATCATCCACGCCTACACAGATACGCGAAATATAGGATTCAACCTCCCTAATATTCGCCGCTCCCCCAAGAGCGTCGATATACGTATCTATGTTGTGGCTCATATCCTCACCCTAGCGTGAATCCAACGCCTCCGTAAAGGTTGCAACCAATGAACGCAAACGCGGGTTCTTCGCCATTTCTTCAACCAGGACGACTTGTTCAGTGCCATCAGCAAGCGGAATACGCCAATTCGGGTATTCTTGGTCGGTACCTGGCTGGTTTTGGGCGCGTCGTTCGCCGACGGCGTCGACTAACGATACGCATAGTAACGGGGCTGGCGTCCGGGTCAAGTACACGTGTAGGGCTTCTACTATTTCGCGTTCGGTTGGGTCTTCGCTAATCAGGCCATACTCACGCAAACGAGCGCATACTGACTCGTGTTCCCGCCGGGCTTTCGCACGCACCTGTTCTTCCGGTTCCACCAGCAATCCCAGCCGTACGCGCAGGTCGACGTGTTCTTCGGCCAGATATCCGGCAGCGGGTGGCAGGTCGTGGGTATCGACCGAAACTAGCACATCGTGACGGTAATCTTCGGCACGTTTCGGGTTCCCGTCGAAATCTTTCTCAAACCAGAAAATCGAGGTTCCCCAAATACCGCGCTCTTTGAGATAGTCGCGCACCCAAGGCTCAACCGTTCCCAGATCTTCGCCGATGACGACGGCGCCGGCCCGGTGTGCTTCGAGGAGGAGCACGCCGACCATGGCTTCATGATTAAAGCGCACATACGTACCCTGGTCGGGAGAGAAACCTCTAGGAATCCACCACAGGCGGAACAGGCCCATCACGTGGTCTACGCGAAGCGCCCCGGCATGACGTAAAACGGTACGCACCATATCGCGAAGCGGCGCATATCCGAGTTCTTCCATAACATCCGGACGCCACGGTGGCTGGGACCAGTTCTGGCCCTGCTGGTTGTACATATCCGGTGGCGCGCCGACACCCATCCCAGCAGCAAAAGCATCCGGCATGGTCCACACGTCTGCACCGTACGGATGAACGCCAACAGCTAGGTCGTGGGCAACACCAAATTCCATACCGGCGTCGACCGCGGTCTGCTGAGCCATCGCCAGTTGCTCATCCATAATCCACTGCAACCACGCCCAAAAGTCAATACGATCAGCGAGCGTGCGACGGGCCATCGCGACCCCGCGCGAATTTGCGTTCCGCAGGGATTCAGGGAATGTGGTTCCGCCATAGTTTTCCACCAGCGCACACCACAGCGCGAAGTCTTCGAGGCCTTCGCCTTCGTTTACACGGTAAGCATCGAATTTGCGCTGGCGGGCATCGGAACGCCCGGCATTGAAAATAACCTCAAGAGCTTCCCGCTTGGCTTTCCACGCGCTATCGCGGTCGATTAGTTTGTTTTCGAGGGAGTCTTTTTTCACGCTTTCGGCTGCCCATGTGACAAGGGAGCGTTCCGGGCCCGAGAGGTAGGCATATTCGCGGATGTTTTCCGGACGAATGTAGAGCGGGTTGAAAAAGCGTCGGGTGACCGGCAGATACGGAGAAGGCGAAAGCGGTTCGATCGGTTCACCCGCGTGGAGTGGGTTAATAAGCAGGTAATCAGCGCCTAGGTCGCCGAAAAGCGAACCCATTTCGGCAAGATCGTCAAGGTCGCCAACACCCCACGACTGCGCTGAACGCGTGGAATACAGTTGGGCCATCATGCCCCAAGAACGTTTATTCTCTAAGCTCCCTG
The DNA here is from genome assembly GCA_012516575.1 of Actinomycetaceae bacterium. Taxonomy (GTDB): domain Bacteria; phylum Actinomycetota; class Actinomycetes; order Actinomycetales; family Actinomycetaceae; genus Arcanobacterium. Next base: position 23,927 of record JAAYWS010000104.1, read on the forward strand.
CTGGAAGTCGGTTGGGTGCGACGATCAGAGTGGTTTCAGCTTCGACAGTGTCTGCGGCGTCGTCTCCAAACCATACCCGGGCGCGAAGTTTATGGTAACCAAGCTCAACTCCCGCCGGGATTTCGAACGAGGCCTGCCCTATCTCGTGGCCATCAATAACACGCGGCGGCGTAAAATCTTCGGTTTGCTGGAGTGCGAACTCGCCGCCTTCTTCGAGAAGCACGTCGATCTTAATATTCCATCCATGTGGAACATGCGCGGCGACGGTTGCCGATCGGTCATCGCGGACGACGACGCAGCTGGGGAGCACTCGCCGCCAGGCTTCGTTATGTTTCTCTTCTAGCGCGGCGCTGATGGCGGCGTCAGACGAGGTGTCTACGCCCATCGTGTTGAGGACCGCAATCAGGGTGGCATCTTCCACATGGGCTAAGTACCCGTCGAAATGCCAAAACTCAGTTGCTATACCGTATGCGTCAGCCAAGGCCTGCAGATTATCTCGGTTAAGCGCGGACTGGGTCATGGACTCTCCCTTATGGCAACGGCGTCAATATTAATTTCTGGCTCAATTGTGCGTGTCTGGCTTAATTGAGCGTTTCTGGCTTAATTCTGCCAGATTGTCAAGGTTTTCTGTAACTGACACCGGGTGGCCGCTGTGACATGTCCGAATGCGTGAGGAAACGCCCGTGCTACTTAATGAATTTGATGTTGATGACAAAGGGCGACCTGGCCAAAGTCGCCGCGCTTGAGGTGACCTGCATTGCGGCAATAATCTGTATGACGAGCAGGACGCCCATAACTAGTGTGAACAACGGTCGGGATACAGCGGTTATGAGAGCGATCAAGCGCAGTATCTGGAAATTCATATTGTCGCGGTTTAAAACCCACGCTTTCGAATTTCGGTTTGGTTCTATTAAGAAGAAAATAAGCGCTGGGATGACGTTGAAGATTGTGGTGAGCCAGTAATTCAGCACCACGTTATTATTTGGCGGTAAGGGAAGCGAATATTCGTCAAAGGCGTGGCCGCGCTGGTAGCTTGGTATGCTTTGCTGGTTCTGATAGCCTGACGTGCCCTGCTGGTTTTGGTAACCCTGCGTGCCCTGCTGGCTTTGGTAACCCTGCGTGCCCTGCTGGCTTTGGTAACCCTGCGTACCCTGCTGGCTTTGGCCGTATGGCGAGTGTTGCTGCCCCGGATCATAATTGACGTTTGAGCCCGTGTAAGGCGAACCTTGCGGCTGTTGATGGTGCGGCTGTTGATGGTGCGGCTGCGGCGAAGAGCCGTACGAAGGCAGCGGGTTCCCCCATGCATCGGTCGAATAGCCTGAATTGCCAAACGCCGAATTCCATTGCTGGTTGCTATCTCGCATCGTTTGTCCACCTCGTCAGTACGCGCACTTTCCGGTACGTTTAGCTTCCTCATGGTGAATCATCTTGCACCACATCATTTTCGACACTATCGCGCACGTTTTTCCTTGTCAACGATCCCGATTTCGCTATTTTTCTGCGTCCGGACACGTTGGTTACTATCGGGTAACCTACTTATTAGTAGATTTATGGATTAATGCGATACTTAAGGTCATTTATGGCAAGCTACCTTGACGTTCCGGAAACTAATGCAGAGCCTTTGTCGTCGACACTGAAGACTTTGCGGTTGGAGGTTTTGCAACCCGGGCTATACGAGGGCACGAATTTCGCTCAAATGACTAAGCGTGTGTACGGCGGCCAAGTATTCGGCCAAGCAGTGATGGCAGCAGCAGACACTTTGCCACCCGAACTATCCGGGCGGAAGATCCATTCGATTACTGCCGCATTCTTGCGTGCTGGCGACTACGCGTATCCGATTACTTTCGAAGTCGAACCAGTGACTGACTCCCGTTCTTTTTCTACGCGACGAGTGGAGGCGTCCCAGAGAGGGAAAACGATTTTTACGTGCCGGACTTCTTTTCAAGAAGCCCAACCTGGGGTAGATCATCAGTCGCCTCCCCCAAACGCCCCTGATCCGGAGACCTTGCCTTCCTCGGTAGATTTCTTTGGCAGTTTTGAACATCCTGCTGCGAAAGCGATGAATGATACCAACTCGGTCGACATGCGACATGTGGCAGGACCAATTTGGGTCAAGCCCGCGCAAACCGTTGAGAAATCTACATTGATCTGGTTTAAGATGCGTTCTCCCTTGCCTGAAGGATCTTCGCAGTTGTTACATCGCGCAATGCTCGGGTATGCCACCGATCAGTTCATGCTGGAGCCGATTATGCGTCATCACGGCCTGTTTTGGATGGACCGGGGTTTGTCGGTGGCAACTTTAGATCACGCGATCTGGTGGCATCGGGATGTCAATATGTCGGACTGGATTTTAGCCGACTTAGCCTCGCCATCGGCACAAGGCGGACGAGGTTTGTCGGTTGCCCGTTATTATCAGCATGGCGTGCACGTGGCAACGATGGCCCAAGAAGGTATGGTGCGCACCCGTCGGGTTACTGACTCATAGCTGGTTGCTGTTTTTTTAAATCGGTTGTTGGTTTTTAACTGGTTGCTGGCTCATCAATATTCTGGGCCAACTGCAATACGCTGAGCGCCCCTGCGATACGCCCCGTGATACGCCCGCCGGAACCTCTAAACCGCACGCCAAGACCCCAAAAACGCCCACCGGTCGTTCTGAAATTAGGGAAAATCGAACTATCCGCAGACTATCTGCGGATAGTTCGAAAATCCCTAATTTCAAATCATCATCACGGGCGAATTAGCCTAAATGAGCACGTGTCATTGGGATTTTGAACTTCTGGGAGGTTGTGGACTTCTGATTTCCCCTTTTTTGGTATGTGGAAAGGAAGTTCATGGCGTTTATTCGGATCGCGCCTGCTGTCTGCTCATACTGTGCCCGCTATCTGAAGGCAGACTTCCTGTTTTTCTCATTCCGCCCCCAGTTTTCCAGGACTAAATCCTATATGTCGGCTTTCATCCTTCGGTTTTCAGAGCCATAAGAAGGATCTCGTGCATAAGTGTCAACTTTTGCCTACCTCCAGCGCTATATACGACTTGGAGGGTGGGAAAAGTTGACACTTATGCACAGATGGGACTGGTATCGAGGTGATCAGCACCGACACCACAAACAGACATCTGGCAGTTTAAAGAAACAACCGTCTAAAGGCTCACTGTTCAACGGCAGGTAACGCGAGTGAGGGCGCTGACCCGCGAACTGGGGCCCTTACCAACGAGCTAGCTATCTTACCCGCGAGTTTGGCCGCTACCTTCTACCACAAACTTGGTGGACGTCATTTCAGCGACTGCCATTGGCCCACGCGCATGAAGTTTCTGCGTAGAAATACCAATTTCGGCACCAAATCCAAACTCACCACCATCGACAAACCGGCTTGACGCATTAACCAGCACCGTAGCAGCGTCGACTTCGTTGACGAACTGGTTAGAAGCAGCGACAGTACCGGTCACAATAGTTTCCGAATGCCCGGTAGTGTACTTACGAACATGCGAAATCGCTTCATCAATCGTGGGTACTACCCGCACTGCGATATCGAGAGAAAGGTACTCGGTCGCGTAATCCTCCAGCGTTGCTGGAACAACATTCGCCCCATCAGCACCTTCCGCCGCAACCTTGCCAGCTACTGCTTGCACCGTCTCATCACCATGGATGGTCACGCCAGCGGCAAGCAATGCTTCAATCGCCTGTGGCAAAAACTCACCCGCAATATCTTCATGCACGAGCAGTGTTTCGGTGGCATTACATACCGACGGGCGCTGAGTCTTACCATTAAGCAAGATTTCGAGGGCCATACCCTGGTCAGCGGTTGCGTCAATGTACAGATGACAGTTTCCGGTACCCGTTTCAATAACTGGGATGGACGAGCCCTTAACAACCGCGTTAATAAGCCCCGCACCACCACGCGGAATAAGAACGTCAATCAGTCCACGAGCTTGCATCATCTCGGTGGTCGTTTCCCGTCCACCTTCGACAAGGCTAACCGCATCCGGATTCATTCCAACTTCTTCAAGCCCGGCACGCAGAGCCTTAACAACTGCCCGGTTGGAATTCAAAGCTGAGGACGAGCCCCGCAATAGCGCAGCATTGCCTGCCTTCAAACAAATTCCAGCCGCATCAGCAGTCACGTTCGGACGAGCTTCATAAATAATGCCGATCACGCCAAAAGGCACCCGGACCTGCGAAATCTTAAGACCGTGACCAGTCTGCCAGCCGCGTACGACTTCGCCTACCGGATCTACCAGTCCAATCAAATGCCGCAAACCATGCGACATCCCAGCGACACGAGATTCGTCTAAACGCAGCCGGTCGATCAAAGCAGCTGGCGTACCATCCGCAACAGCCGCATCAACGTCTTCTTTGTTAGCAGCTAGAATGTCGGCTACTGCCGCATCAAGCGCATCCGCCATGGCGGCCAAGGCCGCATCTTTTTCAAAACGGGTTGCCAGTGCAAGTTCCCGTGCGGCTTCTCGGGCGCCGCGTGCCAAATTCTGTACTGTCATAAGTTTCACCCTACGTTATGCGTAGCCTTTTAAGGCTGCGATTCGAACTGGAACGAGCACGTCAGCATGCACCACAGCGCGCTCGTATTCTTGACCGAGTGTTTCTCCAAGCTGATAAGTGGTTTGACCCATCATTAAGCTTAAATCAGCTGAACTGTAATTGGGCAGGCCACGAGCAACGGCAGTGCCAGCCGAATCAATAATTTCTACCGGCTGTCCAGCTTCAAAGTCTCCGTGCACCGCAGTAATACCAACGGCCAGTAAAGAAGCCCGGTTTTCCGAGATCGCTCGCAAGGCGCCGTCGTCAATCTGAATAGAACCGGCAACTTGGGACGCGATTTCCAACCACAACAGCCTGCGCGGGGTGCGTTTCTTTTGAGCCGTAAATACTGTGCCCAGTTTTTCGCCGCGCAATGCGCGTTCGGCCAGCGATGTTTTGGTGAGGAACACTGGGATTCCGGACTGGGTACAAATCCGGGCAGCATCCATCTTGGTTTCCATACCACCGGTTCCGATATTCGAACCCATCCGGTGAATATCAACTTCAAGCGCATCAATGTCGTCAACGCGGAAAATCCGCTCAGCGCCTTCTTCATCGGGATGCTTCGTGTAAAGCGCGTCGACGTCGGTCAGCATAATCATGGCGTCAGCGCCGATCATTCCAGCCACAAGCGCAGCAAGCCGATCGTTATCCCCGAAACGCACCTCATTAGAAGCAACCGTGTCATTTTCGTTAATAATCGGCACTGCGCCAAGGTCAAGCAGACGCTGGATCGTGCGGAAAGCATTCCGGTACGAAGACTGCCTAGTAACGTCGTCGACCGTGAGCAACACTTGTCCCACCGGCAACGCGTGCCGGTAAAACGCGTCATTGTAGGCTTCGATCAGCTTGCCCTGGCCAACTGAGGCAGCAGCTTGCAAACTGGCTAAGTCAGTAGGCCTTTCCTTAAATCCCAATGGGGCAAGGCCAGCTGCCACCGAGCCAGAGGAAACCAGCACAACCTGTTTTCCGCGCCCAACCAGCCATGCAATCAGGTCGGACATAAACAGGATACGTTTTGTGTCCACTCCACCATCTGGAGTTGTCAGGGAAGATGACCCAATTTTAATAACCAGCCTGCGAGCGTTCAGCACCGCATCGCGGTCCAGAACTACATTCGCCGTTTTGCTCATAGTATTATCGCCGTCTTGTTGATCGTAGAGGATTGATATGGTCGCCGTTGTGTTGATTGCCCGCGAGCTCGAAGCTGACGCGGGCAATCAAGATCTTATGCGAATTAGCACGGTTGGCTACTAACTTGCCACAAACTACTAACCGCGGGTGAGCTTGCGGTACGTAGCCGCGCTCGGACGGGAAGCTTCCGGTCCAAGACGCTGTACCTTATTCTTCTCGTATGCTTCGAAGTTTCCTTCGAACCAGTACCACTTAGCTGGGTCTTCTTCGGTGCCTTCCCACGCGAGAATGTGGGTGGCGACGCGGTCGAGGAACCAGCGGTCGTGGGTGATGACGACGGAGCAGCCGGCGAAATTCAGTAGCGCGGTTTCCAGCGAACTGAGGGTTTCGACGTCGAGGTCGTTTGTCGGTTCGTCAAGCAGGATCAGGTTTCCGCCCTGCTTGAGGGTAAGTGCGAGGTTCAAACGGTTGCGTTCACCGCCGGAAAGCACCCCGGCCTTCTTCTGCTGGTCCGCACCCTTAAATCCGAAAGCGGAAACGTAGGCCCGTGATGGCATTTCAACATCGCCGACCTGAATGTAGTCCAGACCGTCCGAAACTACCTCCCACAGGGACTTCTCCGGGTCAATACCGGCGCGCGTCTGATCAACATAGGACAGTTTGACGGTTTCACCGATCTTCAGGTTGCCTTCGTCGAGCGGTTCAAGACCAACAATGGTCTTGAACAGCGTAGTTTTTCCGACGCCGTTCGGGCCGATAATACCGACGATACCGTTGCGTGGCAGGGTGAACGACAAACCGTCGATCAGTACACGATCGCCAAAGCCCTTCTTCAGGTCAGTTGCTTCAAGCACGATATTGCCAAGCCGCGGGCCGGGCGGAATCTGGATTTCTTCAAAATCAAGCTTGCGAGTACGCTCGGCTTCCGCTGCCATCTCTTCGTAACGAGCCAGACGAGCCTTGGACTTGGCCTGCCGGCCCTTGGCTGAGGACCGAACCCATTCGAGTTCTTCTGCGAGGCGCTTCTTCAGCTTGGCATCCTTCTTGCCCTGAACTTGCAGGCGGGCCTGCTTCTGTTCGAGGTAAGTGGTGTAGTTACCCTCATACGGGTAGAGCTTGCCGCGATCGACTTCAGCAATCCACTCAGCGACATGGTCAAGGAAGTAGCGATCGTGCGTAATCGCGATAACAGCACCCTGGTATTTAGCGAGATGCTGCTCAAGCCACTGCACAGATTCAGCGTCCAAATGGTTAGTAGGCTCGTCGAGAAGAAGCAAATCAGGTGCTTCTAGGAGGAGCTTACACAGCGCTACTCGGCGACGTTCACCACCGGAAAGGTTAGTGACCGGTAAATGTCCCGGAGGGCATCCGAGCGCGTCCATTGCCTGTTCAAGCTGGGCGTCAATATCCCAGCCGTTAGCGGCGTCAATCTCGGTTTGGAGCTTGCCCATTTCATCCATAAGAGCGTCGAAGTCCGCATCTGGATCGGCCATTTCCATGCCGATTTCGTTGAAGCGTTCGACCTTGGAGAGCAAATCGCCAACGCCTTCTTGAACGTTTTCGAGAACGGTTTTTTCTTCGTTCAGTGGCGGTTCTTGGAGCAGGATGCCAACCGTGTATCCCGGCGATAGACGGGCTTCACCGTTGGAAGGCTCATCCAGACCGGCCATGATCTTTAGGATCGTCGATTTTCCAGCACCGTTGGGGCCGACCATACCGATCTTGGCACCCGGGAAGAACGACATGGTGACGTCGTCAAGGATGACTTTATCGCCCACCTTTTTGCGGGCGCGGATCATGTTGTAAATAAATTCAGCCACGATTCTCCATCAACTCAGCTTTTAGCTCTGCCTCATGCAGATCTCCATGTTCTACCTTAGTAGAATGGGCGCAGTTGCGAAAACTGCGCCCATTCCGCAAGCAGGACACGACGTGTCCTTTCGTGGAGCAGAACGTGTCCTTTCGCAGCGCAGAACGTGTCCTTTCGTGGAGCGGACAGTGGACGATAAAGATCTAGCGTTGCCTTATCCGTTGCCACCGCCTGCTCAGCTAACGTTCAGTTCATGCCTGTGACTACATGGAAGCTGAATCCATCCGTATAGGGGTACTCACGGGTTCAACCCACCCCGTCACAACGTTGACCATCGGTTCCGTTATGATTCTCGCCCATCCATGTGATCAAAGCTCGGCTCATCTTCGGATTCAGCGTGAGCATCGTATTGGTCTTCGATGTATTCGAGGATTGCAGTACGTGCCACGTCCGAAATGCTCCGTTCACAAGCGGTCGCGAAATCGGCGATGTATTCCTTTTCTTCCGGACTTAATCGGACGATGATTACAGATCTAGCCATGGCTTCATCCAACTCATACAGCGCCGTAACATCTTCCAGTGCACCGCCTTGATCAGGAACAATACTCAATCTGCGCTCGACTTCCGCCACACATTCCGGACAGGTGCAGATGTCAAGTTCTTGGGCACGCATAGCTGTGCACGCCGGGCACATGCATCCGGAATAAGGCGAATAGCCGGGAGAGGGTGGTGGGACTGCCATCAGGTCAGGCACCACAGGTGTGGCTACCACCGGTGACACAGATGCCAGAGGTGGCACAGGTGCCGCCAAAACCGGGGGCACAGGCACCACAGGCGTCACCGCCGGAGGTACAGGCGTCACAGGCATCATAGTGGGCGCCACAGGCACCGCCGGCACCACTGCCTGCGCATAAGTCCCGAAGGGAGCATAGGGGTTAAACATGTGCGAGTACACCGGCCGGATCCTCTCGTGTCGAGTCATATGACGGGTCGTCTTCCGCCACTTCGGAAGCCATGACGAAATCGGGGTCTTCCACGTAATCAGCTGGATCTTGCGCGCCGGCAGCATCCGTATCAGGGTCTACTTCGAAACTGGCATCTACGTCATCGCCTTGCCCGGCACTGCGCATATGCATTTCTCCCGGGAGCGGCGCTAACGTTCCGTTGACGGTTTTACGATATTGGGCGATCCCGGTTGTCAGATCGATTCCGATGGAATCAGCAATAATTGTCTGCTCGCTACGTTCATTGCCGTCCTTATCAATATAAGGACGTGTCATCAGCCGCCCGCGCACTAGCAAGGGGTTGCCACGGGTAACACACGTCGAGACGTTTTTGCCCAGCTGCCCGTAGGCACGCACGGCATACCACGAGGTAACACCGTCAATATAGATCCGTTTTTCACGGTTGAAATAGCGCGGGGTGACGCCGATACGCACAAAAGCGGCGGCAGGCATCAGCACTTCCCCGGTAGTTTCGTCAACTTTTTCTTCGTAATACACCGGTTGGGCAGCTACCCAGCCGCGAACGGAGAGGTAAGTATCGTTTGCCATGAGGGCTCCTTTGTTGAAATTAACCTAGTAGTTTTATTTCAGCGCAAAAGAGCACTCTCCCGTTTTCGCCCCAACGAATCTGTGGATAAAGATTGCACGAAGCGTTCTGTGGACAAACTTGCGTCACGAGGTATTAAACCGACTCTTCACAGATAAGCGTGTAGCTGTTTTTCTGAACCTTCCTGCTTCGAAGAGGGCTTCTGATAGCGGAATTTCGCGGTTCGTTGGTTTCAATAGACAAAACAGTGAGGATCGCTCCGGTATGAAGAAGTGGATCGAACCGGTTTAAGAATCAGTACAGTTTTAAGAATCAGTACATTTTTATGAGTCTCCAAGGCAATTTAGCGCCTGGAGTACCTCCATCGGGGCTGAGTGCGCCTGATCTGCTGTTTTTAGGGGGCTCTTCATATTTGTGCGTGTAGCGGTGGTGGAAAGGGATGTGGTTTTAGATGAAATATAGGAGTGTCCTGATCATCTATTTGTCATCACGAAACCTTCATGAAGAGTCGTACGTTTATTGACGTGAATGTTTCTGCTTTGCTTAGTCTTTGAGCTTGTCCGTTGGTTGGGGTTGATCGTGATGGTCAAGCTGTTACTGAAGACCGTACCTATATTCGTTGGCGTCAAGACATGACCTGCCGTCGAAGAGCTTTCCGAAGCTCAACCCGTCTTGGATGCTTTCCACGTAGTAAAACTTGCTGGTCAAGCAGTGGATAAAACCTGCCAGCGTATCGAG
>JAAYWS010000150.1 GCA_012516575.1 Actinomycetaceae bacterium
AAGCCGATGCTGGCGCGCGGCGAGATCAAGGTCATCGGCGCCACGACACTGAATGAGTACCGCGAATCCATCGAACGCGACGGGGCGCTGGAGCGGCGTTTCCAGAAGGTGCTGGTGCAGGCGCCGTCGGTCACCGATACCGTATCGATCCTGCGCGGAATAAAGGACAAATACGAGATCCATCACGGCATCCGTATCTCGGATGCGGCCGTCATCGCGGCGGCGCGGCTCTCGGATCGCTATATCACCGACCGCTTCCTGCCGGACAAGGCCATCGATCTGATGGACGAGGCAGCGGCGATGGTGCGCACTGAACTCGACACATTGCCAGCGGAACTTGACAGTCAGCGGCACCGGATTCTGCAGCTGCAGATCGAGATCGCGGCACTGAAGAAGGAGGACGACGAAGTTTCGGCCGAGCGGCGTGACCGTCTCGAGCGTGAGGCGGCGGAGCGGCAGGCGGCCTTCGACCAGGCATTCGCAAACTGGCAGACTGAAAAGGCGCGCATCGATCGTGTCAAGGAGATCAAGGCCGAGATCGAGGCTGTACATACGGAAATGGCCGAGGCCGAGCGACGCTATGACTTCGAGCGGCTCTCGGAGCTGCGCTACAGCCGGCTCGCCGAGCTCGAGCGCGAGCGGCGCGAGGCGGAGGCGGCCAACGAGGCGGCCGGCTGCCTGAAGGAGGAGGTGACCGAGGACGATATCGCGGACGTTATCTCGCGCTGGACCGGGATCCCGGTGGCGAAGCTCGTGGAGAGCGAGCGTGAGCGCATCCTCAATCTGCCGGACGAGCTCAGTCAGCGCGTCATCGGCCAGGATGAGGCGGTCGGCCTGGTGTCGGACGCCATCGTCCGCGCCTACTCCGGCCTCAAGGATGAGCGCCGTCCCATCGGCTCGTTCATCTTCCTCGGCCCGACGGGCGTCGGCAAAACCGAGCTCGCCCGCACTCTTAGCGCCTCCCTCTTCGATTCGGAGTCGAATCTGATCCGCATCGACATGTCCGAGTACATGGAGAAGTACTCCGTCTCCCGCCTGATCGGGGCTGCACCGGGCTATATCGGCTATGAGGAGGGCGGTCAGCTGACCGAGGCCGTGCGCCGACAGCCCTATTCTGTCATCCTCTTCGACGAGATCGAGAAGGCGCATCCAGATGTCTTCAACCTGCTGCTGCAGGTGCTCGATGCCGGACGCCTGACCGACAGTCAGGGGCGGACGGTGGATTTTAGAAACACGGTCATCATCATGACCTCGAACATCGGCTCCGATGCCCTGATCGACGGCATGCAGAGTTCCGGCGAAATCTCCACCTCCCTGCGTGCGAACGTGTTGGGACAGCTGCGGCGCGGCTTCCGGCCGGAGTTCCTGAACCGCATCGACGAAATAGTGCTCTTCAGCCCCCTCTCTGAAGCAGTTGTCGCGCGCATCGTTGACCTGATCCTCGCCGAGCTCGAGGGGCGTCTCGCCGAACGACGCATACAGATTCGGCTGTCGGATGCCGTGCGCGCTCATATCCTCGAGGAGAGCTACGATCCTCAGTACGGCGCGAGGCCTGTGCGCCGCTATGTGCAGCGGACACTCGAAACGGCGCTGGGACGCGCCCTGCTGGCCGGCGCGATCCACGACCGCAGCCGCGTCACAGTGGAACTGGCAGCAAACGACACGGAAGGCGCACCATATGTTTTTCGCTCCGAGCCACTCGCAGCGGCGGACGAGAGAACGGGCGACGCTGCCTGATACCGGGCAGCCATCGTGAAAGCGGCGGATGTGATAAATACGGGGATCCGACCCTGAGGGTTGGGTTCCCGTTTTTGCTGTTTAGGAAGAAACTCTCAATTGCTGTGCAAAAACGACGGTTGGCGCAGTGAAAAGCTGCGCCGCGCGTGATATTTGCACATTCTGCCCCGGTTCTGTGCAAAAACGACGGCTGGCGCAGTGAAAAGCTGCGCCGCGCGTGATATTTGCACATTCTGCCCCGGTTCTGTGCAGCATCTTGTAAGGTAGATGATAGCAAAAGCACTCAGGAGATCGTGAATCGGTAAAAAGAGGATGGGTAAAAGGAAAAGGATGATACCTCTTCAACGGAGTGAGTTTGCTTGGAACCGAACACACATCTCAAAGAGGTATCACCAGCACCCCTCGGAAAGGGCTTGGTATGAAGAATATCACAAAGAATCAGAAGCTGGCCGCCATCACGGAAACGACGCTCATCGTAGCCATCGATGTAGGTGCGTACAAACATCATGCGCGCGCGTTCGACTGGAGAGGGATCGAACAGCAAAAGAAAGCCTTTACGTTCTCAAATGACCGCCATGGCTTTGAGAGCTTCCTGAACTGGATCGAGCACATCCAGCTCGAGAGCCAATCCACGGAGGTCATGGTGGGTCTGGAGCCGACGGGGCATTACTGGTTTCCCCTGTTTGAATTCCTCCAGGCCCACAAGCTGCACCTGGTCATCACCAGTCCCGTCAGTGTGAAGCAGACGAAAGAGACGTCGACGAACAGTGCGAGCAAGAGTGATACGCAGGATCCCAAAGCGATTGCTCACGTGATGATGTCCGGAAACTATCAGGAGGTCTATCGTCCTCAGGGAACCTGTGCCGAGCTTCGGAAAGCCTATACGGTGCGTAACAGTGTCATGGAGCAGAATAAAGCGACCGTCAATCGTATACACGCCTGGGCAAGTACGTACTTCCCCGAGTGGCACAAGGTCTATTCGTGTATCCAGTGCGTCAGTCTCTTGATGGTTCTGCGTCAGGCGCCCCTGCCGATGGACATCGTGGAACTGGGTGTAAAGGGCATCCTCAAGCATTGGCGTGCGTGTCAGCTGCGCGGTGTAGGGCGGGATCGCGCAGAGCGTCTGGTAGAGGAGGCGAAGCGCTCGGTAGGGATCACAGAAGCGGCGGAGATCGCCAGAGACGAGATACAGATCCTGCTGCAGCACTACGACCTGCAGAAAGCGCAGCTGGCAAGGCTGGACAAGAGGCTCGAGCAACTGGTAGAGAAGTATCCACGAGGGACGCGACTGAGGCAGATACCGGGTATTGATCTTCAGCTTGCCGCAGGCTTTCTGGCCGAAGTGGGAGAGATCAGCCGCTTTCCGAGTGCCGCACAACTACAAAGCTACGCAGGTCTTGACATCCTTCAAAACAGCTCCGGCAAACACAAAGGACGAAGTCGCATCAGCAGGCGCGGCCGCAACCGGCTTCGTCGTGTGATGTTCATGGCGGCTCTGTCTGTCGTAAGCAATACGTCCGAGTTCCGTGCGGTTCATGAATACTATAAGCATCGCAAAAAGAATCCTCTCACTCCCATGCAGGCGATGATTGCAGTAGCCTGCAAGCTGCTTCGGCTGTTCTATGCCATCCTGGTGAAAGGAGTCTCCTACGATCCTGCAAAGGTGACGCTTGGCGCTGCCCCTCCATGCTCCGAGACCACGCAAGCCGCATAGCGATGTGAGCGTAAGCCGCCCACAGAAGCAACGTTTGGCATACAAAACGCAAACGCATGTTTGGAATAGAGACACTGGAACCGTGATCCATCCTGCCACTAAAGTGGCAGGGGAGATCCAGCAGATCACGGCGGTTACACATCTATTGCACCGCAATACCGCTGTGAGACAATGAGACCCAATCGAACGAGCCGGTGGTAGTCTGCAGATCGTCATTTTTTAGGGCCATGACCCTGTTGTGCAGCCGTGCGGACACCCGTGTTATGGACAGGCGGAACGACAGAGGATAGGACTCGTTCCTGATCACGAACGATGATCCTGGTAGTCATGGGAGATTTGCTGCCATAGCGTTGACGGGCAACACCGAAAGGCCGTGGAATCAGAAAGAAGATGTTGGCTTACGTGTGCCTAAATCTCCTGGATTTGCCATCTGGAGAGCTGCTTCATCCATAACCTCCGGCTCGTTTCTTTGGAATCTCTAATCATCCGTTCTCCCTAAACACTGGTATGCAAGGCTTTCGCTCTTGACACAGTAGGGAAAAATCCCGGCTGGCGCAGGAA
>JAAYWS010000105.1 GCA_012516575.1 Actinomycetaceae bacterium
CGTGCATAAGTGTCAACTTTTACCTACCTCCAGCGCTATATACGGCTTGGAGGGTACGAAAAGTTGATACTTATGCACAGATGGAGCTGATATCGAGGTAATCCGCGCCGACAGCAAACCCAAACACCGCCGATTAAGGGAACCAAGCCCCTCGGATGCTCACAACTCGACGGCCAACGACGCTCTCGATAAAAACGATGCTCTTTATAAAGTGGTGGTCGGTGAAACAAAATGGCGGATTTTCAACGATGTCTATCGTGAAAATCCGCCATTTTGAGATCTCGGTACGGCTACATTGTGGTTGCCAGTCCTTCAGATTGAAATTATCTGAAGCAGGTTTATAGCCGCGCGAGGATGTTAGTTAACTGTTACTGGCCACGAATAGAAGGCCGAGGAACCATCGAGCAGGAGTTCTTCCCAGCGCAGAGTGTATGAACCAGCGCCACCAGCTTCGATACAGGCAGGCTTGGTCATTGACTGGCCGTTGTCGAGGAATTCGAACATCCACACATCATCTGGCCCAAAAATCGTTGCCTCGTATGTAGTGCCGGAGCTATCGACCAATGTGAAATCAAAAGCGCTGACAATGGCATAGTCGGTGGTCGCGTCTACAGTGATATCGAAACACGCAATCGGATCACCGATTATGTCCTGTGTGAGAGTTCCAGTGGTTGCCGGGGTGACTGACATTGTTTCGCCGACCGCGGTTTGACCTGCTGCCAGTGCAATATCATCGCCCGTTGGTGCAGGCTGTGGGGCAGGCGTCGGATCAGGTTCTGGCAACGGGGCTGGTTCAGGTTCCGGTGCCGGTTCAGGTTCCGGTGCCGGTTCGCTCGTGGTCGGCGTTGGAGCTGGTTCAGCGCTGTCGCCATCATCCTTGACAAGGAACCAAATCAAGACACCAGCGAGAACTACTGCCAGCGCAACTACCGCCCAAAGGATCGGATTTTGGTACAACGGCTTCTTTTGCGGTTGACCATAAGGCTGACCGAAAGCTGACTGTCCGTAGGCGGGCTGTCCGTACCCTTGCTGCTGTCCGTACCCTTGCTGTTGCTGACCGTATGGTTGCCCATAGTTTTGTTGCCCGTATGGTTGCTGTGCAAATTCCTGTGTGGGCTGACCGTACTGTTGGGTGTACGGTTGCTGACTAGGATCGTAGGCAGATCCTTGTGGAGCAAATTTCTGAGTTTCGGCATTATCGCCAGATCCCGGATAATTCGGTGGTGTAGCCGGCTGATACGGATTAGAACCGTTGTTATTTTCAGACATTAGTGCCTCCCGTTATGGTGTGACGTGTTACTAAAAGCTTACTCCTTGAGCTGTTCAGATTTATTCTGTCTCAAGGAAACTAGTCCCCAACGCGGAAGCGGTATAGAGAGCCACTTCCGTCGTGCTGGCTGTGCATCTATTCAAACGATACCGGCCACGAATAGTAGTAA
The DNA here is from genome assembly GCA_012516575.1 of Actinomycetaceae bacterium. Classification (GTDB taxonomy): domain Bacteria; phylum Actinomycetota; class Actinomycetes; order Actinomycetales; family Actinomycetaceae; genus Arcanobacterium. Next base: position 1,440 of record JAAYWS010000105.1, read on the forward strand.
GTTTCGCCCTCATATCCGTATGTGCGGTAGAGCAATGTATAGTCGCCAGTTTTCGATGTCTCAAAACAGACCGGTTGGTCGATGACTTCTCCGGCAGCAGGCGTCGCTTCTTCAAACTGGTTATCTGGTCCAAAGAATGTGGGCCAAATTTCGAAATTTCCATCAAGCAATGTGAAATCAAAAGAGTACATTGGCCAGTCATAACCAGTTCCTTCGATTCGCATATCCAAACAGGCAACCGTCGTGTTGAGAACGGTATCGAACATATACCCAGTCGTTGCCGGAGTAATGTAAATGACGCCGTCGTCGTCAAGTTTTTCGCCGGCTGAAAGCGGAATAATATCGCGCTGATCCAGGTCTTGAACATGGGTGCCCGCGGGTTCTTCGGCCTCGGTGGTCGACGGCGCAGGCGCGGGCTCGGTGGTTTCACCGGGACCTGGAGTAGTTGCGGGCGTTTCGGTAGCGGTAGGAGTAGGTTCGGGGTCCTTCTCGCCGTCGTCTTTCAGTAAGAAGAATGCCCCGACGGCTCCAGCAATAACAACGAGAGCAACGACAATCCACACAAGCGGTTTCTTGAACCACGGAGTTTGTGGAGGCTGGCCGTATCCGCCGTATGAGCTGTTCGGATCAGACATGTAAGACTGCTCGCCGTAGGGTTGTTGAGGGTATTGCTGACCATAGGGCTGCTGAGCATAAGGCTGCTGAGCATACGGCTGCTGGCCATAGGGCTGCTGGCTGTAGTCAGGTTGGGGCGAATATTGTTGGGGATAGGCCTGCTGCCCGGCGGGCTGTTCACCATAGGGTTGACCGGCACCGTAACTATTATTCGACATGATTATTCCTTAACAACCGGTAGTAATATTCAAAGTTTACCTAGTTAAGTAGTAAGAATAGTGCAACAAACTGAATCCAGTTCATTACTCGACGGTAACCGGCCAAAGATAGAACACTGGATCGCCCGACGTTGCATCATCTCTGAAGCGCAGTAGCAGATCGCCCGCTTCCTCTACCTTAAAACAAGCCGGGAGAGTGGCAGATTCTCCAGTGTCTAGTACTTCCACGGACAAAGAGTCGTCAGGCCCTAAGGTCGTGGATTCGAAAAGCATCCCGGACGTAGTGAGCAGAGCAAATTCGTGGTGAATAACAAAGGTGCTATCAACCTTTGAATCAGCAGTAATGTAAACGCAGGCAATATTACCAAAAGCAGTGTTTTCGACTGTTCCAGAGACGCTTGGGGTGATGTCAACATCGGTTGCGAAAGCAGTTTCGCCAGCTTCCAACATGATTTCGTCACCGGTCAACGCCGACTCAAAGAATTCTTTTTCTTCGGGCTCGGGGATAGCTGGCGGTTCGGATACTGAAGGTGTCGGAATGACCGTGGGCGTCGGAGTATCAGCTTGGGAGTCTTTTTGAGCGAAAAACCATTCCGGTTTCATTAATAGAGCGATTCCTATAGCAAGGACAATCCACACAATCGGTTTTAAAAAGAAAGGCTTTTTCTTTCGCGCAGGTGGTGAGCCTGCCGGTCGTGAACTCGCAGGTTGTGCGTACGACGCCGGTCGAGGAGAAGTATGCGGATAACCGGTTGGGCGGTTCTCAGGAGGCTGAGGTGTAGAAGCTGGTTTAGGAGTTACCGGGCTGGTAGTAAAATTGTTCGCGAGTCGTGATTGCTTACGGGCTTTACGCGGCGAATCGGAGACGAAAGCCGAAAATTCAAGCCCAGAATCCGAACCTTTATTAAACATGAGAGCTCTCCTATAAACAGTCTTTACTGAGCATGATCTTAACGAGATACGAGTGTGCGGTCCTGCTGGGGCAGGACCGCACACGAATTGTTTAACCGTAGTTAAGTAGCGATTTACTTAAAGGAAACTGGCCAGCTGAAATACAGTGGCAGACCGTCCTTTTCAGAGTAGGTGTAGTACAGAAGGTTATAATCGCCAGCTTGATCGGTGTCGAAGCAAACGGACTTGGTCAGTGATTCGCCGTTATCAATGTACTCCCAGTACCAACCCTCGCTCGGATTGTTTGCCGCCCATTCTTCATCGGAGTAGATCTCTTTAGCGCCGTCGTTTAACGAGAAATCACTTGAGGTCATCGGGAACTCTTTCTCAGTGCCCGTCAAGGTAATGTCGAGGCACATCATGCCGTTAGACGAGTTCAAAGATCCGCTCTTGGCTGGAGTAATGTGCACGTATCCTTCGTCGTCGGCCTTTTCTCCCGCTGAGTAGTCGATGAAAGAGCGACCGGACAAGTTGGAATTATCGATAGAGCTCTTGCCTCCGCCAACGATCATGAAAATGACGCCGACGAGCACTCCTACCACAACAACAGCGGCAATAATCCACACAATGGGTTTTTTGAACCAAGGAACCGCGGCTTGCGGGGATCCATATCCGTAGCCTCCGGGCTGACCGTAGGGTTGTTGGCCATAGCCTTGCTGGCCGTAGCCTTGTTGCCCGTAAGGATCCTGACTGTAGCCTTGCTGATCGTAGCCTTGCTGGCCATAGTCCTGCTGACCGTAGGGTTGCTGGCCATAAGGGTCTTGGCCGTAGCCTTGCTGATCGTAGCCTTGCTGCCCGTAGGGTTGGTCACCGTATGAAGGCTGATTGGGATCGTAATTTGGATTGGACATGTTTTTCCTTAAAGAACTAGTGCTTACAGGTCAAAATGCATAGTGTGCGGTACCGCGCGGTACCGCACACTATTACAAGGGTCAAGGTTAACTAGAAAGAGACCGGCCAGCTGTAGTATAGCGGCAACCCATTAAGCGACGAGTACGAGTAGTACATCAGGTAGTAATCGCCTGGCTGGGTAGTCTCGAAGCACACAGACTTGGTGATAACCGCACCGTTGTCAATGTACTCCCAGTACCAGTATTCGTCCGGATTTTCGTAGGCAAAATCTTCGTCAGCGAAGATTTCCGTGCTTCCGCTGGCCAGTGAGAAGTCACTGGAGGTCATGGGGAATTCTTGTTCGGTTCCCTCAAGCGTGATATCAAGACACATCATGCCATTGGAATGCTGATAACCATTTTCTGCCGGGGTAATAAAGACGTAGCCGTCATCGTCTACGCGTTCGCCTGCGTCGTAATCGTAGAAAGTACGATCCGAGAAGTCAGGAGCGCCACCAGAGGTTGGCGTTGGGGTAGGAGTAGGCGTCGGAGTCGGCTCCGGTTCGTCAGTCTCAGTAGGTGTAGGCGTAGGTGTTTGGGTGGTAGGTGTTGGTTCTGGATCCTTCTCGCCGTCGTCCTTCAGCAAGAAGAAAGCTCCAACGGCTCCTGCAATGACTACCAGAGCAACGATAATCCACACCAGTGGCTTCTTGAACCACGGGGTTTGCTGCGGAGGCTGACCGTAGCCGCCGTAGCCGGCTGGTGCCTGTCCGTATGCTTGCTGTCCGTACTGGTCATAACCTTGCTGGCCATATGCTTGCTGTCCGTACTGGTCATAACCTTGCTGCTGACCATACTGCTGGTCCCCATAAGGCTGTTGCCCGTATTGCGGGTCGTAGCCTTGCTGGCCATAAGGCGGTTGGCCAGCTCCGTAATTGCTATCCGACATGATTCTTCCTTAACGACTAGTGGTGTACGTTTTTAAGTTTAACGAAAGTCAAGCTTCGTTGCGTTTGAGTTCAATAAGATGGTTCTTCTTGATCATAATAGCTGGATATCAGCCTGTTTGAGTTACAAACCTTCGGATAGTTACTCTTCGGTTATTTCTCCCCGGGCAATTATGGCTGCGCTGAGTGCTGCCCCAACAATCCCAGCCGTATTAAGCAGTTCAGCTGGGGCAATAGGTGCCCGGGTAGTAATCATCGGTAGGAATTGGTCGGATTTCTTTGAGATCCCGCCGCCGATAATAAACAGATCAGGGGAGAAGAGATTCTCTACAGTAGTGAACACTTTTTGCAGACGCTCTGCCCAATCTTCAAAACTCAGCTCAAGTTTTTCGCGCACTGAATTAGCCGCAAAGTTCTCCGCGCTCACACCGTTGTCGAGCAATATATGGCCCAACTCAGTATTTGGTACAAGAACGCCATTTCGTACCAGCGCTGACCCGATCCCGGTACCTAAAGTGAGCACCATAATTGTGCCGTTACGTCCGTGCGCAGCTCCGTAGCGCGCTTCGGCAAACCCGGCCGCATCGGCGTCGTTGAAAACAACAACTGGCCGTTCCAACACTTTCGAAAACAGGTCGGCAACATTCATCCCAATAAAGTCTTTGGACAAATTGGCCATATTAAGTACGACGCCGTTCACCACCGGTGCTGGGAAGGTCACTCCGACTGGGGTGTCAGTTGGAAGCTCGAAATGATCGACGATGGTTTTGACAATGTCCGCGATTTCTTCAGGAGCAGCGTTTGGAGGGGTCGGGATACGCTTTCGTTTGCCAATAAACTCTCCGGTTTTTAAATTAACCGGACACCCTTTAATACCGGTTCCGCCAATATCGACTCCGATAGCGACCTTCGCAAGTTTCTTGGCCATGTTTACTCCTTACATAAAACTTCGTTGTTTTAAGCTCCACTTGGCATTGCCCGAGAGGTCTGCCCGGACGATGGCAACGTTAATATTTCAGCACCGGTTTCGGTAACAACAATGGTATGCTCCCATTGCGCTGTGCGCTTGCGATCTTTAGTAAGTACTGTCCATTCGTCGTCCCAGCGGTCCCATTCGATAGTTCCGAGCGTCAACATTGGCTCAATTGTGAACACCATGCCAACTTCGATGAGCTGGTCGTAGGCGGGTGCGGCGTCGAAGTGCGGAATGATCAATCCCGAGTGGAAAGCTTCCCCTACGCCATGCCCGGTGTAATCAGCAACTGTTCCATAACCGAAACGTTTCGCATAAGACTCAATCACCCGGCCAATAACATTAATTGGACGTCCCGGTTTTACCGCTTTAATACCGCGCATCATCGCAGTATAGGTTCGTTCGCACAGGTCCTTAGATTCCTGGTCGACTTCGCCGACGTAAAACATCCCGTTGGTGTCGCCATGCACACCATTGATGTAGGCGGTGACATCAATATTGAGAATATCGCCTTCTTGGAGTTCCCGAGAGTCTGGAATACCGTGGCAAATCACCTCATTGATTGAAGTGCAAATCGACTTTTCATAGCCCATATAGCCCAAAGTAGAAGGATAAGCTCCCATATCAAGCATATATTCGTGGGCTATCCGGTCCAGTTCATCGGTGGTTACCCCCGGAGCGGCCGCGTTACCAGCCAGATAGAGAGCATCCGCTGCAATGGTTCCAGCGATGCGAATTCTTTCAATTGTTTCGGCATCTTTGATTTCGGATGCTGTGACGACTTCCGGCCCGTCATGAAAAAGATACTCTGGCCGTTCAATATGTGCCGGTACGGAACGCATTGGTGAAACGATCCCCGGCTTTAAAGTTCCAATTGGTGCTTTATTCTTACCCATATGGACTAGTTTAGGCTGTAACGGATAATGATGAGACAAGACGACGGCGAAAGGAGCAGCTGTGGGGTATTGGTACAACCGGATCACAGGTGAGGTGCGCTCCGGAAAGGTTTCGCCGTGGCCTGCAAATGTTACTTTTGGGCCCTATCAAACCGCAGAACTTGCCCAGAATGCCTCTTTGGTAGCAAGTGCGCGGGAAGCAGACGCCGAAGAAGCTGATAAACAGTGGGCTGAAGCCGACGAATGGGACCGCGCTGATCGTGAATGGGCTGAGGACTGGTAGCCCGTTGGAGTCAGGGCGTCCGAAGGCTCAGCATCCCTATTTATTAAACCGGTGATTATCGTCGGGGAATGCTCGCGCGCGCACTGCGTCGTTATATGCCGAGGCGGCATCGCCTAATGCCTTGCCCACTTCGCCGAAGACCTTAGCAAAGGACGGCTGCCAGTTATCCATACCGGCCATATCCGTCCATACCAAGACCTGGCCGTCACACTGTTCTCCAGCGCCGATACCAATCGTGAAAATATTGAGTTGCGTGGTGACTTTAGTAGCTACCGGTGCCGGTACCATTTCCAAAACCACGCCCATTGCGCCAGCGCCTTGCACGGCTAACGCATCAGCCATCACGGCGTCTGCTGCCGCGCCGCGCCCTTGCACCCGCGGACCACCGAGCGCATTTTCGGATTGCGGCGTGTAACCAATATGCCCGACCACATTAATCCCAGCGTCGGTAATTGCTTCAATCCGGGATGCCATCCGCACCCCGCCTTCGAGCTTAACTGCCGAAGCTCCCGCGCGAATAAGCGCTACCGCGTTACGCACCGCATCAGCATTGGAAGATTCATAGGAACCGAAAGGCATATCCGCCACCACAAAAGCACGTTGTGCACCGCGCGCCACCGCGGCGGTTAGCAAGGTCATTTCTGTCATCCCGATTCGTACGGTCGAATCATGGCCTAACACCGCATTAGCAGCAGAATCCCCAACGAGCAGCATATCCGTGCCAGCTTGATCAAAAATCCGAGCGGTGACCGCGTCGTACGCGGTGAGCATCGTGATCGGTTCTCCGTTTGCTTTCATCTGTGCCAGATGATGAGCACGCACTTGCTTAATCGTCATCATTAAACCTTTCAAGGAATCCTGCTTCGCAACCTTAGTCTAGTGCACTGCGTCGATCTCGGTCACGGTGGCACAATAGATATCAACCCGAAGGAGGAGTCATGGACCGTCAACAAGAGCATGTTTTGCAGGTTGTAGAGCACTCGGATGTGCGCTTTATTCGCCTGTGGTTTACCGACGTGACGGGCACTCTCAAATCAGTGGGTATTGCGCCGGTCGAGCTGGAAAACGCTTTTACGAAAGGTATCGGTTTTGATGGCTCCGCCGTTGAAGGATTATCGCGGATTACCGAAGCTGATATGGTCATGCACCCGGATGCGGCAAGCTTTCAGATTCTGCCATGGCGTGAATCTGGCGAACTCTCGGCGCGCATGTTTTGCGATATCTCCACCCCGGAAGGCGAACCAGCGCGTACTGATCCGCGCAATGTTCTACGCAGGGCGCTAGCTCATGCGGATTCCCTTGGATTTACTTTCCACGTGCATCCGGAGATTGAGTTTTATTTGTTCCGACCGGTAGCTGATGAATACGAAGTGCCCACGCCGATTGATAACGGCTCCTATTTTGATCATGTTTCGCGTCCGATCGCGCAAGACTTCCGTTCCGAAGCAGTAAAAACCTTGGAACAAATGGGTATTAGCGTTGAATTTTCACACCATGAAGACGGGCCGGGCCAAAACGAAATTGATCTGCGGGTAACCGATGCGCTGACGATGGCAGACCAAGTCATGAGCTGCCGGGCGGTTATTGAGAACGTGGCAATCGCCCAAGGCGTACAGGCATCATTCATGCCTAAACCCCTGATTGATCAACCGGGCAACGGTATGCACACGCATATGTCACTGTTCGAAGGAGACACCAACGTCTTCTTTGACCCGGCCGGGGAATTCGGGCTGTCCCAGATCGCGCGGAAATTTATTGCCGGTGTTTTGCGCCATGCACGTGAAATTTCGGCAATTACCAGTCAACACGTGAACTCGTATAAACGGCTGTGGGCTGGGGATGAAGCTCCGGCATATGTGGCATGGGGAAAGAACAACCGTAGCGCGCTTGTTCGCGTTCCGGCGTTTTCCTTAAAAGACGAAGCGTGCGCCCGTATCGAGTATCGAGCGCTGGATTCGGCGGCAAACCCGTATTTAGCGTATGCGGTGCTACTTAATGCCGGTCTGGCTGGCATCGAAAACGATTACCCGGTCCCCGAATCAATTGATACGAACCTCGCCGCACTAACCAGCATGGAACGTAAAGTCATGGAAATTGACTCACTGCCGAAATCCTTAAATGAAGCAATCCGGGTCACCGAACAGTCGGAACTTATTGCCCACACTCTCGGTGAAGAAACATTCGAATATTTTTTGCGCAATAAGCGCCACGAATGGGAAGAGTACCGTTACCAAGTCACTCCCTATGAACGACGCCGGTTTATGACTAATCGAGCATAGGTAGCGCATGTGTACCGACGAAGAAATCCGCCGCGAACTTCGGCGGGCTGGTTTTAGCGACACCACTCGTAGCCTGCGCGTTGTGCAGGGTGACGAATTTAGCGGGCTGGACGTAAAAACACTTATTTCGGTTTTCGCACGCGCTGCAGACCCGGACCAAGGACTACTTGGCCTTGCCCGATTAATCACGGTGGTCCACGAACAGGGGCTGACCGACGTCTATCGCCAAGCACTCGCCAATCGCAACACGCTGGAACAGCTTGTTGCCATCCTCGGAATGTCATCAGCCCTAACTGATTTTTTAATCCGCTATCCGCATGTGCTCCTCGAAAAGCCTGCACCCCCGGAACAGATCGAATGGTCCGGGAAATATGACACCGATACCGTTATATTGCGGCGATGGTATTGGCATAAGATCCTCCATATTGTCGCTCAAGATTTGGATGCCGGCGACTCCACCCAGCTCATGCCCGACATCGCCCGCGCTATTACCGACACGGTAGATCAGACCTTGCAACTCGCCATGGATTTAGCGTACACCTATGTACAACAGGCACTAAACGTGCGTTTTACGGTGATAGCGATGGGCAAAGCTGGCGCTCGCGAATTGAATTACATGTCTGATGTTGACCTGATTTATATCGTCGAGCCGGCCGATAATTCCGTGAGCGAAGCCGATAGTATCCGCATCGGCACGGACATCGCGACTTTTCTGTCCGCTACTTTAAGCGCGCGTGGCAACGAAATACCGCTATGGGAAATTGACACGAATCTGCGCCCGGAAGGTAAAGACGGCCCGTTGGTCCGTAGTCTCGCCTCGCATTTTTCCTACTATCGACGATGGGCGAAAAGCTGGGAATTCCAAGCGCTAATAAAAGCCCGACCAGCAGCAGGGGATATGGAGATAGGCGCGGAGTATCTGCGCGAACTATCTACGCTGGTGTGGAGTGTTGCCGGGCGGGAGAACTTTGTAGAAGACTCCCGGGCAATGCGGCAACGCGTAGAAAGCTTACTACCTGCAAAAGACGCCCCGCGGGCCTTAAAACTCGGCAAAGGCGGCCTGCGGGACGTGGAATTCACGGTTCAATTATTACAACTGGTCCACGGCCGGACCGACCCGAATTTACGGGTGAGTTCCACGCTTAACGCTATTGCAGCGTTGAGCGCGGGCGGATATATTTCGCGTGATTCAGCGCGGGTTTTAGCCGAGCATTACCGGTTTTTACGCACATTAGAACACCGGATCCAGATCCAACGTTTCCGGCGTTCGCATCTGGTGCCAACGGCGTCGACCGAATGGAATCGACTAGCGCGTTCGCTGGGAATGCGCGGGCCGGAATGCGGAAAAGAGCTGGAGAAACGGTGGCTGCGGGTGCGCCGGGAGGTTCGTCAGCTCCATCAGGAAATCTTTTATCGGCCGCTTTTGCCTTTTACCGCGCAGCTGGAACCAGGACAAGTGGTATTGGATCCGGAAGCTGCTATGGAGCGGCTGGCAGCAATCGGTTTTAAGAATCCGAAGTCGGCGCTGGCTAATATTTCGGCATTAACGTCTGGGATTTCCCGGACTGCGGCGATTCAGCGTCACGTGTTACCAGTGATGTTGGGGTGGATGGCGAATGGCCCGGAACCCGATCAGGGGCTGGCCGCTTTCCGAACGATTTCGGAAACGATGGGATCGACGTCGTGGTATATGCGAATGTTGCGTGACTCCCAGGTGGTTGCGGAACGTTTAGCGACCCTGATTTCCTCGTCCCGGTATATCGCGCACGCCTTGCCCGGGCTTTCTCAGGCGATTCAATGGTTAGACGACGACGCCGCACTGCAAGCTAAACCCCGGGCTGAGCTGGAGGGGGAGATTACGGCGCTGATTTCGCGGCGCTCGGATCCGGTAGATATTGCGCTTGCCGGGCGCTATATACGACGCCGGGAGCTGTTGCGTGCCGCGTTAGCTGACGGTTTGGGATTGTTGGATCCGGAGTCGGTACGCTTAGCTATTTCGAACGCGGGAGATATTGCGGTTTCTGCGGCTTTGCAGGCCGCGATTGTGGATTATACGAATACACATGGTGAGCTTTTAAGCGATCATTGCGTTATCGCCATGGGAAGTTTTGGTGGTAACGAGCTCGGATATGCGTCGGATGCGGACCTTATGTTTGTTCATGACCCGCGCCTAGGAGCGTCCGAGGAAGCGGCGGCGCGCGAAGCGGTCGCAATCGCCCGGCAGACCATGGCGTTTTTGTCGCAAACTGCGGACGAGCCGCCCTTTCCGGCGGACGCTGACTTGCGTCCGGAAGGCAAAAATGGTCCGCTCTCACGTAGTTTGGAATCTTATCGGTCGTATTATGCGCGGTGGGTGGCTACCTGGGAGATCCAAGCGTTGTTACGCGCCCGGGTATGTGCCGGGGATGAAAGTGTGGGGGAGCGCTTTATCGAGTTGATTGATCCTTTGCGATATCCGGAGCAGGGTATTACGCCCGCGCAAGTGAAGGATATTCGGGCGATGAAAGCTCGAATCGAGGCCGAGCGGATGCCACGCGGAGTTGATGCGAAACGTCATCTGAAATTGGGTCGCGGTTCGCTAGCGGACGTAGAGTGGACGGTTCAACTGATTCAGCTGCGTTATGCGGGGAAGTATCCGGCTTTACGGACCACCCGTATGATGCCGGCTTTGCACGCAGCGGTAGAAGCTGGGTTGGTTGCGACTGAGGATGCGACACGTTTGCACGACGCGTGGGAACTAGCATCGAATATGCGTGACTGGAATGTGTTGGCTACGGGTCGTACCCGGGGAGTACAGATCGATGTGTTACCGCACGAGTCCCACCAGTTGTCGGTGATTGCGGCTTTGATGGGGGTAGACGATGATAATAAGCGAGATATTGAAGAAAGATTTCTGCGTTTAGCTCGGCAATCCCGGCTAAGCGTGCAGCGGCTATTTTATGGAGAATAAATGCGACTGATTATGGTCCGCCACGGCGAAACGTATGCAAATCAGAAACATATTCTTGACACTGAACCGCCTGGTTCGGTTTTGACTGAAACCGGATGGACGCAGGCTAATAATGTGGTTGAAAAACTGGTGTCTTATCAGCCAGATTCGATTTGGGTGTCGAATGCTACGCGTACCGCGCAAACTGCTACGCCGCTAGCAACCCGTTTAGGAATGGAACCACTGGTACGCGAAGGCTTGCGTGAAATTGCTGCTGGTTCGTTAGAAGGACTGGGCGATGACGCTTCCATCGGGGCTTTTATTAGCGTGGTAAAAGACTGGGTATCGGGCAAGCCGGAAACCCGGATGGGCGGGGGAGTAAACGGCTATGAAACCTTGCAACGCTTCGACAATGTGGTGGCCGAAATAGAAGCTACTGGTGCTGATAACGCGGTTGTGTTTTCCCATGGTGCGATGTTGGCTTATTGGGTGTGGATGCGCGGCCGTGGCCGAGTACCCGCCATGCGCGGAGTAAAACTCAATAACACTGATATGACGATTTTGGAGGGCTCGCTAACGCACGGATACGAGATCCGCCGCTGGGCACATGTGGTTGTTTAACGAAGCCCGAGAGCTCGTCTAGAGCTATACATTGTTGTAGTCATGATGCAAAGACAAGTAGCGGAGTCCAACAACAGGTTGTTCGAGAGGATTTGATATGACGAAAACTGCCGAAGCCTTCGCAGTGTTGGCTACGTTTTTCATCATGTTAGTTGTCGGATGGATAGTGGTAGTTCCTGGTCTTAGAAGTATCTTTTTTCCTGAATGGCCAGACAGCGGAAGCCGTCCGTTGATTATCTTTGCAACGCAGGGTGGCGATAGAAACTACGATACTCATGTAATTTCCACTGTGGATGTGCATGGTGATTTGACGCTCATCGTGTACTTGGTTGAGTCGGCAGAGTCAGAACCTAATAGTTATTTTGGAGTGGATTATGAGCTTGTCATAGCTTCAAACGTCGCATTGTCAGGTTTAACTTGTAATGGGGAAGCAAAAGAATTAGAAGAGATTGATGCTACTGAGTTATCTCCGGGCCCTGCTTACGCATATACCGTTGATGAAGTTTCGAATCTAACTTCTGCCACCAATTTCAGTGTAGAAGAATCAGATGAGTCAGATGCGGTGAGCCCGTCTGTTGCGAGAGAAAATGGTGATGAGGTCGAGGACAACAATGATGAAAAGAACGCCTATTTTTATAGACACACTGGCGTTTTTGGTGTTTGGAATATTGAAGACGTCTTCTCCCGGAGAGGATTCCTAGAGAACGATCACGGTACCGTTTGGGTCGAAGAATGTCATATTCCCAGTAGTGCTATTTGGAGCTACACGGAATCTGGGGTTCCATTTTTTCTCGAGCCAAAAGCCACGCTATTTCTACCTCAGTTCAACTTAACTTCAATCAATAACACAACAGACCATCAGTCAGACCTACGCGTTACGGTAAACGTCGACCGGCCACCTAATCTAAAGATTGCCGAAGCTTTCCCTCATCCAAAACCTACCGCGACTGGCTGGACGCATTATCATACAGTTTATTGGTTTGGTAAACTTGGGGAATTCGAGAGCTTTGCGTGGACGGATCAACCTACATGGATGCTTGTAGATCGTGAAGGAGAAAAGAAAGAAGAATTCTTTCTTCTTCTCGCTGGGGTATATCTGGGACTGATTTTTTCAGTGATGCACTTTGCTCTGAAATCAATGCTCTATTTATTTGGGCGTTCAAAATAGCTAAAAGTTTGCGCACGAAAAACAAGAAACGGAAAATTCAAGTATCCGAAACCACTGAACAAAGTAACCAGTTTGGAATTATGGATAAAGTCAGAAGTCATAAGCACGCTCCTCGTCAGCAAAGGCGACAACTACGCGTGCTCAGGAATAGGAACCAAACATATTGAGAGTCCAAAGAATCAACAATAAAGGCTATATTGAAACGGTCTAACAACGATCAAAGGAGTTAGTAATGGCACGTGCACTTTCATTGGATGAGATTCGTCAACGGTGCACGAAGCTAGTGGCCGACTGGCGGGATGAACCGGGTGATGAACGCCAGCAAGCCCAATCTTTCATTCGGGATCTTCTTAAAGCATTCGGTATCACCGAAACCAAAGCAGCACTTTATGAAAAGCGTGCTAAGCGTACGTCTACCGGTCGGCAAGGGTATATCGATGCCTTGATTCCCGGACTTGCCGTTATTGAGATGAAGTCACGTGGACGCGATCTTGCCGTTGCCGAAGCGCAAGCGCTCGACTACATGGATGATCTAGATGATATAGAGGCACCCACCCGAGTAATTACTTCCGATTTCGGCTGGATAAGGTTACTAGATCTTAAAGCGCCCCAAGGCGAAGACACAATCGAGTTTCCGCTCGAGGAATTGCCAGCTCATGCGGAAGACCTTGCTTTTCTTGCAGGTTTCCAAACCCGGGAATTCGGTTCTAAAGAACAAGAACGGGTTTCTATTCGGGCAGCGCAGATCATGGGTCAGCTCTATGAACAACTCGATGGGACAGGATATTCGGATCACGAAGCGTCAATCTTTCTCGTTCGTATTCTTTTTGCGCTGTATGCTGACGACTCAGGTATGTGGGAACGCGATCTTTTCCATGAATTCCTAGAAGCCCGCACGCGTGAGGACGGTACTGATCTCGGTGCCCAATTAACGATGCTTTTCCAGATCATGAATCAACCAGAGAATAAACGGCAGTCGAATCTTGACTCGCTATTAGCCCGTTTCCCATACGTGAACGGTGGCATTTTTGGCGAGCCGATATCGATTCCGATTTTCTCTTCGAAGATGCGCGAACTACTTCTCGACGCGTGCGCGTTTAATTGGGCGGAAATCAGCCCAGCAATTTTCGGTTCATTATTTCAATCGGTGAAGAGCGCTGAAGCACGGCGTGAATTAGGTGAGCATTACACTACCGAGACGAACATTTTGAAAACGATCGAGCCGTTGTTTTTAGACGAGCTACGCGAGAAGTTTGTGGTGCATTTTCACGACGTCGGTCAGTTAAAGAAGCTACGCGATGAGCTCGCCAAACTCCGGGTAATGGATCCGGCGTGTGGTTGTGGCAACTTCCTCGTGGTTGCCTATCGTGAGTTGCGCAGACTCGATCTGGAGATTTTGCAGCGAATTGAGAAGCTGGAAGACGAACGACGTTTGTCTGGTAAAGGCGCGGGGGATATCGCCTCATTATTTTTCGACGAGTCAGATGTTGCCGTTAGACTGTCACATTTTGCGGGCATTGAGATTGAGGAATGGCCAGCACGCATCGCTCAAACAGCACTTTATTTAGTAGACCACCAAGCTAACCAGCAGATTGCGTTGACCTTAGGACGGCCACCTAAATCATTACCGCTTGACAAAGTGGAGTGCATCCACGTTGGAAATGCGTTGCGGATGGATTGGCAGAGTGTCATTCCAGCTTCGCCGGATGTCATTGTGCTCGGAAATCCGCCCTTCATCGGTCAATACGGGAAAACGGCTGAGCAAACTGAAGATATGAAGCTGGTGTGGGGAGACGATTACAACGGATACCTCGATTATGTGACTGGGTGGTATAAGAAGGCGTCTGATTACTTTAGTTACGTACAGAGTGGGCCGCAGTTTGCTTTCGTATCTACGAACTCGATCTCTCAAGGCCAGCCGGTTCCAGACTTGTTTGGTCCGTTATTTGGTGCAGGCTGGAGGATCAAATTTGCTCATCAAACCTTTGCATGGACTAGTGAAGCGCCCGGCGCGGCTGCAGTGCATTGTGTGATTATTGGGTTTGATAAGCGAGGTAAAAGGACTCCGACGCTCTACACATATCCTGATACTAAGGGTGAACCTGTTGCTGTTCCCGCAAAGAACATCAACGGTTACTTAATAGATGCACCGAACATATTCGTAACCAAACGGTCTAAGCCGCTTTCCGAAACAGTACCCCCAGTTCGTAAAGGGTCTCAGCCAACAGATGGGGGAAATCTTATCGTTGAGCCCGATGAATATGCGGAGGTATCAGCAGATCCTGTCGCAGCGAAATACTTACGAAAGTTTGTTGGAGCACGTGAGCTCCTTCATGCTGAGAGTAGGTGGTGTCTGTGGATGGAGGATCTTGATCCTGCAGATCTAGCTAAATCTTCGTTGCTGAAGAGGCGAATTGATGCCGTTCGAGAGATGCGGCTAGAGAGTAAAAAGAAAGCTACGCGCGACCTTGCAGATACCCCGTACTTGTTTGCTGAGAGACGACAACCTAACGTCCCTTATCTTTGTATTCCATCGGTTGTCTCGGAAACTCGATTATTCTTTACCGCTGATCGGATGCCCGAAACTACGATTACATCAAACCTTGCATTCACGGCTGCTGATGAGGATGGTTTTCTTTTCGGGATCATTTCCTCATCCATGTTCATCACATGGCAACGTGCTGTTGGTGGGCGCCTCAAATCTGATTTACGTTTCTCTAACACGATTGTGTGGAATAATCTGCCACTGCCAGAAGTTAGCGACAAGCTTCGGGCGGAGATTATTAAAGCCGGGCAAGGTGTACTCGATGCGCGTGCATTGCATCCAGAAAGATCCCTAGCTGACCACTATAACCCGCTCGCGATGGCCCGGGAACTTCTCAAAGCGCATCGCGCCTTAGATCGCGTCGTCGATAAAGCATTCGGTGCGCGCCAGCCACTTGAAACAAACGAACAACGGCTGGAACTTCTATTTAAGAGCTACTTAAAAATGACCGAATCTGATGCACTCGTAAAAACGAAACGCCGACGGTAAAACACAACGAATAATCCGATGCACGTGCTGTGAGGAGAAGGACTGGAGGAAATAAGTGTTTACACCTATTCACCGAGCGCTCGGAGCGGAACCCAGTGAGGTAAATAAGGAACTACTTAAGAAAGCAGTCGAACAATCTGTTCGAGAGTCTTCTGATCTAGATTGGAAAAAGAGTTTCTACCATTCCAGTAAGCAGGGATGGATGGATGAAGCCGCGAAAGATCTTGCCGCGATGGCGAACAGTGGTGGCGGATGGATCGTCTTCGGAGTGCAAGAAGATCAGTATTCGGAAAGTGCCGCAGAGATTACGCCGATTCGATGGAGCAAGGTAGAACAGCAAAAATTATTACAAGTTTCCTATGCGCGCGTGAGTCCAGGTCTTGTAGGAATAGAGTTTACCGAAGTGGAATTTGAGGAAGGCTCCGTTGTACTAGTACGAGTTCCAGACTCGCCAGATGCGCCCCATTTTGCACGGAAGGGCGACAACGCTTTTACAGCTCCACGACGCAATGGGCCACACACTGTGTACATGAGTGAGCGAGAAATTGAACGAGGTTTCAGGGAGCGCTTCCAAAAACGTGACTTTCGTGAAGAACATATCCAAGAGCATTTGCAACATGCGTAGCTAGCTATCAACCCAGAAAACGGGCTTTGCTTAAGCATCGTGGCAGTGCCACGTGAACCGTCTTCGTTGATGCCACGGCTCACCGAAGAACAAGCACTTCAATGCGCAAAAGCACTTCCGCCAGAAAGTCTGATTCGTGATAGGCGTCGCTTTATTAGACGGGAACTATACACAACACGAAAGGGGCTTCGGCAATGGGTAGCTAGCAGTTCGAGTAGCAACATGCAACACATTAAGAAATTCATTAGTGATGATTCGACACTGGTAGCGACCTATCGGGTTGGGAATTTGACGGAAAATGAAGAAGCACGGCAGTATTATCCAGTGGGCGAACCAAATCATTGCATGTCGGCACATATTGAGTCCGCCATAATCGACTTCTTTGGGTCGCTTCGAGTATTAGCAAAGAATCGGGCATCCAATGGCGGATTCCAAATTCGAATCGTTCTCACTGGCAATGGACGCGAGCCGATCTATATCCGGACCAATGAAGGACAAGGCAATTGGCTATTAGGCGTGGAATTTTCAGAACCAGTCCACAGTTTTCGTCAAGTTAGCAGTGAGCTAGATCCTTTGCTTCCTGTCCAAGACTTATTATTCGTTCTCAACGACCTTGCATTAGACGTTGTTAACCAAGGTGGAGTGCGAAATCTAAGGGTAATGTCTATAGCCGCTGACCGAGAGGATACTTAAAACGTTTTTTGTTGGGAAGAGTGAAGATCTATCTAGGGTGACTAAGTAATTAACGTTAGGATTCTTCGGTTCTTCATGACAGTCTCTTCGTAGTTTCTTGGTACGGCAAACGTACTGATTGACATAGTCAATCTGGCATTTTTTAGCGCCATAGGTGACCCGAAACGTTACGCAACCTACCTAACGAAATATGGGAATGTTGCGACAGTGCCGTAAAGGTACAGGCACAAAGCAACATTCCCATATTTCATTGAAGGTGAATGCGCGGCGTCGTCGTCCCTAAAGGTTGTAGTACAACGTGAACTCGTATGGATGCGGACGCTGACGCAAAGGCTCGATTTCATACTTGTACTTGTAATCAATCCACGTGCGGATAATATCCTCGGAGAACACGCCACCTTCGGTCAGATAGTCGTGATCGTCCTCGAGCGCTTCCAATGCGGCTTCCAAACTAACCGGAAGCTTCGCAATCTCTGCATGCTCTTCCGGTGGAAGCTCGTACAGATCCTTGTCAATCGGATCAGCCGGTTCGATTCGGCGCTTAATACCGTCAATACCAGCCATCAACTGTGCCGCAAAAGCCAAATATGGGTTAGCTGACGGGTCCGGGGTGCGATATTCGATCCGCTTAGCCTTCGCTGACGTGCCCGACACGGGAATACGAATACACGCCGAACGGTTACGCGCTGAATACACGAGATTAACCGGGGCTTCAAAGCCAGGGACCAGTCGGTGGAAAGAGTTCACGGACGGGTTAGTAAAAGCAAGCAACGACGGGGCATGCTCGAGCAGACCGCCAATATACCAGCGTGCCAGATCAGACAACCCACCATAACCGCGTTCATCAGCAAAAAGCGGTTCGCCATTCTTCCACAGCGACTGGTGGCAATGCATACCCGAGCCATTATCGCCATACAACGGCTTCGGCATAAAAGTAGCCGTCTTACCTGCCGTATACGCAGTGTTCTTAATAATGTACTTAAACTTCATCAGGTCATCAGCGGCGTGAAGCAATGTGGAGAACTTATAGTTAATCTCTTGCTGACCGCCGGAGCCGACTTCGTGGTGTGCACGCTCGATCTCTAAACCAACCTGTTGACAGATCGCCGTCATTTCATCGCGCAGATCAGCCATCTGGTCGTTCGGGGAAACCGGGAAGTAGCCGGCTTTCTGTTCCGTTTTGTAGCCGAGGTTTCCGCCGTCTTCATGCCGACCGGTATTCCAGTAGGCCTCCCCAGAATCAATTGAGAAAAAGGACTCGTGAGCTTTGTCTTGATAACGGATTTCGTCGAACACGTAAAACTCGGCCTCAGCACCAATAAAAACCTGATCGGCGATGCCAGTGGAACGCAAGTAGTCTTCCGCACGCTGGGCGATAACGCGTGGATCGCGATCATAAGCTTCACCCGTGAACGGGTCGACGACGAAGAAGTTCATCGCCAAAGTCTTACGTTTACGGAAAGGGTCGATGAATGCGGTGGTGACATCCGGAATAAGTTTCATATCCGATTCATGGATCTCGGTAAAGCCACGAATTGACGAGCCGTCAAACATGAGACCTTCCACGAGCGCTTCCGTATCAAAAGCGGCCATGGGGATCGTGAAATGTTGCATGACGCCGGGCAAGTCACAGAAACGGACGTCAATAAATTCGACATCCGAATCGCGTAGAAAAGCTTGGGCCGCGGATACATCTGCAAACATCTGAACTCCTTAGAATGCTGTGCAGAAAAATTCTAAACCTCAGCGCCGAAAAAACAGCATTCACGAAGAAAAAAGAACAGTGACAGTTGTCCTATTTTTCAATCACGCTAAGAGCGTAGGACAAAGGGCCTAGTTAAACTGTAGTTCACCTTTTTACTACGGAGATTTAATATGCCGATTTTATGCTCACAACCAAGATGAAAAAGACAGAAAACAACATAATGAGCCGCCGTAAAGGAGACCGAATGATACGACGGTTGCGGTTCGGCATAGTAGCCGTAGTCAGTTCGCTACTACTTACCGCATGCATATTTGACGAGTTCGATATCGTCGAAAATGCCGAAGAAAAAATGGGTTTCGAGTTCAGTACCGAATTTCGCCACTACGTCGGAAATTACTTTGATTACGACAAGTGGATTAATTGGTACCTGTCCGAGGACGAACTTTATCAGCTAGCTCGTGAATTCGACTCGGAACACCTGTTGCTTAACGTTGACAAGATCCTTGACATTAAAGCAGAACTGATCGACATGGTCGGCACCGAAGATCCGTACGTATACGGAGGTAACGTCCATATCAGTGCCAACAAGTTCTTCCTTGATATCGTCAACCCGAATAATCCCACGCAAGTCGATCAATACACATGGAATTACGACCGCTGGTTTTACAACCCGGGCAGATGGACGGTTGAGCCGGTAAAACTCGACCAAGATGAAGACCCGATGGACGATGCTTACCCGTTATCCGAGATCAAGTTCGAAACCATCGAAACACTTGTTGGATATTCCAACTACATCGTGCAAGAAAATGGCGAATGGCGCGAGTTCGACAATATGGGAAGCGTCGTCGGGATGAGTAGCGTCATGACCATGGTGCATCCGATCACCGGCGAAATTATTTACAGCGTGACCGTACACGGGGTGCGCAGTGACCAGAGCTTCTACTATGACCAAAACGGTCAACCTACCGACTGGTAAAGGTACGACATGAAGACTATTTTTTCGATACTGATAGCCATCGCCTATATTGGGCTCCCACTAGTTCTTTTCCGGGAAACCATGGACGTCCCGTTTGCGGTATCAACCCCACTTCTTGGTGTTGGTGCCGTGTTATGGGCTGCGTTGACGGCGCGTATCTTTACTGTGGCCTACAGCAGACCAGCGAAGTATCACAAGCAGATCAGCCGCATCCAGCAGACCGGAGTTCCCGTATCGGCGCGTATAGTGCACCAACAACATGTAGCTGGATTCGGATCCGTGGTCCGCAAAAAGCTTACCGTGCGTTTTACGAACCTTGCAGGTAGCGTCGTCGACGGTGAAATAAAAGTAACCGATACCAGTCCGCATCAGGGACGTTACGAGATTGGTCAAACCCTTCCGCTGTTGTTGAACCGGGAAGGAACTAATCCTGCCTATATTCTGGCTGAACAACAACCCAAAAACAGTAAAGTGTTCTTCGGGTTGCTCTGGACAATCTTCAATATTGCCTACGCAATTGGCCTATTCGTGGCTACCTATTACTTCAGAGGCGCCGAGTCGGTTACAGATTTCTTAGCGGTGGACGACCCGTGGGTATGGGGCGCGATCCTGATTGGCTTGTTGCTATGGGACTGGCAAGATGATTCCTCGGAGAAATATCGGCGCGACGGAGCAACCCTGACTGACGAAGAATATGGCGAGCTCATGTTATATGGCGTGCCTGCCAGCGGAGAAATCGTCAATTACGTACAGTCTCCGGCCAAGGTCACCCGCCAAGAATTCGACAACCAGTCCTATGTTGATATTTACGTCCGATATGTTGCGGGCGGGCAACCAGTGGATCAGATGTACACCAAGCGGATACCCAACGTTGAACTGCACGAATTACAACGCGGACCGGTCGAGGTTATCTACCTGCCACACCGGCCTGATCTTTACCAAGTGAACATTCGGGCCTAAAACGAGGAAAACGCATGATCATTCTCTTCTTTCTCTTTTACGCCTTCCCATTATTCTTCGTAGCCATTCCTAGCCCAGAAGTATCGCCACAACTAGCGAATATCCTGTTCGGTGCAGGCATAGTAATGTGGAGCGCGCTGACTTGGAAAATATTTGATCTCGCCTACCTTAATCCGCAGCGTAAAACCGAAAAAATACGTCAAATCCAGCACACTGGCGCCCCGGTACGAGCACACATTGTTAATAAGGAATCGTATGGGAGCACCCGGAACCTGGTGCGTTCCAAATTGACCTTGCGTTTCCGCAATTTTGCTGGGACGGATATAGAAGGTGATCTGCTTGTGACCGATAGTCGGCCAGCAGAGCGCCGATTCGAAACCGGCAAGATGATTAATCTGCAGCTAAACCGGGAAAGTATGGTTCCGCCATATGTGACGGATGACGACGTAGCGAGGACTAACAATCTTTCTGGCCTTATCGCCGTGCTGTTCAATATTGCTTATGCCGTAGGGCTTTTTGCATTCACCCACTATCTGAAATCAGATGGCAGTGCATGGGGATTTCTGTCGCCCAGTGACCCGTGGGTGTGGGCGCCGATCATGTTCGGAATCGAGATTGCCTTCTTGAGTTTTATGGCTCGTATAGCTTCGCCGTTTACCGGTGGGCGGGTTGGAACGGCACGTAGTGCCGAAGACAGTGGCGAGCTGTTGCTCTATGGAGTATCAACACCTGGGCAGGTCGTGAATTACAACCGGTCGGGATCCGATACGAACGATGATCCGTACGTGGATTTCTACATCCGAACCACGATTAATGGACAGGTACAAGAACTGAAACACACCCAAGTAGTGCCGATTAGCGAAGTGCACACTTTACAGCGAGGACCGGTCGAAGTGATTTATCTGCCACACCGGCCTGACCTTTATACGGCGCAATTTCCGCGATCCTAGCGCCTGAGCGGAGCTGGATGGGGTGGCAGCCGGGAAATTCAGCTCATATGCCCCTGAGCTCATATGCGGTTTGCCTGTAGACCTGATTTAAATAGGAGAAAGGGGCTCCGCGGAGCCCCTTTTCTACAGATAATGCTGATGTGTTGTTGGTGAAGGTTACGCGATAGTACCCGGCTTACCGACCACGCATTCCCTTGCGGTCCGGACGTACCCGGGTGGGATCAATACCTTTTGGAATCGGCAAGGCATTCGGTTGAACCGCATCAATACGGTTCGAAACGGCATACACTTCTTCATGGGAGATCTGCTTAGGAAGCTTATTCATTGCTTTCTTTAGCTTGATCAGCGGAACTTGCCCTTCGCCCTTACCAACAACAAGCACGCTAATCGGAACTGACGGAATGATGCGTTTTAGTGCGCGGCGTTCATCTTCAATGAGACGCTTGGTACGTCCTGGATTCCCATCGGTAATCAATACGATCCCGGGACGTCCAATTGCTCGGAAAACCATATCCTGGGTTCGATTAAAACGTACGGGCTCAGTGGAGATGACCCAGCCGCGTTTAATCTGATCAAGAACTGCTCCGGTAGCTCCCGGAACACCATCAATTTGCTTGTAGGATGCATACTTAACGGTTTGCATCAGGATAAGCATGGCAGCCAGCAAACCGGTTACTAGGCCGGTAAACGGGAACACAATCCAGCGACCGTATATTGCGGCAAGGACAATGCCGATTACGATCCCGCCTATAAGCGATCCAAAAACCGCCAACCCAGTCCAAGAATAGGACTCTTTTGAGATGCGGTACGCGTCAATATAGGTGTGGTACCAGCGTTGCTTCTTAGGCTTGTCAGCCTTCGGAGTTTTATCTTTTGCCATCACAGTTCCTTGAAAAATTGCTAACACCGCCGATTTTACGGCAAATGTTACAGGGTCTCCAATGAGTAACAATACCGGCAATAGTCAATGGGCCGGGGACGAATCCGTCCCCGGCCCATTTTAGTTATGTGAATTACAGACCAAGCTCTGCTGCGAAGTCAGCCTCTTCGAGACGGAGCTTCACATCGCGCAGGTAACGCGAAGCGTCGGCGCCGTCTACGATGCGGTGATCGTAGGAGATAGCAAGGAAGCACTTCGAACGGATCGAGATAACCTCGTTACCATCCTGATCCTTGACAACGCCCGGTGCCTTAAAGATAGCGCCGGTTCCAAGGATCGCAACATTCGGCTGGTTGATAATCGGGGTGTCGAACACTGCGCCGATCGAGCCGGTGTTGGTGATGGTGAAGGTCGAGCCGGAGAGCTCATCCGGGTTGATCTTGCCATCGCGGGTACGCACAGCGAGATCGCCAACTGCACGGGAAATACCAGCAATGTTCAGATCGCCAGCATTCTTAATAACCGGAACGAATAGGCCCTTTGGAGTGTCAACAGCAATGCCAATATGTTCAACATCGTGGTAGACAATCTCATTGCCTTCGACCGATGCGTTAATAATCGGATGTGCCTTGAGCGCCTCGGTTGCAGCCTGGATGAAGAACGGCAGATAGGTGAGCTTGACGCCTTCGCGCGCATTGAAGGAATCCTTCGCCTTTGCACGCAGGGCGACAATCTTGGTCACGTCGACTTCCATCACGGTGGTCAGCTGTGCCGAAACCTCCAGCGACTCGACCATACGCTTGGCGATGGTACGACGCAGGCCGGTCATCTTGGCACGGGTACCACGCTTGGTAGCAGCCGCCTGAGCCTTCTGGGCCAGTTCGTTCTTTACCGAGCCAGCAGCGGCCGGAGCAGCCGGAGCAGCTGGAGCCGGAGTAGCAGCCTTTGCGGCAGCCTCAGCAGCGGCGGCGGCAGCAGCTTCAGCAGCGGCCTTAGCTGCGGCAGCGGCAGCTTCGACGTCTTGACGGCGGATACGTCCGCCAACGCCGGTGCCTTCTACAGCGTTGAGGTCGACGCCGAGCTCCCGGGCGAGCTTGCGCACGATCGGGGTAACATAAGCGGACTTGCCTTCGGTGCCTGCGGCTGGAACAGCCGGGGCAACAGTAGCCGCCGGAGCAGGTGCTGGTGCCGCCGGGGCGGTAGCTTCAGCAGCAGCCGGAGCATGTGCTACAACTGCGGCGGCTTGCGGTGCCGGAGTGACAACCGGGGTAGCCTCTTGTGGAACGGCAACGGCTTCGCCACCGATAATGGCAAGCACGGTACCAACTTCAACGGTTTCGTCTTCGCCAACGATAATCTGGGTCAGCACGCCGGCTGCCGGAGACGGAACTTCGGAGTCAACCTTGTCGGTGGAAACTTCGAGCAGTGGCTCATCTTCCTCAACCGTGTCTCCAACTTCCTTCAGCCACGTAGTTACGGTGCCTTCTTCGACAGATTCGCCGAGTGCCGGCATCTTCACTTCAACGCCACTAGCTGGAGCAGCAGGTGCGGGAGGAGTCACTACAGCAGAAGCTACTGGAGCCGGGGTGGAAGTAGCTGGTGCGGCCACCGGAGCGGCAGCTGGGGCGGCAGCGGCCGGTGCTGCAACGCCAGAACCGTCACCGATGTAGCCCAGAATAGTGCCGACTTCAACGGTTTCGTCTTCGCCGACTTCAATAGATTCAAGAATGCCCGCTGCCGGGGAAGGAACTTCAGAGTCGACCTTGTCGGTGGAAACCTCGAGAATTGGCTCGTCAAGTTCGACAGTGTCACCGACTTCCTTCAGCCACGTAGTTACGGTGCCTTCTTCAACGGATTCGCCCAGTGCGGGCATCTTAATGGGTTCAGACATGTCCCTATTTCTTCCTTAGTTTCGCTTTAGTTGTGAAGTGGCTTGCCGGCAAGAGCCAGGATTGCTTCGCCGATAGCTTCGTTTTGAGTGGGGTGTGCATGGATGTAAGAGTCGAAGTCTTCTGGGAAGGCTTCCCAAGAGACCATGAGCTGGCCTTCTCCAACCTGTTCGCCCATACGTGCGCCAATAGCGTGGAAACCGACAATCGGCCCGTCCTTTTCGCGAACAAGCTTAACGAAGCCGGCAGTGCCAAGCATCTGCGACTTGCCGTTACCAGCAAGGTTGAACGAGGCGGTTTCTACATTTTCCTTGCCGTACTTTGCAACGGCCTTTTCTTCAGACAGGCCAACCGAGGAAATCTCAGGATCGCAGAAGGTGACCTTGGGAATGAGGTTGTCATCGATAGGCTTCGGATTGAGTCCGGCAATTTCTTCGGCTACGAACATGCCGTGGAGGAAACCACGGTGGGCGAGCTGCGGACCAGGAACAATATCGCCAACTGCGTAGATATTGCCCACGCCAGTGTGCAAGCGCTCGTTCGTAATAACGAAGTCCCGATCAAGGGTAATGCCTTGCTGCTCGTATCCGAGATTCTGAGTGGCCGGACCGCGACCAATCGCGATCAGGAGCATTTCGGCGTCGTACGTCTTGCCGTCCTGGGTGTAAACCCGTACACCGTTGGCGTGCTCTTCGACCCGATCAAACATCGTCTTGGTCTTAAAATTAATCTTGCGGCGCCGGAACTGACGCTCAAGCATCTTCGAAATCGCGCTATCCTCGGCAGGAACGAGGCGATCAAGGCCCTCAATAATAGTGACATCCGCTCCAAAAGACGCCCAGACCGAAGCAAATTCAACGCCGATGACGCCGCCACCAAGGACAATCACCGAGTTTGGAACGTGGTTCAATTCCAAAGCCTGCTCGGAAGTAACAACGCGATCCGTGATCTGCTGTCCGAGGGTCTTCGAGTATGAGCCCGAAGCCAGCACAATATTCTTGCCCTTCAGACGCTGACCATTAACTTCGACCGTGTCTTGTGCAACGAGACGGCCCCAACCGTTGTATGTTGTTACCCCGCGAGATGCAACGAGACCGGTCAGGCCCTTAAACATCTTGGTAATAACGTCATTCTTGTAGGCGTTAAGCGTGTTCATGTCGATGCCTTCGAACGAACCGCGAACACCAATCTTTGCGCTTTCACGCATTTCGTCAGCAACTTCTGCTGCATGCAAAAGTGCCTTGGTAGGGATACAGCCGCGATGCAGACACGTACCTCCAACCTTGTCGCCTTCGACTAGCGCAACGCTAAGTCCAAGTTGTGCGGAACGTAGCGCAGTGGCGTAACCGCCCGAACCTGCACCGAGAATAACTACATCGTACTCCTGAGTGTCTGACACTGACCTCTCCCTTGAAGCTAGTTCGTAGAGTTCTGGACTGTTTCCAGTCTCATTGAATAATTCTTCCACTTTCCGTTTTTAAATGCTTGTTATACCAAGAAAATATTACGCGCATAACGGAATAGTGGCACATAGCATGAGAAGAACTGGGAATTTGCCAACGCCCAGTAAGGAGAGCGGCAAATTCCCAGTTCATCATATTGCTGTGCTTACGTTCTGATGCGGTTCCAGTCTTTAACGTTCGACGTAGTTGACCAAAGTTCGGAGCATGACGCCGGTGGCTTCCTTCGGTGTGTAGCCGTAGGGAGCTTCACGGTTGAACGAGGGCCCAGCAATATCGATATGACCCCACGGGGTGTCGCCGACGAACTCTTTGAGGAACAAACCGGCAACCAGCATGCCGCCGTAACGCGAGCCCGAATTTTGCATATCAGCAACAGTAGAATCAAGGCTCTTGCGTAGTTCCGCAGGTAACGGCATTGCCCACGCCGGTTCACCAGCCGTATCAGCGGCCGTAACAATACCGTCACGTACCTGTGCAGTTCCCATGACGCCGGTGGTTCGGTTGCCTAGCGCCACCATTTGCGCGCCGGTGAGGGTCGCAATATCAATAACCTCATCGGGGTTTTCGGACGTAGCCATCAACAGGCCGTCGGCGAGGACTAGGCGGCCTTCGGCGTCGGTATTATTAATCTCCACCGAGGTGCCATTGCGGTAAACGATAACGTCATCAGGGCGTCCTGCCGTGGATGAGACCATGTTTTCTGCCATGCACAACCAGCCCACAACCCGACGCGGCACTTCCAGTTTCGCTGCCGCAATGAGCGTATTGAGCACCGTTGCGGCACCGGCCATATCTGATTTCATTTCGGTAATGAATTGCGAGGGCTTAAGGGAATAGCCGCCGGTGTCGAAAGTAATTCCTTTACCCACAAGAGCGGTGAAACCCGAAGCATTCGCAGGGTTCCACTCAAGACGCACCAAACGCGGGGGAGTAGCTGAACCTGCTCCTACATGGAGCAGCCCGACCAGATTCTCTTCTGCCAGTTCCTTTTCAGTAAAGACCTTGACCGATAGGCCAGCAGCAGTAGCTTCCTGTTCAGCAAGCTCAGCAAAAGTGACCGGGTTCAGATCCTTCGGTGAGGTGTTAACCAAATCGCGGGTGCGATTAACCGCTGCCGCAATAGCCTGCGACCGGGCCGAAACCGTGTCTTCAAGCGCAGACACAACGGTTACCGACGCTACGGGAGCTTTCTTTGGCTTCTTGTACTCATTAAAGGAATACGCGCCGAGTAGCACGCCCTCACATAGTGCGGCGAGTTCGGCGTCGGTCGAATGCTCAATAGCCAACGTAAGCTCAGCAAGACCGGCTCCTGCCCGAGCGGCAACGCCTGCCGCAGCGCGAAGTGCATCGAGATTACTGGGGTCTTCAACGCCGACCGCAATCACACGCTTTGTTGGATCGTTCGGATTGACTAATGTGGTAGCTGAATCAGCGCCCGCAGAAGCATCCAGCGTCTTTAACGCCTGCTCAACCGCGGCAACAAATTCTTGGTTATCAATACCAGTAACAACGCTAACGGCGTCGTCTTTCTTGGTTACGCCCACTGCAAGATTGCAGGCGAGGTCAAAATCAGAAGAAATATTTAATTGAGTCATGCCCACCATCATAGCGGGCATAGCTCATTTACTTCTTTCCTGCCCTGTTTGCTTTTTTCGCTTCACGCGCAGCTTTAACATCTTCTTTGGATGATCCTTCAGGGTATTCGCCGCGCTTGACCATCGGCCGGGGAAGACGCCAATTTGGCAGGTAGACACACCGGGCAAAGAGCTGCCAGCCCAGCCAGCGCGGGTAATTATCTTCGCCAAAACGATGCTTCACCAGTAGCTTCGTCCGCTGTACAACGAGGATCGCTTGAAGGGTCATAAGACCGAAAGCTGTGTAGATCGTCACCGTTGCCCAGTACGCGAATTGCGGATACTTAGTAGCCATAAAAAGAACTGGCAGCATCAGGAGTGCGACCGGCATGAACCATTGAGAAAACGGAGCTGATGAGTCAACATAATCGCGTGCCCAACGCCGGACTTTTCCACGATACTGGGCGGGCATATGCTTTTCGTCGCCTGTGCGCAAGGCATGCTGCTGAAGCTTATAAATCTCGTTAGAACGTGCCCGACGCTCGGCATTCTGGGCTTTCTGCTCCTCTTTTGACAGTGAGGCATCACTGCTAATCAACGGACGACGCCGAGCGCGTTCAGCTTCTTTGCGCGTGGGGGTAGGAGCACCCTTCGGTGGGGTATAACCCTTCGGCATTTGTGCCTGTGTCTTGCTATCAGCGGTGGAATCCGAAGTAGCCTGATTCGATTTTTTCTTTCCGAATAATCCGAACACCTTATATCCTTTACCGGCTAGTAATCACTGGGTCATACTCTACCGTGTAAGGGAATAAAACATCTGGCTGTCTTGCATGGGCTCGAAAATACTCCGTTGCTCAGAGTATGGTGTCCCTCATGAGTACCGAGACGATTGCTGCCCGTGTTGACGCGGCTTTAGACCAACATATAGCCGACTTAAAAGAGTTTGTCGGTATTGAATCAGTATCAGCAGACGCCTTTGATCAGGCAACCTTGCAAGATTCGGCGCAGTGGGTGGCGCGCCAGGCAACGCGTCTTGGGCTGACCACCGAGATTATTGAACTGGAAACTAGTTCCGGACTAGTGGGCCGCCCGGCGGTGTTAGCACATCGTCCAGCAACTCCGGGTAAACCGACGGTGTTGCTTTATGCCCATCATGATGTGCAACCTCCGGGAGATGCGGCAGACTGGGATTCGCCGGCTTTCGCTGCCGAGGTGCGTAATGGGCGGCTTTATGGCCGTGGTAGTGCGGATGATAAGGCTGGGGTGCTCGTTCATTTGGGTGCAATCGCCGCGGCTGATCCGGGGGTTGGAATTCGGCTTTTTGTTGAGGGTGAAGAAGAAATCGGCTCGCCGACTTTTGTTGATTTCCTCAAGGTTTATCGTCAGCAACTGGCTGCGGATGTGATTATTGTGGCTGATTCGTCCAACTGGAAAGTGGGCATCCCATCGCTGACAACATCCTTGCGCGGGGTAGTGCGTTTGGATGTAACCGTGCGCGGGTTAGATCACGCTTTACATTCGGGAATGTTCGGTGGTCCGGCACTAGATGCGGTGGTGTTAGCGTCCCGGTTAATTGCTACTTTGCACGATGAACACGGCGATGTAGCAGTGCCTGGTTTGCTGGGATACGACACAACCGAGGTTGATTATCCGGAGGATGAGCTTCGCCGGGATGCTGGAATTTTGGACGGTGTGAAGCTCGCAGGTTCGGGATCTTTCACGTCTCGACTGTGGACTAAACCTGCTATTTCGGTGATTGGCATGGACGTGACACCGGTTGATATGGCTTCGAATACGCTCATACCCGCGGTGAATATGGCGATTTCTTTGCGCGTGGCGCCGGGCCAGGATTCGGCACAAGCCGGAGATATTCTGGCGGCTTATTTACGTGCAAACGCGCCGTTGGGTGCGCAAGTGGATGTAGCGGTTTCGGAATCTGGTCCAGCTTTTGAAGCTGGTGAAGATACTCCAGCGGCGCAGATGTTTCGGGATGCTTTGGAACAAGCGTGGGGCGTGGAACCCGTGGATATTGGCCAAGGTGGATCTATTCCTTTCATCGCGGATTTTGCTGAGCAATTCCCTGACGCGCAAATCTTGGTCACTGGGATTGAAGATCCAGATACCCGGGCACATGGGGCTAACGAGTCTGTGCATTTGGGGGATTTCCGGAACGCGATTGTTGCCGAGGCGCTTTTCTTAACCGAACTAGGCAAATAATAACGCGCAAGTAGGACGACGTGAAAATTGCGGTAGTTGCTCAAGCATTAGCTGGATGCGGTCCGGACGAAGTAGGCGCGATTTTTCAACGCGAATGGTTAGCGCGGCGCCCCCAGGATGATGTTGAGGTGCAGCTGGGTTCGGACGGAGTGCTTGTTGACGACGTCGGAACCGGATTGGATGTGGTGTTTCGTTCGAGATACCCAGATTCAGTGGAGATGGTTAGGGAGCGGCCCGAACGCGCCGTGCACTATGACGTTTCTGCGAAGGTCGGCATGATTGATCTGGCTTGCAATCGGACGTGGCCGCAGGTAGAGCAAGCGAATGAGATGGTTGGCGGGTGGGTGGACCATGCGGTTCCGCCTCATGGCAGTAGTGCTTATCTTGCTGAGGATATTCGAGAGCTTATAGAGCGGGGTGCTCGGCGGATTCACCTGCATTTACCGAGGCTTTTTGCCGATTCTGATCTTGGCTGGGGATTTTTGGCGGAGCTTTCGGGGATAGCGGTAGGTCAGCAGTCTACAGTTGACGACCTTCGTGCAGTGTTAAGCGCGGCCCGTCAACGCTTGTTAACGTGCCGAATTGATGTGACGTATGCGGGGGATTTATCGCTTAGCGGGGTTAATGGGATGGCCCGGGCGTGGGCGAGTGCGGGAATGGATCCATTGCATGCGCAAGAAGCTGAAAAAGATATTGGCGCGTGGAGCGCACTGATGGTCAAAGCTAGCCAGAATGAAGAAAACACGTTACTGGCAAGACCGCAAGTTGACGTTCGCTCTGTTTATACCGGTGTTGGCGGAGGACTGGCGTATGTATTGGCGGTTTTAGGTGCGGGAATCTTTCATGTTGGTAGCTATATTCCGCATGCTTACTGGCCTGAAGGTGATAGTGAGGCGGAGCTATTCGTTTATGTCACCGACACTATTGGTCTGGAAGTGCCTGCTGGTTTGAACGAAATGGTGGCCAGAGCGGAAGAATTGGCGGCTCCGGCGGTTTTGCTCACGCGCTATGATCAGGTGCGTCGAGGCGATGCGCGTCGGTTAGGACTAGATGGGCATTATCAGCTACTAAACCGCTTGGGAACTGCGGCCCAAGATAATAGTCCAATTAATATTCCACAGCAGTTGGCGCAAACTGTGCAAAAGCTTGCCCAAACGTGGGGTTGGGATTGAGACGAATACCAACTTCGCTGTGAGCGTCACCATTGGTAGGTAATAGCCGAAACATATAGTCTTACTTCGTATTGATTATTATCTGGAGGTTCATATGACTCAGATCGCAACGCATGGTGTTAAGCTCACCGATGTAGCTGCACAAAAGGTGAAGTCCTTGCTTGAGCAGGAAGGCCGTGACGATCTGCGGCTACGCGTAGCTGTTCAGCCCGGTGGATGTTCGGGGCTGATTTACCAGCTGTATTTCGACGAGCGGCTTCTTGATGGGGATGCTATCGCCGAATTCGAAGGCGTTGAAGTAGTTGTCGACAAGATGTCGGTTCCTTACCTTGACGGTGCCTTAATCGATTTCGCTGATTCGATTGAACGTCAAGGATTTACGATTGACAATCCAAACGCGCAGGGCAGTTGTGCGTGTGGGGAGTCTTTCCACTGATAGGTATGCGGGTCGGTTCGGCCCGCACACTACTATAAGGAGATAGCGTGAAACGCCGATCGATTATCGCTGTGGGATTAGCGGTGGTGCTTAGTCTGGGAGCTTGTGCTGGAGACGAAGATGCAGCTACAGAGCCGGAAACTGAAGAAACAACCGAGTCGGAAGAGCCAGGTACCGAAATGCCAACTGTCAAGCTCGATGGAGAAAACACGGTTCTTGTTTTTCCGGATTCGAATGCTCCCGAAGGCCTCCAAATAGAGGTTGTTGAGGAAGGCGAAGGCCGAATCGTAGAAGAAACCGATTTTGTGATCGCTCACTATGTCGGTCAAGTTTGGGGCAACGAGGTTCCCTTTGATTCTTCTTTTAGCCGCGGAGCACCTACCGGATTTTCTCTACAACAGGTTATTCCCGGCTGGACACAGGGATTAAGCGGCCTTTCGGCCGGAAGTAAAGTGATCCTATCGATTCCGGCAGATCTCGGTTACGGACCCTCCGGGGGAATGCCCTCTGCGGGTATTGGTGAAGAAGATACTATCGCCTTCTATGTAGAAATCATCGACGCTTACGGGCTGGAACAGGCTGCTGACCCTAATGCCAGCGGCGAAGTAGACCCAGCCACGCTTCCCGTTGTGTATGAAGGAGCAATTGGCGAGCCGATTCTTTCCATCAGCGTACAAGAAGATCTCACTGAGCCGAGCGTTATCACCACGACCGTGATCGCACGCGGAACCGGTGAGGAACTTGCTCTCGACGGCAGCACTGCTTATGTCCAATATGCAATGTCGTTTTGGGATAATTCCGCTACCGAAATCACTTATGGTATATCCGGTCCTTTCCCAGCTGAAATGGGTATGGGCTCGCTCTTTGACGTGCTAGAGGGTATCCCAGTTGGGTCGCGGGTACTTATCGTTGTTCCTGGAAGCGATGATGGACAATCAGCTACTGCACCTCCGTTTGCGGTTGTCGTCGATATTCTAGGCGTGCACTGATAGAACAAAGGTTGATGCACTGATAAGCTAAAGGTCTGGGCCGGAAATATCCGGCCCAGACCTTTTAAGCACTTATGGCGTTGCGAACGCCCGGCAAGAAACCTTAGCCAACGATTAGATCGTTGTACTTGTCCTTAGCCTTAGCCAAGCGTGCTGCAACGTCATCCCAGTTGACGACATTCCAAACAGCCTTGACGTAATCAGCCTTGACGTTGAGGTAATCAAGGTAGAAGGCGTGCTCCCACATGTCGAGCATGAAGACCGGGACGGTACCAACTGGAACATTGGACTGCTGATCAAACAGCTGCAGTACGTTGAGCTTCTTGGTGAACGTGTCGTATGCGAGAACTGCCCAGCCCGAACCCTGAATGCCCATGGCTGCAGCAGTGAAATGCTTCTGGAAAGCGTCGAAGGAGCCGAAGGACTCGTTAATGGCCTGCGCGAGTTCACCTTCTGGTTCGCCACCACCGTTCGGGGAGAGATTCTTCCAGAACACCGAGTGGTTGGTGTGTCCACCGAGATTGAATGCCAGATCCTTCGAGAACTGGTTTACCTTTGACAGATCGCCGGCTTCGCGTGCAGCTGCGAGGTTATCCAGAGCGGCATTAGCGCCTGCTACGTATGCGGCGTGGTGCTTGGTGTGGTGAAGTTCCATAATCTGAGCCGAGATATGTGGCTCGAGTGCATCGTAAGCGTAATCGAGCTCGGGCAGAGTGTAGTGTGCCATGTGCTTTCCCTTCGTTGTAACGTTGGCGAAAAGTGAAAATTTCGCGTTTCATATACCATTATTACTTAAAAGGACTAAAGTCTCGTTTTTATTCCCGAATATGCGCCGCGGGCGAAAATGTGTGATGGGTAACTGGCCGACTCATCATAGAATATTGAGCAATAATCTCAATTGAATCGTCAGTTTTGAGAACTCAGCGTAGTATAAAGTAAGTATCGACTTACATACGGAGGCAATCACTATGACTACAGCGGTTGTGCAAGATAAGCTCAATGTCCTTGTTTATTCAGATAATCGCAATGTTCGCGATGCTGTTATGCGAGGTGTGGGTCGTAAAGTAGGAAAGAACGGTCCGGAAATTAGCTGGATGGAATCTGCTACTGGCGATGGTGCCATGCTGAAGGTTCGGGAAGCTTTTGATGCTGGCGAGAGGTACGAACTTCTGATTCTCGATGCCGAAACGAAGAAGTTCGGCGGTATTGGGTTGGGCAAGATGGTTCGGGACGAAATCGATCCGGATGTTAAATTCATTATCTTGATCGCACGTCCGCAGGACGAGTGGCTTGCTCGCGTTGCTGAGCCGAACGCTGTTTTGCAGTATCCGGTTGATGGTCGTGCGCTGAGCGCTGCAGTTGAGCAGGTTCTCGCAGAAGCGGTTAGCGCATGAATGGACACCGTTCCTGGCCGGAGTTGACCACGCGCCTTATTCACGGTCAGGACTTATCGGTCGCCGACGCCTACTGGGCAATGGCCCAAGTAATGTCTGGCTCCACCTCGCCGATCCAGCTCGCCGGTTTTCTGACGGCTCTGGCCACAAAAGGCGAGACCTCGGACGAAATTCTCGGTTTAGCGAATGCGATGCAAGCTAACGCTGAGCAGATCAATCTCGATACCGACGCGCTAGATATTGTGGGAACAGGCGGGGACCGTTTCCGTACCGTTAATATCTCGACAATGGCTTCGCTAGTTATTGCCTCGGGCGGAGTCAAGGTCGTTAAGCATGGGAACCGTGCCTCTTCCTCTGCTTCTGGATCAGCCGACTGTTTCGAAGCCTTGGGTGTGGATTTAAATTTGTCGACGACGGCGGTAGAGAAAGTTTTTAAGGAACTGGGCATTACGTTCTTGTTCGCTAATAAATTCCACCCGTCCATGAAATATGCCGCCCAAGCTCGTCGCGAGCTGGCCGTCATGACTGCGTTTAACGTGCTCGGCCCCTTGACTAATCCGGCGCGGCCGCAAGCCGCCGCAATTGGGGTTTCACATGCTCGTTTAGCTCCGATTGTTGCTGAAGTGTTGGCGATGCGGAAAACGCGAGCATTGGTCTTCCGCGGAGAAAATGGGCTTGATGAGCTGTCTGCGGTAGTTCCCAATCAAGTGTGGGAAGTCCGTTTGGGCGAAGTGACGTATTCGGATGTAGATGCGGTAAAGGATCTCGGATTCAAGAAGGCATCCATTGAAGACTTACGTGGTGGAGACCCACAGTTTAACGCGAAAGTTGCGAACGAGATTTTTGACGGTGCACGTGGGCCGGTACGTGACGCAGTGGTATTAAATGCCGCTGGGGCTTTTGTTGCTGATGGCACGGTTGCCGGAATGCGACCGGAGGAAGGCACTTTGCTACAGCGGTTAGCTAATGCCGTCGAGTACGCTGAAAGCCTGCTCGATAAAGGCGCGCCTAAAGACTTACTAGCGCAGTGGGTTGGGCTTTCCCATCAGCTCAAGTGAGTTTTGTTCCGATCGACTTTTTGCTCCATGTAGCTAAAAATAGTTAAGGGCCGCGTATTGTGGCCCTTAATTGTTTGTTACCTAAATATCGGGTTTTCTAGTCAAATCCCAGATCGAAGGCTGCCTCTAAATCTGCATTAGAAAACTCTTGGAACGCTAAGTAGGTCTTTACTCGTTGTACACCCTTAACCTTGGCGATCTGGTCTGGGATAACGGATGCTAAATCTTCGTGTTGTGGTACTCGCACCAAAGCGACCAAGTCAACGTCTCCGGTCACCGAGTAGACTTGGGAGACCGATTTAATTGATGCTACTTGGCGAGCAACTTCCGGAATGCGGCTAACTTTGGCTTGTATGAGGACAATAGCAGTAATCATAAGCGCTCCAATTCTTGTTAATAACCTTTAGTCTACGTCGGTTTGTGAGGCGATGCGGGGTAGTTTGACACGAGCTGCTGATTCTCTTTTTACTGCGAGTACTTCAGGATGGGAAACTTCGAGAAGGCGTACGTTTGGCCGCCATAACCACTGGTCAATTAAGCGGAGTTCATCAACTGACACGCGTTCTAAAGCATGCCGAGGAGCGCTCATCGCAGGGTGCCGGCGATTAAGCATAGTCGCGAGAGTAGGAACGTTTTCGTTCATGCTAGCTACAGTTGTTTCGAGTAGCTCACCGTAGGAGACAACGATGATCTCCCAACCATGTTTTTCTTGAGCCGCCGCTACGATACGCTCGCACTGTAATAAGGGCAGAATACGAGCGCTTAATTGCGCAGCCGTAACATATGCGTATAACCGATCACGCTCTTGCGCTGCTTGTTCGTAGCGTCCTGCACCGGCCAGATTTCCCATACGCTCGTAAGATGCCACCAGAATCTCATCACCATTGCCGTTTAAAACTGATTTGGCACGTTCCAATTCGCTATCTTGAGCACGCCCACTAACACATGGGGCATTGCACTTGTCCAATTCAAATACGTGACAGGCTAAGCGCCCATCAGGTTGTTTGGGAAGACGTTCAGTGCAGGACCGCAAATGGGTAACATCATTGATCAGTTCTAAGGCGGCTACTGCTGTACGACGTTGTGTAAAAGGCCCAAGCACTGTGCCGATAGCATTGAACGGAGCAGTACGAGATATTTTCAGCCGCGGATATGTTTCGGTCGTTAAGGTAATCCAGTGGCGTGTTCGTTTGCGTGAGCGTCGGTTATAGCGCGGCTCGTGTTTTTCGATCAGGCGAACTTCGTGCACATTAGCTTCCAGAATGGTGCTGGTAGCAAGAGCTTCCACCCGGACGGCAATATCCACCATTTCGCCGATTCGTTTACGTTGTTCTGCCGCGGTGAAATAGGTACGGACACGTTTGTACATATTGGCTGAGGTACCGATATACAGGATCTCATCGTTGGGCCCGATAAACTGATACACCCCAGGGGATGCCGGTACATTATCGGCAAGATGAGCTTTAAGACGACGCCGTTGTGGCACGGTTTGGTGTGCTGTGAGTAGGTCATCGTAGTGGGTAACGCCAAGTGCTCCCAACCGGTCAAGAATTGCGTGCAGTAAATCGACGGTGGCACGGGCGTCATCAAGTGCCCGATGAGTCGGGGTAGTCGTAGCCCCAACTGCTTGGGCCAAGGTTGCGAGTTTGTAGTTTCGCACCTCATCACGTGAAAACGTGCGCCGAGCGAGTTTCACCGTGTCGAGAATGTTGCGTGCGGGAAACTCATAATTGAGAGCAGCACAGGCGCCTTTAAGATGCCCGATATCGAATTTAGCATTGTGAGCAACCAACATAACGTCGGGATCGTTGCCAATAAACTCGACAAATGCAGGCATAACTGCACTTATTGGCGGTGCTAGGGCCACCATAGACTGGGTAATACCGGTAAGTACGGTAACAAATGCAGGAATGGGCGCTTGTGGATTAACAAGAGTGGAAAACTCTCCAAGGACTTCGCCACCGCGGACTTTTACCGCCGCAATTTCAGTAATTGAATGTTCTCCGGGGCCTTCTCCAGTTGTTTCAATATCGATAACAATAAAAGTGACCTCCGAAAGTGGTGGTCCGAAAGCATTAAGCGTTGGCTGGTAGTCTCCGGGAGCTGAATGACCACGTCGATGATAAGCAGGGCTCACAGCCGTGCACCGTCGTCATCGGGGTCACTTTCGTGCGGAGCATTAAAGAAAACAGCTGCCACGAAACTGGCTACGCCACCAATGGCGAAGAGCGTCATAACGAATTTTGGTAGTGAAATAAGCCCCCAAAAACCGGCTACCACTATAGCAAGGCAAAGGATTCCAACAATAAAAAAGCGTTTGGCGCCTGAAGCATTAGAAGGCCGGGAAACTGGATCAGCTGACGGTAACTCGGCCGGATCAAAATATTCATCTATTTCGGGCGGGGTCCAATCCCGTGGACCGGCTGGCCGCGAGTTAGCGGGGGAGCCGGGACCTTGTTCGCGTATCTGCCGTGAGTATTCTTCCCACTGCCGATCAATATCTCCAAACTGATCATTGTTGCGTGCCATAAGTTCACTCTACAGCGATAGAATAGAGAAGATCGCGGCAAGGAGGCCGCTTCACATCTGAGGAAGGAATCGAATGACTATTCGTCGAGTTGCGTTGCTTACCGCCGGTGGGTTTGCTCCCTGTCTGTCCACCGCTGTTGGAGGTCTCATCGAGCAGTACAGCAAGCAAAATCCGGATGCGGAAATTATTGGATACCAGTACGGTTACCATGGCTTATTGACTGGTAACTACATTGTTTTTGACGACGAAGCACGTGCTAACGCCGGTCTGCTTAAGAATTATGGAGGTTCGCCGATCGGTAACTCACGCGTTAAGCTCACCAACACGAAAGACTTGGTTGAGCGTGGCCTTATTAAGAAGGGCCAGAACGCGCTGGAAGTAGCTGCTGAGCAGTTGCGCAAGGACGGTGTAGACGTACTACACACTATTGGTGGAGATGACACCAATACCACCGCTGCTGATTTAGCACACTACCTGCATGAACACGACTACGAGCTCACTGTGGTAGGCCTGCCGAAGACGATCGACAACGACATTGTCCCGATTCGTCAGTCCTTGGGCGCGTACACGGCAGCCGAGCAGGCATCGCGCTATGCACAGAACATCATCGGCGAACATCGCGCCAACCCGCGTATGCTTATTATCCACGAAATTATGGGTCGTAACTGTGGTTATCTAGCCGCACAAGCCACCCAGTACTACCACGAGTGGGTTAAGGAGCAGCAGTGGGTGCCTTCGGCTGGGTTGTCGCAGGAGCGCTGGGATGTACATGCTCTGTACCTGCCGGAAATGCATTTCGATCTGGATGTGGAAGGCTCGCGCCTGCGCAAGATTATGGACGAGCAGGGTAATGTCAATATCTTCTTGTCGGAAGGTGCTGGCGTTGAGGAGATCATTGAAGAAATGCTCGAAGATGGTATCGAACCAGAGCGGGACGCATTCGGCCACGTCAAGCTGGATACCATTAACCCAGGTGAATGGTTTGCCAACCAGTTTGCCAAGGTTATCGGTGCAGAAAAGGTCATGGTTCAAAAGTCGGGATACTTCTCGCGTTCGGCTAAGTCCAATGCGAAGGACCTAGAACTGATCGACACCATGGTCAAGCTGGCTGTGAAGTCTGCTCAAGAAGGCGTATCCGGCGTCGTTGGCCATGACGAAGAAGACAACGACACGCTTAAGACGATCGAGTTCAAGCGAATTGCTGGTCACAAGGCATTCGATGTGTCCCAGCCGTGGTTCCACGAGCTGATGGACGAGCTCGGCCAAGAGTGGGAGCCGAAGGACGCCTGATAGCCGTAACGCGTTTTACAACGCAATAATTTCATAAACGTGTAGACCGATTTTCCGGTAAGCGGATTCATGATGAGCCCGCCGGAAAGTCGGTCTACAATTATGGAATGGATACTGACGCTGATAAGAAGACTCTGGAAGCGATCGCTACTTGGCGGAATTTTCCTGCCAAGCATCAACCCGTTTACGCTGACCAAGAAAAACTGGTAAATACGGTTAAGTATTTGCGCACTCTTCCGCCGCTGGTTTTTGCGGGGGAAGCCGATCAGCTGACCAAATGTATGGCTAAGGCTGGGCGTGGGGAAGCTTTTGTTTTGCAAGGCGGCGATTGTGCTGAGTCTTTCGACCAATCCACAGCGGATCGGATCCGAGGGAAGATTCGAACGATTTTGCAAATGGCGGCAGTTCTTACCTACAGCGCTTCAGTACCCGTAGTTAAGATTGGCCGGATGGCTGGGCAATACGCAAAACCGCGGTCCAGCCCGGTTGAAGTCCGTGATGGAGTAGAGCTCGCCTCTTATATGGGCGATGCGGTTAACGCGTTTGAATTTGACCCCGAATCACGCAAACCCGATCCGCAACGCCTCGTGGAAGCCTACCAGCATTCAGCGGCTACCTTGAACCTCATTCGGGCGTTCACAA
Organism: Actinomycetaceae bacterium; assembly: GCA_012516575.1. Taxonomy (GTDB): domain Bacteria; phylum Actinomycetota; class Actinomycetes; order Actinomycetales; family Actinomycetaceae; genus Arcanobacterium. The sequence goes on from JAAYWS010000105.1 coordinate 40,627, forward strand.
AGGGCGGTTTTGCGGATCTGGAAAAGGTTCATGAATGGAACCGTGGATTCTCTTCGCACCCGGCGTACAAGCGTTACACTCAGCTCGCCACTGAAATTGATCGTGCGATGAATTTTATGCGCGCAGCTGGTGCAAGCACTGAGTCTTTGCGAACAGTCGACATGTACTCTTCGCATGAAGCACTTTTGCTCGATTATGAGTACGCAATGACGCGAATTGATTCGCGTACTGGGTTGCCTTATAACACTGGTGCACATTTCTTGTGGATCGGTGAACGCACTCGTGATCCAGACGGCGCGCATGTGGAAATGCTACGTCATGTGCAAAACCCGATTGGGGTCAAGCTCGGCCCCACTTCCACGGCAGACGATATTAAGAGACTTGCCGATAAGCTCAATCCGGAAGGTAAAGAAGGTCGGCTGACCTTTATTACTCGGATGGGTGAGTCAAAGATTCGTGACGGGCTACCTGGGCTGATCGAAGCTGTGAAAGCAGATGGTCGTCCAGTGACGTGGATGAGCGATCCGATGCACGGTAATACTATTACTGCCGGCGGCTTTAAGACGCGGCGCTTAGATGACGTGTTGGATGAGGTCCGCGGTTTCTTCGAAGTCCATAAGGCTTTGGGCACAGTGCCCGGCGGTCTGCATATCGAGCTGACCGGCGATGACGTAACTGAAGTCTTGGGTGGATCAGAAGAGATCTCTGAAGCCTTACTTGGTAAACGTTACGAAACGCTGGTCGATCCGCGTCTGAACCATCAGCAGTCTTTGGAGCTTGCATTCCTTGTTTCGGAGATCTTGCAAGAAAGTTTCTAAAGGTCACGTATCGGCGTACACGGCAATGACAAAACTACGAAAGTTTAAGTGCACCTTAGACGATCGTAATTGTAATCGTGGTGCCAACTTTAACTAGCGTGCCGGCAGTTTCGCTTTGCAAGCGTACAGTGCCGAAATAACCGTAGAGCACATATTCAGATTCCACGTTAAAGCCGGCATTGATAAGAGCGGTGCGTGCTTGAGATTCTTGCATGCCAATCACGTTAGGAACCAGCGCTAATTCTGGACCTAAAGATACGGTGATGGTTACCGTATCTCCGCGGTACATGGACTCTTCGGCTTGTGGAGATTGGGAAATAACCGTTCCCTTCGCGATGTCGTCAGAGTACTCTTCACTCACACTTACTTCGAAACCGGTATCTTCCAAGGTAGTGATAGCAGTGTCTTGGTCGAGGCCGGTAACCGAAGGCACGACGAGTGGCTCGCGTCCTAACGAGACGACATAAGTGACTTCTGAAGAGTGCGGTATAGATTCCTCGGCTTCGGGCGTTTGCGAAATAACCTCACCCTCGGGGACATCTTGCGAGTATTCTTCGGCGTACACCGGAACAAAACGGGCATCTTCTAAAGTATTTGCGGCATCATCGGCGGTCATACCGACCACGTCAGGCACGATTAAATACTCCACGCCATCGGAAACCAGCATCACAACTGGGGTATCGGGATGGATCTTGGTTTGTCCCGGAGGGTCGGTTGAAATAATGAAATCGAAGGCGACGTCGTCGGAATAGCTCCGTTCCTCAGTTACGGTAAATCCGGCGTCTTCAAGTAATTCCCGCCCCTCGGATACTTCCATATTGGCGACATCAGGAACAGCAACCCGCAAACCAGGACCGGCGGTGAAGTACCAATAGGTCCCATAGCCGATAGCACTAAACAGTGCGAGAAGGAAAACAATCAGACCAAGACGTCGTCCACGTTTTTTCTGTGGTGTTTGTGTGACAACCGTTGTCTGTTCAGGTAGAGCAGCCGTATCACGGCGAGGGCTTCCCGACGTAGGCTGATCAAGATTGCTTGCATCTTTCGGAGAAATAACTTTCGTCGGATTATCCGGGCTAGCTGCGGTAGCGGAATTTTCAGATTCAACGATAACATCCGTAGCCGAAGGCTCTTGATCAGCAACAATTGTTGGCTCGGTGCGCTGGGTGGGGAAGACTGGGATACGGCGAATAAGTAGTTCCTCAGGAATACTGGCACGAATATCTTCTAGCGCGTCAAGTGCTGCCTGCCCATTTTGAGGCCGCTTGCTGGGGTTTTTGGCAGTGAATAGTGCAATCAAAGAATCGATTGCTGGTGGGATCCAATCTGCCATGTCACCCAGCCGAGGCATAGGATCATGTACGTGTTTGTAAGCCACCGCGAGAGCATTGTCGCCGGTGAACGGCAATTGTCCGCTGAGCAGCTCGTAGAGCATAACTCCTACCGAATACACATCTGAACTCGGCCCAGCGATTCCGTCGGAGACTAATTCGGGAGCGACGAAACCTACTGTTCCCAACACTGTAGATGTTTGGGTGGAACTAGAAGCGGCACGCGCTAAACCAAAATCGGCTACCTTTGCCGTAATCGTTGGCTGATCGATAATCGCAGTGGGATCGAGCGGAGCCGAAAGCAAAATGTTTTCTGGTTTCACATCCCGGTGCACTATATCATTAGCATGTGCGTCTGCGAGTGCTACTAACACCTGATGGGTAACGTCTAAAGCAACCCCGAGTGGCAGCGAACCATGTGTGGCTAGTTGAGAACGCAAATCGGGTCCAGATGCCAGCTCCATCACAAGATAAGGAAGCGGGCCGCTCGGAGTTTCAGCTACGCCTTGATCGTACACGCCGACAATATGCGGGTTAGATAGTTTTGCTGCAGAGCGGGCTTCGCGAATGAACCGATCCACAAAGTCTGGTTGTTCAGCTAAATGTGAGTGAATAACCTTCAGCGCTACCCGTCGCTCAAGCCGGGTATCGGTGGCACGATAAACCGTCGCCATGCCTCCACGGGCTAGGCGAGCATGAATCGTATAACGGCCGTCAATAGTCAGGCCGAGGAGCGGATCAGGTTTCACAATGCTAAGAATATCGACAAAGCCGCCGGCGTAGGCGGGCGGCTTCGCGTGTCGGAAGTTTGGGGACTAGAAGTACGTCATACTTAGAAACGGGCCATCGCAGCCCGGATTTTGGAGACATAGGTGCGGGTGTCGGGGCGCATCCCGTCACGGATGACGCCGGTCAAGCCCTGATAGTAGCCACCCACAGCATAATCCCAATTCGAGGTTTGGTTGTGTAGCCAGCGAATAATAGCGATACCAGCTACCGCATTATCGTAGGGGTTAAGAAGGTTGAGGTCGCGTCCAACCATTCCAGAGGCCCATACTCCAGACGAAGGAATAACCTGCATAACTCCAATCGCATTGGCTGGAGATACCGCAGTGGGATCGAAACCAGACTCAACATAAGCGTGCGCTAGCGCCAGCCGCGGATCAACACCCATATCGATGGCGGTTTGGCGGATGATTGCTTGCATTTCTTCGCGGGATGGCAAATCCATAGCTAGCAGGATTGCTTTGTTCTGATTGGCGGCCGCCACCACATCCGAGCTATATGAATAACCCAAGAAAGTCCCCGGAACAAGGCCGGTCGGCGTCGTCGTTGCTGAAGGTTGGGTGCCCTGAATAACAGTGGCGGAGGAAACGAAACTCGAATCTTCTGATGCCGGTGCGCTACCGGTGGTACCAATGATGATCTGTTGTCCGACAGTGATTTGTTCGGCATTTGCAAGCCCGTTTGTAGCGACAAGATCGTCAACTGAAACGTTATAACGCGATGCAATACTGTAGAGGGTGTCGCCGGTTTGTACCGTGTATTCCATACTCGATACTGATGCCTGCGGGGTAGTGCTTGACGTGCTTGTTGTAGAGCCAGTAGTTGTGTCCCCGGAGTTCGATGCAGAACCCGTATTTGGATCGGTAGTGCCGGTGTCGGTTGACCCGGAGCTGTCGGTTGACCCGGAGCCAGCGGCGGAAGGAATTGTCAGATATTGACCGACGTATATTTGTGATGGATCAGAGATCCCGTTAGCTTGGGCAATCGCATCAACTGTTGTTCCGAATCTGCGTGCAATGGAATAGAGAGTGTCTCCGCTTTGTACGACGTAGGATGCGTTCGTGCTTTGAGTGCGAGGCGGGGTAATGCGGGTGGGTGAATCGCTGGGAAGCGCCATTGCGGGCGGGGCGATCATCGTAATTGCGGCTGCACTTGCCAGCACTGCCGTTGAACGTGTTTTCCAAGTAGCCAAGGATGCCTCCACAGCGGCTCATTAATCACCAAACATTCACACCCAAGGTGAGGTGAATGTGAACAGTGATGAAATTGTTACAAAAGTATACATAGAGCGTAGCGCACATAGAGGCGTGTCGCCAAGACAATCTAAGAATTATGGGTTAAGGGCGTGCGCGTGGCGCGTTCGTAATGCGCGAAATACTTATCTCTTCCGCCCGGAAAGCGCATCCATCAGCTCTTTAAGTAGTGGAGCATCAAAGGTTAAAGCTGAAACTGCAGCATCCTCACGTTCATTGATCATGTGCTCGTGCGCCGCAAAAGCACCCGAATCGCGAATAATCTGGCGGGCTTGCCTAACGTCCTCATCGGTAAGTGGACGGCCGAGCATATTATCGATAGCTTGCACATCGTCAGCTGATGCGTGCGAACGTGTCAGCGCAAGCAATACGGTTCGTTTGCCTTCAGCAAGATCTCCACCTGCAGGCTTGCCTGTTACGAGGGGATCTCCGAAAATACCAAGTTCATCATCGCGTAACTGGAAAGCTTCTCCGAGAGGACGGCCAACAGCAGACAACTCGGTAAGCTGTGCAGCGGTTGCACCGCCAAGAGCAGCACCGATAAGTAAGGGAAGCTCCACCGAATAGCGAGCAGATTTGTGTAACAACACGACAAGGGCATTATCGATAGCACTTTGAGTATTCTTCGAAAGTGCAGTGAATTCTGCCCGCATATCCATGAACTGGCCAAAAGCAGTTTCCGCGGTCATAGCGTGGAAGATTTCACGGGCTTTTAAACTAGCATCGGCATTCACGGCTTCAGCTCTTTCGATTTCAAGCCCAGCTAGCGATAACAAGAAGTCTCCGAGCAAGAGGCCCGCTTTAACTCCAAAATCGTGTGAATTACCAAGCAACTGACGCTGATTGTGTTGTGTAGCAAAAGCGATATGAGTGGCAGGTAGTCCGCGTCGGGTACGCGCCTCGTCAATAATATCGTCATGAACTAGCGCCGACACTTGATAAAGCTCTACTGCGGCACCTCCGTGTACCGGTAGCGGAACTTCGGGTCCAGCTATCGCTTCGAAGCCAGCAGCGAGCAGAAGCGCACGGGTGCGTTTTCCACCTCCGCTTAGCGCCCGAGCTGGTGCTAAAAAGTCTTCCGCTAATTGTTGGGCAACTGAATCATCCAGAAAAGGCATGGAAGTGTCGAGGGCACGCAGGATTTGTGCCGAAACCGCGTCGCGATAGTTCTCATAGCTCATAAGGCCAAGGGTACCCAAGTTTGTCCACATACGTGTTCGTGTCAATATTATCCACAGATTTCCGATGCTCTGCGCGGGCGAGTCGATTATTTAGGTTGACTAGGTCCATGAACACATTGCATATGACGCATCCGGGTCAAGCGCTTATTCTCATCCCACACCTCATCGGATTTCACCCGGAAAATTCGGTTTTTCTCCTCGCAGTAGAATGCGATAAACGCCCTGGAATATTAGGGCCGCTCGCACGATTCCGCCTTGATGACGGCTTCTTGCCGCCTACGTTTTTACGTGATGCCATCGAGTTTGTTACTGACCATAGTGCCGCTACCGTGGTTGTTGCCTGGTTTGGTGACGATATGCGAGCCATGCTGGCACGTCGCGATATTCTCGAATCTCTCCACGATGCAGGCATGGTATTGCAAGAACTTCTCGACGCGACCTATCAATCGATGAGTCGCGGTTTTGTGTCGGTATTAGTCACTGACGGAACTTATTACGGTTCCGCACAAGACATAATCGGGCATCACAGTGTGGACCTTTTAACCGCACGCGGAGATCTGCGACTATTTCAAGAACTGGAGGAAACTCCGTTAGCAGCAGAACTGGTTTACACCGGATCTGCGCCGTTGACCTACGAACCGACCGGAATATGGGAACGGGTGGGATATGCGAAACGGCGGTTAGCGGTAGAACAGGCCCGGGAAGGGGCCCCACGGCGCGGTGGTCAACTGTGGAATAACTCACTGGAGCGGGCCATTGAATCGACAATTCCACTTATGCCGGGCAATGCAGCGCAACTGCTCGGTGGTAAACGACGGATTGGAAAACTGAATGCGGCATTACGTAACCTGTGGGTGCGTGACCGTGTTCTTCTCAAAGCGGTCGACTCTCAGATGGGATCATTTTCTACCGTCCGGCGAACAGAGCTAGAACCAATGCTGGAACGAGCTACTCGACAGCGCCCTGACCGTGCCCGAGTGCAACGAATTATTGACCTATTACAGGCATGCGCCTCATATTCTGCTGATGACGACGCGGCCGCCTATGCGGTGTCGGCGTATTTATATTGGTGGTTGGGGGATAGCGCTAAGGCGCGTGATAATGCTCACCAAGCGCTCGAATCTGACCCGCAGTATTCGCTTGCTCAACTCGTTAGTCAGGCTTTAGCAGCTCACCTTCCGCCGCCGTGGTATGAGCATATCGTCAATAACTAGTTCAAATTAGCGCTCTGACCTCGATCAAGGTAGATTCTGACTTGCAAGCTAGTACCTTGGACGAATTTCGGATAGGACGTGGTCAATGTGGCAATTGTGGTGCCGATACCTTCGGGAATGCCTGCGGATAGGATTCTTAATCGTGCCATAGAAATTGCTACCCAAGGAGATTTTCCGATTGTCGGGTTGCTTGTCCGTTCGTTAGCTGAACAGTCACAACACGAAATTGATGATGAAATAGACCAGCTCAGCGACCTTCTGGAAAAAACTGATCTCGCTTTTCGGTTTGAAACCCGTGTTGACGGGGGAGAGCTTGCAGGCCACTTATGCGACGTAGCGCAAGAGCACAATGCGGAACTTATTATTGTTTCGCTCCCGCCCAAACCTGCCAATGCCTCGGTTCACCTCGGCGATCAGGTACAAAAGTTGCTAGTCGATGCTCCGTGCGAAGTTTTAGTGGTCCGCGGCGCTGATATTTTCACGGATTCGGGTTCCGAAGAGCTCTAAAAGGGAGACTTCCCCCACAAATGGGAATTTTATAACTCGAAAATCCGTTATTCTTCACGGCGCCTTTTGTCGTTTCGTCAAGGCGACCGGCTATACTGTTTTAGGCATATGTGCTGTTCAAAATCGGAAAGGTCCCACGTGGCTGTTACTTCTTCCTCGTCTACTGCTTCTGCTACCTCAGCTGCCGCTAATAGCGGTGCACAAGCGTATGACGGCGCATCGCTGAAAAAACTAAAGGTTCCGGAGCTTAAAGGGCTAGCCAAATCTATTGGCGTACATATACCGTCTAAATTTCGCAAAGCGGAAATTATTGAGGCGATTGTAGCTGCTAACCCGGCTACCACTGAAAAAGCTCCCGTAGCGGAAAAAGCTGTACCTGAAAAGGAAAAGACGACTGCTAAGAAGGTTGTAGAAGAACCTGTAGATGATGAGCAGTTGGATGACCTAGCAGAGGACTCGGCAACAACTCCGGATGAGCCGGAAGACCTCGACGACGAAGACCTTGATGACGAAGAAGACCTCGACGTCGACGATATCGAAGACGACGAAGACGACGAAGACGACGAGGAAGATGTTGAAGAGTCCGCTGAAACCGCTGATGAAGCGGAAGAAGAAAAAGAAGTAGCGGATAAGAAGAAGACTGGCGCTTTCGTTGTCCGGGACTCCGATGAGACTGACGAACCGGTCCAGCGAGTACACGTCGCTGGCGCTACTGCTGACCCGGTCAAGGATTACCTCAAGCAGATCGGTAAGGTTGCGCTACTCAACGCTGAAGAAGAAGTTGAGTTGGCTAACCGGATTGAAGCTGGACTTTTTGCGCAGCACCTACTCGATACAACTGAGATTGACGATCCGAAGTATCGGCGTGAACTCGAAATCATCTCTCGTGACGGGCAGAAAGCAAAGAACCATCTTTTGGAAGCAAACCTGCGTCTGGTTGTTTCGCTCGCCAAGCGGTACACCGGCCGTGGAATGCTTTTCCTTGATCTGATTCAAGAAGGAAATCTTGGTTTGGTGCGTGCGGTGGAGAAATTCGACTTTGCCAAGGGCTTTAAGTTCTCCACGTATGCAACATGGTGGATCCGCCAGGCAATTACGCGTGCAATGGCAGATCAGGCTCGGACTATTCGTATTCCAGTCCATATGGTTGAAGTTATTAACAAACTCGCCCGGGTTCAACGTCAAATGCTCCAAGATCTGGGCCGTGAACCCACAGTTGAAGAGCTAGCGAAAGAACTGGATATGACCGAAGAAAAGGTTGTAGAAGTTCAAAAGTACGGGCGTGAACCGATTTCCTTGCACACCCCGCTCGGCGAAGATGGTGATTCCGAATTCGGTGATCTGATTGAAGACTCCGAAGCAGTAGTACCTGCTGATGCCGTCGGCTTTACCTTGCTCCAAGAGCAACTGCATCAGGTGCTCGACACGCTTTCGGAACGTGAAGCGGGTGTAGTTTCCATGCGTTTTGGCCTTACTGACGGTCAACCGAAAACTCTTGATGAGATCGGTAAGGTGTACGGGGTGACCCGTGAACGTATTCGCCAGATCGAGTCAAAGACTATGTCGAAGCTGCGTCATCCGTCGCGTTCACAGGTCTTGCGCGATTACCTCGATTAAACGTTTTCGCAGGTCACGCATGGACTCGTAGTAAAAGCTACGAGTCTGTAGGTGATGGGGCTGGCATTGCGCCGCGGGCGAAAGCCCGCCCGGCAATGGGAATAGAATCGAATTAATCTGCTTTGATATAGGTATGAACACGACGATTGAACATCCTACGATGACTGCTATTGACCGCTGCGATGCCTGCGGTGCGCAAGCCTACGTGCGTGTTGAGATGGCCGCAGGTGAGCTCTATTTCTGCGCTCATCATGCACGTAAACACGCGACGAAAATTGCTGAAGTCGCCATCAACATTGTTGACGAAACCAACCTGATTCCCGCCTGATTTTGCCGTGGTGAGGGAACGGCACACGAATGTGCGTATCGCTTTATGAACGCACAGCCTATTACGGCGTCATGAACAGTGTGACCCGAATAGCGTGTGCCCTTACCCGAAAATAATTGCTTACCCACGTATGCTTTTGGAGTGTCGAAGGTAAAAGAGGACTACACTGCTCGTCACCTTTCCGTGCTGGAAGGGCTCGAAGCGGTGCGCAAACGCCCCGGAATGTACATTGGATCCACTGATTCTCGGGGACTGATGCACTGTGCGTGGGAAATTATCGACAATTCGGTAGACGAAGCTACAGAGGGTTTTGCCTCCGAAATATCTATCACGCTTTACCCCGATTCTTCAGTTGAAATTACGGACAACGGTCGAGGAATCCCGGTAGATGAAGTCCCTGGAACCGGGGCTTCCGGCGTTGAAGTGGTATATACGAAACTGCATGCCGGTGGAAAATTTGGCGGCGGATCATATTCGGCCTCGGGTGGCCTGCACGGTGTGGGCGCCTCGGTGGTTAATGCACTATCGCAACGCCTTGACGTAGCCGTGAATCGAAACGGCAAAACGCATGAGATTTCCTTTCGGCGCGGTGAAGCTGGCGTATTTACTGATAAGAATCCGGCAGATCCCCAGCCGGATGCGCCTTTTAAACCTTTCACGGATTCTTCCGAGCTGCGTATTACCGGGAAAGTCGCGCGGAAAAAGACTGGTACCCGAGTACGTTACTGGTACGATCCACAAATCTTCCCCAAAGATACCGAGTTTTCTTATTCGCAGCTTATCGAACGCGTACGGGAAAAAGCCTTTCTGGTTCCAGGCCTTAAAATCACGGTTCGTGACGAACGTAAGCTCCCAGATACTCCCGGGGCGGACGGCCCGGTAACAGAAGAGTTTAAGTACGACGGCGGCGTCGTCGATTTTGTTGACCATATCGCAACTGATCCCGCAGTTACCGCTACCATGCGGCTTGTCGGGCAGGGCAGTTTTACCGAAACTGTGCAGGTACTGGACCAAAAAACCGGGCATTTAGCGAGCCAAGACGTAGAACGCGTGTGCGATGTGGATATTGCATTGCGTTGGGGCAACGGATATGACGTGCGCGAAGAATCTTTCGTCAATATTGTTGCGACCCCGAAAGGCGGTACACATATTGCTGGATTTGAAGCGGGCCTGACCAAGGTTATCCGTGCACTGATCGACACTCGATCCCGCCAGCTTAAAGTAACTGCCCGCGATCCGAAAATCGAAAAAGACGATATTTTAGCGGGGATGACGGCGGTTATTAGCGTGCGTTTCCCTGAACCGCAGTTTGAAGGTCAAACAAAAGAAATTCTAGGAACTGCTCCGATTCGCCAAATCGTGTCGAAAGTGGTCGAAACTGAACTAAACCGGATTTTGCAGTCGAATAAGCGGGACCAAAAAACAGAAACAAACCGGCTACTGCACAAAGTAGTAGCTGAAATGCGGGCGCGGGTAGCTGCGCGAACTCAAAAAGAAATCTCACGGCGTAAAAACGCTTTAGAAACCTCGACCTTGCCCGCAAAACTGGCGGATTGTCGAGCCGAAGATATTGATCGCACCGAATTGTTCATTGTCGAAGGTGACTCGGCGCTGGGTACGGCCAAGCTGGCCCGTAACTCGGAATTCCAAGCGCTACTACCAATACGCGGTAAGATCCTCAATGTTCAAAAAGCGTCAGCTACCGATATCCTGAAAAATCAGGAAGTATCGTCGATTATCCAGGTGGTCGGTGCCGGATCCGGGCGTACATTTGATGTGGATGCCGCCCGTTACGGCAAGGTCATTTTTATGACCGACGCCGATGTGGACGGAGCACATATCCGCACCCTACTGTTGACGTTGTTTTTCCGCTATATGCGACCTTTAGTGGAAGCAGGCCGGGTTTATGCTGCGGTTCCACCCCTACACCGGATTGAAGTGGCAGGGACGGGCCGGCGAAAAGGCTACTATATTTACACCTATTCGGATGAGGAACTGCAACGTGAACTGGGGAAATTAGAACGCGCTGGGAAAACCTATAAACAACCAATCCAGCGATATAAAGGCTTAGGCGAAATGGACGCCGACCAGCTTGCAGAAACCACGATGGATCCAGCACACCGGAGCTTGCGACGTATTTCGATGGAAGACGAGGACTCTTTGCGGTTGGCCGAGGAGACTTTCGAACTGTTAATGGGCTCAGAAGTCGCTCCGCGTCGTGAATTTATTATCGAAGGTGCGGGTGCTATTAGCCGGGAGCAAATTGACGCTTAGGCAAAATATAGCGCCTTAGCGTGCCGAGGTGGTGCTATGCGCGGCGAGGTGGGCAGTTAATGGCACGGTGTGGTTTGATTGAAGTGCTAGTGTATTTGCTACTTGATCGGTTTTAACGATGAAAAAACCAGTGTGGTCATGGGTTGAACTGACCGAAAGGGATATTCCGGAAATCCTCAAACTGATTAGTGATATTGAGGATGCTGATCACAGTACGATTCGAACCACGAGGGCGGAAGTCGAATCCTATTTTCTTGATTCGCACAGTTGGCGTGCTCAAGGCGCTTGTGTCAATGGTAAATTAGTGGCTTTTGGGCTGGTGCGTACCCCGCTTATCGCTGATGGGGAAGGCACTGTCACAATTTCTGGGGGAGTGGCCAAGCAATGGCGTGCTAAAGGCCTCGGAAAAGATTTAATGGAACGGCAAGTTGAAGTTGCTCAAAGCGTTGCTAATTCGGTCGGTTTATCGCCGGCGCGAGCGGTGCTTTATATTGAGGGCGCACAACCAGAACTAGCTGATTTAACTCATAATCTTGGCTTTACCCCACAATCAAAATTCGTGACGATGCGGCGGAATCTTGACGAAGACATCGCCATTGACGAGCTTTCAGCGTATATCGATATTGTGGAGATGACCGCTGAACTATCTGAAGATGTCCGTCACATACATAATGCTGTTCTGAGTGATAACGGGCAGTGGCAATCTCAAACGCCTCAATCGTGGCAAGAACGGATCAAAGGTTTCACTGCCGAATGGTGTCTTGTTGCCATTGACCGGTTCGGGGATCGTCCGAGAGTAGCCGGCTATGTATTATCTTCCGCGTTTAGCTCGACGGGAGAAGACGACGACGAAGGCTATATTGAAGAAATCGTTGTCTTGCCTAAATGGCGCGGCAAATCGGTAGCACCGGCATTATTACGTGCAGCTATTGAACGTTTCGACCGTGGCGGCATGCGCTATGCGGGGCTAGACGTAAATATTCCTTATCCGCATCATAGTGAGCGTTCGTTGGTCGATGTTTTCACCGCATATGGCTTTGACCAAATTGCCGAAACCCTTATTGTGGAACGGCCGTTAAACTAGTTTCCTGCACGGACACTTAGCGAATTATCCCAGTCCTGCCACGACCGTTGATAAAGCAGTACCCGAACCGTCGCGACGTTCATCGGGCGCCGGTAAATTGATTGGTTTACCGTCACCGGCCACGGCTCGCACTAAAGCTGGGCCAACGTAAGCCTGTTGAAGGATATCTTCTCCGCTTAAGAAACGGTGAGTACGAACGCCCCCAGTACCCCTGCCTTTAGCCGGGTATCGATCTATAGGAGTGACTTTCACCGATCCGGGTAATGTGCCCGGGATGGCCTGTGAAGAACCGGCAATAGTAACTACGTGGTGGCCGCCTAAATCGTCTGCGGGGAGCACACCGAGGGCAATCACCGAAGCATCTTCATTCACGCGAATACCGGCGATTCCTTGACCGGTTCGGCCTTGCGGGCGCACGAGGGAAGCCTCAAAACGCAATAGTTGGGCATCACTGGTCACGAGCACAATAACATCGGAATCGTCAGCAGGGCGCGCCCCGATCACCTGATCGCCATCGGCAAGCCGGATAATTTCAAATGCGGTTTTTGGAGTGTCGTCGAGCCGGGCTCGTTTGATCTTGCCATCTTTAGTTGCCAGCGCAAGTGGTACGGCCTCGGCGTCGTCAAGTGCAACCAAAGCGATTGGTTGTTCGTCCTTGCCCATCAAGAGTAATTCAGCCAGCTGGGCACCGGCAGCTAAACTGGGCGCTCCTTCAGTTACTGGGATCGCGGGAATATCCACAACTGGAAGACGATGAATCATTCCAGCACTGGTAACCACACCCACTTCTGAAAGGTTTGTTGTAAAAGCAGTAGAAGCAATAGCGTCATGGCTTGCTCGCGGCCCATCATGCGAAGGCGGCTCTTCGGTAACAATGCGGGCCACGAGACCGGTTGCTGATAACAACACCCAGCATGCGTCGTCGGCAACCTTAAGCGGAGTTTTCTGGGCAGCTCCCGCAGTAGCAGTGCCTTCCGATTCGAGTAAAACGGTACGCCGTGGGGTGCCAAACTGCTGTGCAACTTTAGCCAGTTCAGCCGAAATCAGCGCATGCAAACGTTTTTCCGAACCAAGGATTTTTTCCAGTTCCGCAATCGTATCGAGCAGTTCGCCCTTTTCGGTCTCCAACTCGATTTGGGAAAACTTGGTGAGCCTGCGTAAACGTAGCTCAAGGATATATTCGGCTTGCGCTTGTGAAAGATCGAAAATCATCATCAGCCGGTCGCGAGCAGTAGCCGAATCATCCGAAGAACGGATAACCGTAATAACCTCGTCGATATCGAGGATCGCGATTAAGAGACCTTCGACCAAATGCAAACGTTCTTGAGCTTTACGCAAACGATACTCGGACCGGCGTCGGGTTACCGAAATCCGGTGGTCGAGAAAAACCCGCAACATTTCTTTCAGGCCGAGAGTTTGCGGTTGCCCATTAACCAAGGCGACATTATTCATGCCAAAGGATTCTTCAAGGGGAGTGTACTGGTAAAGCGCTGCCAGTACCGCTTCGGGGTTGAAGGAGTTTTTCACTTCAACAACAAGCCGGGTGCCATGGTGTCGGTCGGTGAGATTCTGAACCCCAGAAATACCTTGAAGCTTCTTTGACTGCACACCGTCCTTGATTTTTTCGATTACTTTTTCTGGACCGGTTAGATACGGAAGCTCGGTGAACACGATGCCTTTACGGCGAGGCGTAATGTTTTCAATATGTGCTGTAGCCCGGATACGGAAAATTCCCCGGCCGGTTTCGTAGCCTTTGCGCACGCCCTCTAAGCCGACAATCTTTCCACCGTCCGGGAAATCGGGGCCGGGCACGAAACGCATAAGATCCTCGAGGGTGGCCTTCGGATTTTTCAGCAAATGTCGGGCGGCCCGTACTACTTCATTGAGGTTGTGCGGTGCCATATTGGTAGCCATACCAACCGCAATACCCGACGAACCATTGACGAGCAGATTCGGGATTGCTGCCGGGAGCACCTCAGGTTGCATGTAGGTGTTGTCATAATTAGGCACCATATCGACAACATCTTCACCGAGTGAAGCAGTCATTGCCAGTGCGGGCGGTGCTAAGCGAACTTCGGTGTAACGCGGTGCTGCCGGACCGTCGTCGGGCGAACCGAAATTACCGTGGCCATCGACCATAGGGACCCGCAATGAAAAAGGTTGCGCCAGTCGAACCATCGCATCGTAAATAGCGGTATCGCCGTGGGGATGCAGTTTGCCCATGACTTCGCCAACTACTCTAGAGGACTTCACGTGTCCGCGGTCCGGGCGTAGCCCCATTTGATCCATTTGGAACAAAATACGGCGCTGAACAGGCTTGAGCCCATCACGTGCATCTGGCAGGGCACGGGCGTAGATCACCGAATAGGAGTACTCCAAAAATGACGTGCGCATTTCTTGCGAGACGTCAATATCTGTAATGTGTTCGGTAATCGCTTTAGCCATTGTCTGATTATCTCTTGAAAAGGCCATGTTTTAGCGGAAGCAGACTGGGCGTGGACGGTGAATTTGGCTACCTGAGCGGGCATGTTTGTGTTGCCGGTTCGCTATTATTGGGTGGTCTTTGGAAGAATAGGCTCGATGATGACTCGTGATGACCTCTACAATTCCCTGTCGCGGTTGCTGCCCGGGGATTCTTTTATTTACGCAGATATTGCGCACGCGCTCGGCGAAGATAGTGTGCAAGCGTTTTATGTGCGGCCCGAAACAATTTTCGATGCTGATTCGGTCTATGACCGCATCGTTGTTTTTGTTCTTACCGATCATCGTCTGCTACTTGTTTTTTCGGACACCAATCATGAAATGAATCCTGCGGGGGAATTAGTAACCACAATGCAGTCGGTCAAACTGACCGATATTAAAGAACATCATGTGGTGCGCAGGCGGGAGTTAGCCGGGGAACGGGCCGGACAATTAAACTCGGTATTATTACGGGTGCGTTGGGGAGCATCGTTCACACACGATTTGGCGCCTGGGGCTTGTGACGATCCCACATGTACTAATGACCATGGCTATGTGGGAGTGTTGACTAACGAGGACTTCCAAATTTTTCTCGACGTGCACAACGATTTCGACTATTTTGCACCGGGCGTAACTTTTATCGAGTCTCTTGTGAGCGTGCTGGGAAGGAGATAACCGTGTTTAAAGGCGCCACACTCCCGGGGAAGAAACGGTTAGACGGGATTCTTCCGGCGGTGACTAATGCAGTGGGTTTAGGGGAGCAGGCGTATACGCCTTTTTCTTTCCCGCAGGCCAAACGCGCATGTGTGGTACTGGTTGATGGGCTGGGGTACCAGCAACTAGTTCAGCGTTTGGGGCACGCCCCGAATATTCGGCGGCTCGGATTAGGTAACCCGGTGACCACGATTGTTCCATCGACGACGGCGGCTGGGATTACTGCTTTTGGTACCGGTCAGCGTCCTGGAATGACCGCAATGGCAGGGTATTCGTTACGGGTGCCCGGTACCTCCCGGGTTTTTTCGTTGATTAGCTGGAATGATTCGCAGGTACGTGCTGAGACGTGGCAGACGCAACCCACAGTTTTTGAAAATCTTGGTCCGGATGCCGCTCAGGTTCGGCTTATTCAACCTGCGAAGTTTATTAACTCCGGTCTGACCAATGCGGGCCTGCGTGGGGCTCAAGTAGTTGCCGCAGAAAAACTCGCGCAACGAGTGGATGCAACTTTGAACCAATTTCGCAAAGGCGCCAAGCTCGTATACCTGTACTGGGGAGACCTTGATTCGACCGGGCACACGTACGGGTGGCAATCTGAGCGCTGGATTGGCGAATTGGAGCACTTTGACGCGGAATTTGGGCGCTTAATACGTTCTTTGCCGCGGGACACGCTCCTCGTATTTACTGCTGATCACGGCATGATTGACGTGGATGAACGGGTTGATATTGCCCATATTCCACAGTTGCGTGACGGAGTTGAAGTCGTAGCTGGGGAACCGCGGGCAGTTCACTTATACACGTCTGAGCCGGAAGAGGTTGCTCAGCGGTGGCGTGAGTATTGTGGTGATCAGGCATGGGTTGCGACGAAGCGCGAGGTTATCGATGTTGGACTGCTCGGTCCGGTCAGTGATTTTACACAATCGGTTATCGGAGATGTTGCGGTTTTTGCTCGCGATAACCGTGTGTATGTCGATTCGCGCGTCCAGTCGGCCCAAGCGATCTCATTGGTAGGTGTGCACGGTTCACTTACCGCTCAAGAAATGCAGATTCCGCTTATCGTTGAGGTGCTGTGAGCTAGCTGGGTTGTGTAAGCTAGCCGAGCGCTGTGAGCTAGTCATCCGATTTTGGCGTGCCGAACACAATTTCGTCCCATGACGGCATAGTCGGACGGTTACGACGCTTCTTCTTCGCCTGTTCAGGTTTTTCTGCGATTGCTTCGGGGCCTAAATCAAGCTCACGCTGCCCGGGAATTACTCCGGGAGCTGAGGAAGCCGAGGGCGTAGAAGCTACAGATTGTTCTGGCGCGGTTGACTGATCAGGAATTGTCTTCACACGATGTTTCGGGAATTGCAAAATCGTGGCATCACGGGCACGCTCTGGCTCCGACGCGGCCGGATGGGCGCCATCAAAATCATCGTCGCTAGGCATCGGCTGGGCTTGCCCACGTTTGGAATCCAGCGAAGCTAAAACATCATCAATAGACACCGGGCGTCCAGAAGACGCTGGAACCGCATCCATAGCGGTGATCTTACGATCCGGGGAAGGTACCGACGGGGCGCGATCCACATTAGCCGGTTCATCCATCGGTGGGGTATTAAGCGCACGCCAAGGCGACGTAGGCGCTGGGACTTGAGTTTCGGTCAGCCACACGGCCTCATCATTAATAGCCGTTACCGTGCGAGATTTAGTGACGATCTGCCATTGTGCAGTGTAATCAGTATCGGCCACTTGATAGGAAGCTGTGAGCATCCAAGGCCCGCCAGGACTACGCGTGGCATCCCAAGTGATCTCATTGGCGTTCACTCCGCGTGAAACTAGGCGTGATACCACTAACTCATCTAAGGTCAGGCCGCCAACGTCTTGGCCTTGACGGAAAGAGCGCGCATTATCTGCCATATATTGACGCTCTTGGAAGATTGGATGGGCTAAACCTTCGAGGGCAGAGGCTGGAAGCGAAGACAGTTCACTAACATCTGCAACCGTCATACCCGAGCGGAAATGAGCTTGGATTTCGCGCGGAGTGATTGGCTTAAGCGGAGTGTTATCTGCTTTCGGTCGACGGTCTTTCCGTAAGAGAGCACGCAATTCGTCAGTAATGGGAAGTACGTATCGATTCCCATCACTATCGTTGAGGCTAAGCTGATCCTCGTGCGGATCTAGTCCCAACAATTCAAGCTCAATCATGCTTCCTCCTTGTTAGAACCTAGGTTGCCATTGAAAGGCCGTTACTTGTCTGACCATACCGGGTGTGTTCGGCACTGTTTGAGACATAACACTGTTCACTTTGTCATTGCTTCATAAACAGTTTACTATCCACCTTGTAATATGCGCACACAAGTGGTAAAACGATTCGGTATCGTTTGTGCAGAAAACATGCACGATAATCACGAAAAAGACTGGAATGGGTATCCATGGCAACTGATTATGATGCTCCTCGCAAGCAGGACGAAGAACTAAAAGAAGATTCTCTTGAACAGCTCGGCGCTCGCCGTTCCGATCATCAGTCGAGCGCTGTCGAAGTTGATGAGGCAGAAGCCGCAGAAGGTTTTGAGCTTCCCGGAGCTGACCTTTCCAATGTGGAGCTGTCGGTGTCGGTGATCCCGGCGCAGGATGATGAATTTACCTGTTCTTCCTGCTTCCTTGTTCACCACCGTTCACAACTCGCGTACGAAGAAGATGGTTTGCCAGTATGTGCGGAGTGCGCATCCTAGGTCACTGATAGAATAGGCTCGCCGAGGGAACTCGGCGAGTTTCTTATAGGTTCATACGTCAAGGAGCTTTTCGATGGCCTGGTTTTTCCGGAAGAAGAAAACTGACGACGCCGAAGAAGCGGCAGAAGTAACGGAAGCTAGCGTTGCGCAAAATACGCCAACGACGGGGCCTTTTGACGAAGCGGATCATCCACAACGCGGCGCTTTGCTAGACGCCGGGTCATTGTGGCTTCCAAAGGTTGCCGGGGTATCGATCCAATTTCCATTTGATAATCGGCGTAAAGAAGTACGCGGAATCCTTTATTCGAAAAAAGGAGGCATGCTTCAGCTTCAAGCTTATGCTGCTCCCCGTTCGCGCGGCTTATGGCATGACGTTCGTACCGATATGATTACCTCGATTGCAAAGCAAGGCGGATCATCGAAGGAAGTCGATGGCCCGTTTGGTACTGAACTACATGCTCAAATGCCAGTTCCCAATGTAGACCAACCCCAACCACATCGTTTTATTGGTATCGATGGTCCGCGATGGCTTTTGCGGGCTACGCTTTACGGCAGAGCCGCCACAAATCAGCAACTTGCAGATGAAATGTTCGATATCGTGCGGCGTGTAGTGGTAGTTCGCGGTCAAGATCCGCATCCGCCGCGAGATCTTCTTCCGCTCACCGTTCCGAAACCAGCGAAGAAGAAATAGTGGCACGGCGGATTAATGCCACCGGCACAGTAGTCGCGCTAACATATCCCGGGTACGGACAACGTCCAGAAGTCCGCGTCACAGTGGAAAGTAAAGCGGGGGTTATCGATTTAATTTTTCAATCCCGCAGAAATATTAGAGCTCTCGACATTGGCCAAAATATTGCCTTTGCAGGGGCAGTAGTTGACGTTCATGGAACCCCCGCGATCTACAATCCGAAATATCACATCAACAAGGGTGAACATGACTGAAGAAAATAAGGTTCCGCGGGCTACGGGTTCGCTGGGCGCGATTGTTGCCGATGATTTCAATGTAATGAAAGCGGTAGGAGGCGGACGCGGGATTACTGAATCCGTTCTTCCCACTGTTCTATTCTTAATCATTTTCGCTCTGCGAGCCGATCTAATGATGGCCATTGGGGTGGCAGTAGCCGCTGCCCTCATATTAATTGTGGCCCGCGCGGTCCAACGCATTGATGTCACTCCAGCATTGGGTGGGCTTTTTGCGGTTGGTCTATCAGCTTTTATGGCGTGGCGTACTGGTCAGGCCAGTGATTTTTTCGTCTGGGGATTGCTTGTCAATCTTGCGTATCTTGCAGGCATTCTGATTTCGCTGCTTATTCGCTGGCCGATTATCGGCGTCTTTATTGGGTTTTTACGAGGTGATGCCACAAGTTGGCGTAAAGATCCGGAACAAAAGCTTACTGCCTCACGCTACACGTTGATCACATGGCTATGGGCAGGCATGTTTGCGGCCCGGGCTGCAGTCCAATTACCGCTCTATTTTGCCGATGCGACCGGTGCTCTCGGCATTGCCAAGCTTGCGATGGGCATTCCGCTGTTTGCACTTATCGTCTGGTTTTCTTGGCTGTTAGTAAGGGGCCTTCCTGAGGTACAGCCGGTTGTTGCTGAAAACGCCGATGATTAGTTGGATAAATGGCCAACACCTGGCGGCGAAATCAACATATTTGCACGGCCTAAATGGACTTCAGAACCAGCTTGCGCAATAACAAGCAGATAATCTTTTTCGTCAATAACTAGATCTGGAGCCGCAACAAGCGCAATATTGTCGCGAATAACCGCGCTAATAGTGATATCAGGGGGCAAAATAATATCTCCGACAACCTGCCCAACTACGCGCGCACCTTTAGCAACTCGACCTTGGTATAAAACCGCACCGTCGTCGGTCAACGTCATTTTCCGGACAAAAGATCCGCTCGCTACGGCGTCCTCGATCAAATTCGACATAATATTCGGCGTCGACACGGGCACGTCCACACCCCATGTCTCATTAAACAGCCATTCATTAGCTGGATTGTTAATCCGCGAAATAACCCGAGGCACTCCGTATTCGGTTTTGGCCAATAAGGAGACTACGAGGTTTGCTTTATCATCACCGGTCGCGGTGACAACGACGTCGACATTATCCATTTGTGCTTGCTCGAGAGTGGATATTTCGCACGCGTCACCGAGGATCCAATCGGCGTCAGGCACTGCCGCGACTCGCATAGCAGACGGCGAACGATCAATTATTACTACCTCGTGGGCGCGTTTTACCATGTCCCGGGCAATTGAACGGCCAACTGAGCCCGCTCCGGCAATAACAACTTTCATCGCTGTTCCTCCGCCACTGGATGGTTCAAAATGCGTTGCACGGCAAGTATCCGGCTATTTTTCACTAGGAAAGCGAGTTTGTCACCGTCTTGTAGCACGGTAGTGGGCGTGGGGAAAATGGCCTCATCTTCACGGGAAATATAGGCAATCCGCGCCCTAGTAATCCGTTCAATATCGAAACATTCCATCCCAAACCACGAGTCATCAAGATCGGCCCAAATAAGCGAGACTTCATGCGTGGAATCAGCAAAAGCGGTATGTGGGCCAAGAGCAATAAGCGAATGCATCATCCGGTCCGCGGTCCACGCCGCGGGTGCAACCGTATCAATTCCCAGTCGATTAAAAATTCGTGCCCGCGAAGAATCATAAATACGCGCCACGACGTTATCAATGCCGAAAGTATCACGAACTACCCGAGCGGCAATAATATTTGAATTATCTCCGGACGACGCCGCTGCGAAACCGGAAGCATCTTCGATCCCAGCTTGACGGAGTGCCTCGCGGTCAAAGCCCACCCCAGTGACCTGCTGGCCCTCGAAATCGACCGGAAGCCGCCGAAAAGCATCCGGATCCTGATCAATAATGGCCACCGAATGGCCACGTTGTTCTAACCGTACGGCCAATGTCGCTCCGACTCGGCCACAACCCATAATGACGAAATGCACGTAAAGAACGCTACCTTATTCGCCGAAGAAGCGTAACCTAAATGAATGATGGGTCAAACTGAATCCACCACGTCGATGACGATTGCGCGCACCGCCTCGCTTACTTTAGTAGCCTTGGCGGCTTTGACCGCGCCTCAAGTGGTACTTCGGTCGGTTTCCAGCATGCCAGGGGCAGAACTGTGGATAGCAACCGGAATGGGGTTATTGTTCTTCGTTATTATGATGGGCCTGCTGTGGGTGATAAACCGGGCCACGCCACGTCGGTCAATGCAGCAAAACGCCTTTCGTCATATTGGCTCGTGGGCAGGCCTGATCGTGGCGGCCGCGCAGATTTTGGCTTATGCGCTCCTGATTATGTTAGGCGTGGCGGTGGTGACGACGGCGTTAACTGCCATTACCCACAATGACAAGTGGACCGTATGGATGCCATCGGTGATAGTGCTATTGCTGGCCATCCCTATCATGTCCGATAAATTGCGCACCTCAATGCGGGTGGCAGGGGTGTTGGCATTTGCTGGAACTCTTGTTTTGTTAGCGCTTCTGATATATGGGCTTGTTCAGGAGGCTCTAGGCAATATTGATTTTCAAGCAATACGTGCCGCACGCTTAGAGAGCCTGCAATCACAGATACATTTAGATGGCGTTAACCCGTATGTTGATGCCGCTTTGGGAGCGCTTTTTCCTTCCGCAATTTTGCTGTTAACTTCCGAACGTATTTTGGTTGATCCGAAGGACCGCAGGGTACCCACTCGTAAACTTGCCAGAATATTCGTCCCACTTTTTATTATTATCCTGCTCACCACATACTTTATCGACGTACTTATGCTGCCCGGGCGACGCACAGGAATTCCGGCTATGTCGATTGGTGCAGCGTTCTTTGGGGATACTGGGCAGGCTGTTTTAGCGATCGTTTTTAGCATTGTGGGCATTGTGGCCGCATATACCGCTTACCGGCAATTGCCGCGTTTCTTGCGTGAACTGGCATTGGACGGATTGTTGCCGCGTCACCTTGCAGCACGCGATGCGAATCGTCCGCGGCGGCTGGTTGTTATTACCATCGGTTTTTTAGCCGCGGTGGCAACTTGGGTGCTGGATTCTATGCAAGCGGTGGCTATGGCATTTATTTTTGTGTGCTTCCTGATTGCTTTTGTCTCGGCGCTGGCTTTCGTTTTCCGCGGCCGATCTATTCTTGATGATTCCACCGAAGCGCATGCACGCCGGCAGGCACGTATCGAAATCCTAGTTTTTATCGGTTTTGCGCTGATCTCAGTGACGGTGGTTGTCTTGCTAGCATGGGTGCAACCTTATGCAGTATTGACTGCCTCGCTGTGTCTGGTAGTTCCGACGGTCTTTTTGTGGACTTACCGGCGTGGTCAAGGTCGAGTGCATGAAGTGCTTTCGGCGTCGGCTGATCCGCATGACCGGCGGATCCCTACGCGGATTCACGGTCTGGTATTAATTGAACGTTGTGATCAGCCAGCAATAAAGGCAGTGAGTTGGGCGCGAGCAGCTCGGCTATCAAGTTTGCGGGCGGTGGTTATTGATGTGCTTCCTGCACAGACTCGCCGGGTGCGCGAGGATTGGGAACAAAGCCGTATACCGGTGTCATTAACCGTCTTAGGTACGCCGCGAGGCGCTTTCCGCGGGCCGTTGATCGAGTATGTTCGGTCGTTACGGGCGGTGCATCCCCACGATATTATTCAGGTTTTTATTCCGCGGGTGATGTCCACCGGTTCGTGGGAGCGCTTCTATGTCTCGCACACGACGCCGAAAATTGTTTCCGAGTTGCGTCTAGAACCCGGTGTTATGGTCACGGAGGTGCCGTATCGACTTGATGGTGTGGGGCGTTCAATGAACGATGATCATGAGGAAAGAATTGCGGATCTAACTCGGGACAGTCATGGATGAGATACACGTAGAAACCACCGATTTTGCACACGGTGGGATGGCAGTCGGACGTTACGACGGGCGCGTAGTATTTATTCGTGGAGCCCTGCCCGGGGAACTGGTAACTGTCAGGATTACTCAAGAGCGTTCCAACCTGTTGCGCGCAGTGACGACGCAAGTATTGCGCGCAAACGAACACCGAGTAGACGTCGAATGGGAGGCCGGCCAAGCCGGGGTAACCGGTGCTGCCGATCTGTCACATGCCGCACTTGAGTATCAACGTGAACTGAAAACTCACGTGCTGCATTCGACTTTCCGCCGGATTGGCACGGAATCGTTGATGAACCATATCGAGGAAGCAGGCATTGGCCTACGAGTGCACGCAGTAGGCCGGGGCAATGGCTGGCATACGCGAACGCGGGCCGATTTGGTAAAAACTGATACCGGTTTTGGAATGTACCGGGAACGTACCCACGAAATAGTTGAGCTGGATCGTTTTCCGCTGGGAGTACCTGAGATTAACGAACTGGTATTTGAAAAGGACTGGAATTCGACTTTTGCTGCAGGTGAGCGTGTGCGCGTAGTGGCTCCATCACGGGGTGCTACCTTGGCTGTGAGTAACGGGAAAGCTTTTCAGGCACCTAGCAAGCCGGTGCCGAACCGCGTACTCGAAACGGTGTCTTACGGCGGGCGTACGTATACCTATCAGGTAACAGCGGATGGCTTTTGGCAAGTGCATTATCGGGCACCACGCGAATTAGTCACGCTCGTTATGGATGGCGCACAGGTTCAACCCGGGGAGCGCGTGGTAGAGCTGTTTTCCGGGGCCGGGTTGTTTTCGCTCCCGTTGGCACAGGCGGTAGGTCAGCGTGGGGCGTTACTGACTGTGGAAGGGTCGACGACGGCGGTGCGGGATGCGCGTCGTCAGTTACGTGACTACCCGTGGGCGCGGGCACGCAGTGGGAGAATTAATTCCCGAAATATTGACCTTGATGCCGACGTGTTTGTTGCTGACCCGCCGCGTAAAGGATTGGGCGTGGAATTAGCTAGGGCGATTGGGGGTTCACGAGCTCGGCGGATTGTGCTCGTGTCATGCGACCCTGCTGCTGCCGCTCGTGATCTGGCAACCTTGGTTGGCACTGGGCGGCAGCTAGTTTCGGTGCAAGGACGCGATATTTTTGAGCACACGCACCATATGGAAATTGTGAGCGTACTGGTCTGAACTGGCCTGAAAGGCTGAGCGATCTTGTATTACGCAAGACATTCATGCGTTAAATGCGTTTTAGTGCTTTCGGGAGTTAGTTTTCTTTCGTCGATAGCTAAAGTGGCTATTAGAGTGCGAGATGACGCACCACGACGAGCTAAATCCTGTTATCTTGATGTTGAGATAATTCAGAAGGAGTGCCATGAGTATCGATACCTTTAAGGCCAAGTCCACCCTTGAGGTCGCGGGGCAGAGCTATGAGATTTACCGTCTCGACGCTGTTCCCGGTCTCGATAAGCTACCTTTTTCCCTTAAGGTGCTAGCAGAAAACCTGCTTCGTACTGAAGACGGCGCAAACGTTACCGCCGCACAAATCGAAGCCCTTGCAAACTGGGATGCAGATGCAGAGCCGAGTGAAGAAATCCAGTTCACTCCGGCACGGGTTATTATGCAGGACTTCACCGGAGTTCCCTGCGTAGTTGATTTGGCAACCATGCGTGAAGCCGTGACGGATCTGGGCGGAAACCCAGAGCAGATCAACCCACTCAACCCGGCAGAAATGGTTATCGACCATTCGGTACAGATTGACTACTTCGGTATCCAGGGCGCGCTAGAACGCAATATTGAACGTGAATACGAACGTAATGGCGAGCGTTACCAGTTCCTGCGCTGGGGTCAGAATGCGTTTGAGAACTTTAAGGTAGTTCCACCAGGTACCGGTATTGTGCATCAAGTCAATATCGAATACCTTGCCCGAGTCACTATGGCTCAAGAAAACGGTGGAGTGCTACAGGCATACCCCGATACCTGTGTTGGTACCGACTCACATACCACCATGGTGAACGGTCTTGGCGTATTGGGTTGGGGTGTTGGCGGTATTGAAGCTGAAGCTGCGATGCTCGGCCAGCCAGTATCGATGCTCATCCCGCGTGTTGTCGGCTTTAAGCTCACCGGTGAGATCCCGGCTGGCTCAACCGCTACGGACGTTGTTTTGACGATTACACAAAAGCTGCGTGAGCACGGCGTCGTCGGAAAATTCGTAGAGTTTTATGGCGATGGCGTTAGCGCGGTACCGTTGGCTAACCGCGCCACGATTGGAAATATGTCGCCAGAGTTCGGTTCGACTGCGGCAATGTTCCCGATCGACGATGTCACTCTTGACTACATGCGTTTGACCGGACGTTCCGAAGAACAAGTGGCTCTGGTAGAGGCCTACTCTAAGGAGCAAGGCCTATGGCACGATCCTTCTAAGGAAGTTCAGTACTCCGAATATCTCGAACTGGATCTGTCCACGGTTGTCCCATCGATTGCCGGTCCGAAGCGTCCGCAAGATCGCATTGAGCTGTCCAATGCCAAGCAGTCCTTCCGCGAGGTACTGCCAACCTATGCCGGTAAGCCAGAAGAATGCGGCCGTGCCCACAACCGCACCCCGCTCACAATGGCTAACGGCGTCGAGACCGAAATCGATCACGGTGCGGTAGTAATCGCCTCGATTACCTCGTGTACTAATACCTCCAACCCGTCGGTGATGATGGCGGCGGCCCTACTAGCACGTAATGCTAATAAGAAGGGTCTGAAGGTAAAGCCATGGGTTAAGACGTCAATGGCACCGGGTTCCCAAGTAGTGACCGATTACTACGAGAAGGCAGGCCTGTGGCCAGACCTTGAAGCTCTCGGTTTCCACCTCGTCGGCTATGGTTGTGCCACCTGTATTGGCAATTCCGGCCCACTTCCCGAGGAAGTATCGGCAGCTGTTAACAAGAGCGATCTTGCTGTTGTTTCTGTGCTTTCCGGTAACCGCAATTTTGAAGGCCGAATTAACCCGGATGTGAAGATGAACTATCTTGCTTCGCCTCCGCTGGTTATTGCTTATGCGCTGGCCGGAACGATGGACTTCGACTTCGACAATGAACCGCTGGGTCAAGACCAAAACGGTAAGGATGTTTACCTCGCCGATATCTGGCCGGACGCTGACGAAGTCCAGTCCACGATTGACGAATCGGTTAACCGGGAGATGTTCGAAACGTCCTATGCTGACGTGTTCGCCGGTGACGAGCGTTGGCGTGGTCTGGATACCCCAGATGGTTCGACCTTCGAATGGGCCGATGAGTCCACGTACGTGCGTAAGCCTCCGTACTTTGATGGTATGACCATGGAACTCACCCCGGTTGCTGATATTTCTGGTGCACGGGTGCTTGCCAAGTTGGGCGATTCGGTAACTACCGATCATATTTCGCCCGCGGGTGCTATTAAGCCGGATTCTCCAGCAGGGCAGTATCTAGCTGCTAACGGTGTGGCTCGGCGTGATTTCAACTCTTACGGTTCGCGCCGCGGAAACCACGAAGTGATGATTCGTGGAACCTTTGCCAATATTCGTCTGCGTAACCAACTATTGGATGGCGTTGAAGGCGGATACACGAAGAACCTTCTGACTGGTGAGCAGCAGGCGATTTACGACGCCGCACAGGCTTACGCTGCGGCTGGCGTGCCGTTGGTCGTGCTCGGTGGTAAGGAATACGGTTCAGGATCATCGCGTGACTGGGCAGCCAAGGGAACTGCGCTGCTGGGAGTAAAAGCTGTGATTACCGAGTCCTTCGAGCGGATTCACCGGTCTAACTTGATCGGTATGGGTGTGCTCCCATTGCAATTCCCAGAGGGGCAGAATGCCGATTCGCTGGGACTTGACGGCACTGAAACCTTCGATATCAGCGGTATCGCTGAGCTTAATGCAGGTGTAACTCCGAAGACGGTTGCGGTGAAGGCGACTAAGTCTGACGGTTCGACTATCGAATTTGATGCCACGGTACGGATCGACACCCCAGGTGAAGCTGATTACTTCCGCCACGGTGGAATTTTGCAGTACGTCCTGCGGCAGCTTGCAGCTTAACCTCAGCGAATAGTACATAGTGTGGGCGCCGGCTTCGGCGCCCACACTGCGTTCATCATCGCTCGGAGGCGCTAGCACTGGTAATCTGAAAAGGTTAGTAGTTTCAGAAGGGGAGTATATGACGACGCTTGATAATATCTCTGGGCCGGCTGATTTGCGCGGCTTAACCGGTGACGAATTAAAGTCGCTGAGCGCAGAGATCCGTCAATTCCTCGTCGAGACTGTTTCGCGTACGGGTGGGCATCTTGGGCCAAATCTGGGAGTTGTTGAACTTACCATCGCGCTCCACCGGTCTTTTGATTCTCCCAATGATGTACTCATTTTTGACACCGGACACCAAGCATACGTCCACAAAATTCTTACCGGTCGGCATAATTTCACACAGTTACGTCAAGAAGACGGGCTTTCCGGCTATCCGTCCCGAGACGAATCAGAGCATGATGTCGTAGAAAATTCACATGCTTCCACCGCGTTGTCGTGGGCAGACGGGGTAGCCCGGACCATTCAGCTGTCGGGCAAACCAAATCACGTCGTAGCTGTTGTTGGTGACGGTGCAATGACCGGTGGCATGGTCTGGGAAGCGCTTAATAATATTGCCCAAGATCCGGACCGTCCTATTGTTATTGTGCTTAACGATAATGGCCGCTCCTATGCTCCCACAGTGGGCGGAATTGTCCGGCGTTTCGATGCGGTACGCAAAATGGATTCCATGCGCGTAGATCGGCGTTACGAACAGTTCTTAGCCTGGGGTAAAGACATGCTCACCAGCTCGGGAATACCTGGGCAAATGGCTTACGATGCGCTTCACGGATTCAAACGTGGTGTTAAAGAAATCTTCGTGGATGCTGGCATCTTCGACTATTTGGGAATGAAATATATCGGCCCAGTCGATGGCCACGATATCGTCCAAATGGAAGAAGCTTTCAAAATGGCCCGGGAATACGGTGGCCCGGTAGTGGTGCACTGTATCACCGAAAAGGGGCGCGGCTATAAACCAGCAGAAGACAATAAAGACGATCATTTCCATGCGGTAGGAAAAATCCATCCGGAAACGGGTCTGCCTATAGAACCGGCAAAATTTGGCTGGACCTCGGTTTTTGCGGAAGAAATCGTCAAGCTTGCTGATGAGAATCCGAAGATTATAGGGGTTACTGCGGCAATGCTCGAACCGGTGGGATTGGGTCCGCTATCGAAGAAGTATCCCAAGCGGGTTATTGACGTCGGTATTGCTGAACAGCATGCACTGACGATGGCTGCAGGTTTAGCACACGGGGGCTACCATCCAGTAGTGGCACTTTACGCGACTTTTATGAACCGCGCTTTTGACCAGCTACTGATGGATATTGCTTTGCATCGGGAAGCGGTAACAATTTGTCTCGATCGAGCAGGGGTTACCGGTGACGATGGGCCTTCGCATAATGGTATGTGGGATTTATCGCTGGCAGCAATGATTCCTGGGCTTCAAGTGGCTGCTCCACGTGATGAAATACGGATGCGTGAGCTACTGCGCGAAGCTGTAGCAATTGATGGGCCAACGCTTATGCGCTATTCGAAGGGCTCTTTACCACCACGTCTTGATCCGATCCGGCAGATCGGTAGCCTCGATGTGCTCTATGAAAACACTAAGGGTTCCGGCGCGCCGATTGTGCTGTTCGGGGTTGGGCCGATGGCTCATACGGTGCTTGCGGCTGCCCGTGAGCTACCCGAGATTAATACGATTGTGGTTGACCCACGCTGGGTGCTCCCAATTTCGGCAGATCTGATAGACCTGTGTGCATCGGCGCGCGGGGTAGTTGTGCTCGAAGACGGTTTGGTCGACGGCGGCATTGGCAGTGAACTCGAAATTGCCATGCATCGTCAGGGAGCCTGCGTACCGGTACAAACCCTAGGAATTCGGCGTGAGTTTATTGCGCATGCCAGCCGGCAAGCTGTGCTGGAACATGAAGAAATGACGACGTTGGACGTTATTGCTGCGATTAAGCGGATTGCGTAGGCCTTAGGCCGACTTTTTAAATGCTTGCGAAATAACGGGTACTACTTGGTCAATCTGCCACGGGCGTGCCCCATATTCGGCCAGTTGTTTACGCATATCACTTTCGTTCTCCCAGCCATCCCAGGCCAATTGTTTTTGACGAATGGGCTTAAGCAGAACTTCTTGGGCAATTCCGATTTCATCGGCATATTCCAACACCGCTGCTCGTAACACTGCCCAGCGCTGCGCTGCTTCAGGGTTCAGTTTTTCCCACCGGTTGATTGCTGGAAAAGGATCGCGTTGCACCCGGAAACGACGCTCAGGTAGCGCACGATCATCGAGATGCCACGCCGTATTTATCGCGTTCCACCAGGTATTCGCGTCGCGTTGACGTTCACGTGACCGTAATAGCGATGAATGGACGACGTCGGCCCGTGAACGTGGCTTTTTTGACGCAAGTTCGGCTAAGACCCGATTCGGCAATACTCTGCCCGGAGCTAAGTCGCGTTTTTTCGCTAGCCGATCGCGAGCATTCCAAAGTTCACGAATCATGGCTAATGCTCGACGGTCGCGTACATCTTGTTGCCGGGCACTGCGACGCCAAGGCTGGGGGAGCGGAGCTGGCGGTTTACGCAATCGAATATCTTCACACTCTTGCTCACACCATTCCATCCGCCCGGCCTTTTCCAACATAACCGTCAACTCGGCGCGTAACTCAAGAAGTAAATCCACGTCAAGGGCTGCATAGGCGAGCATTTCATCGGTGAGTGGACGTTGCGACCAATCCGCCGCAGAATGCTCCTTCGCAAGGGCATAGCCAAGAATATCTGCCACCATCGCCTGTAAAGAAACCCGTTCGAAACCAAGCAGTTTACCGGCCATTTCAGTATCGAAAATTTTCGTGGGGTGTAAGCCTAATTCAGCGAGGGACGGGAGATCTTGATCAGCTGCATGCAATACCCATTCATCGGCTAATAACTCGCGTAAAGAATCTAACCGATTTTCGATCCCCACCGGATCTATGAGCACGATACCTGCGCCTGCTCGTTTAATCTGAATTAAATAGGCTCGATTCGAATAGCGGATTCCCATCGCGCGTTCGGTATCCACCGCGAAAGGGCCGTGACCGGCTGCTAAGCGGGCGACGGCGTCGTCAATATCATCATGGGTAAGGGCAGGTAAACCCCCACGCGGAATATCAAGGGGTTTCGCGTGGTCAAACTCTGGCTGTGTCAAAGGCGATCAACCCTACGTGGTAAGGAGGTAATATTCGCATCTGCTGGCGCTAAACCCGCCATTGCTGCACAATACTGTGCCCAAGCCATCAGATGCTCGGTCAAATATTCAGTTTTCGGCGTCCATGAAGCCCGGATTTCTAGTTCTACCCGGGACGAATCAATATAGAGTCCGCCAAAGGTTTCATTAAAAACCCGGGTGACGGTTCCGCTGAGATTATGATACGAAGCACGTTGATCATCAAGAGCTTCGGGAAGCCACGACCAAGCAACCTCACCTAAAAGCGGGTCATCACCCATTTCAGCTTCCATAGGTGCTTGGGCGTGCATAACAATTCGGAAAGTGCCATCCCATGCAGGTTGACCAGCGGGATCGTAAAGCACTACGAATTTTGCATTACCCCGATAATAATCTGGATCTAACGTAGCAGAATCATTGATTTCAGCTTGTAAGGCTACCGCCCACGGCGCAATCCGAGTGGGAGGCGGAATTTGGACGACATGTAACTCATCACGGAAAGACTGCCCTTTGAGTGATTCTAAAGCAGTGATAAATTCCGGTGGCGGTTGAGTCTCAGTCACATCCTTGACTTTAACGGCGAATACGAACAAGTGTTTGTGGGCGCGCCGAAAAGGCAAGGAAGTGCTGTTAAACGACGCACGTATTAGCCCAGAACAGCAACTGAAGGGCCGGTGAAGTTGACCCCACTGCTATCAAGCGTGACTGGGTCAAAGCTTGTCAACAGTTGATGCTCATTCAGCGGGGCTGGCACATAACCGCCAGACTCAGCTCGGTTAAATACCACCAGAATATGTCCGCGGCGCATCCAACCCGATCTCCGGTCACTAGCTAAGTGGAATTCGGTATTCGAACGATCGCCACTGGCAAGATCTGGGATTTCGTGACGCAAGGAGATAAGTTCACGCACAAACGCCAACATTTTCGCGTGTGCACCGGTGTTGCGTTCTTCCCAGTCCAGTTTTGACCGGGTAAAAGCTTCTTCAGCTTGCGGGTCAACAAGTTGAACGGGTTTGCCATAAATTGCATCTAAATCCCAGTAAGAAAATTCTTTTTTGCGCCCCTCCAAAATATGGGGTCCAATGTCCGGGCCGTGGTCAGTGAAGAACATGAACGGGGTGCTTGCCGCCCATTCTTCACCCATAAACAGCATTGGCGTGTAGTGGGAAAGCAAGATAAGCGCCCGAGAGATTGCAACTTCACCTAAGGCGAGGCGATGTGAAGGCCGGTCCCCGATGACTCGATTACCTACTTGGTCATGGTTTTCATCGCAGACAATCAAATGATGCCCGCAATAGCTATCCGGCAACGGTTTACCTTTTGGTTCGCCTTCAAATTCAAGGTCTTGGCCGACACGGGTAAAACCCTTGGTAAAAGCATTGTGGAGCGTATCGGGAGCGGTATGGTCCAAGTAATAACCGTAGTCTTCTCCAGTCAGCCACACGTGCAGGGCATGATGAACATCGTCAGTCCACTGCATATCCATGCCCTTGCCACCCGCAGCTACCGGGGTAATCGTAGCCGGATCATTAAAATCAGATTCAGCAGTAATAGTTAACTGGCGACCAAGCTGCGATCCGAGCTGGGCAACAGCGTCGGATAGTTCGGCGAGAAAATGCACCGGGCCGGTGTCAATTAGATGATCAGTCGCATCTAAACGTAGAGCATCCATTCGGTAATCGCGCAACCATTGCAGGGCATTGTCGATAAGGTACTGGCGTACTTCAGCGCTCCCGGGACCATCGAGATTAACAGCTTCACCCCACGGAGTATGATGCCGGTCAGTGAAATACGGACCGAACTGTGCTAAATAATTTCCGTCAGGCCCGAAATGGTTGTACACAATATCAAGGCAGACGCTTAAACCTCGTTCGTGACAGGCATCGACGAACGCCACCAGATCTTGCGGTGTGCCGTATTCTTCGTGCAACGCAAAAATGGACACGGAATCGTATCCCCATCCACGGGTACCGGGCATTGGATTAATAGGCAATAGCTCGACAACTTTTACCCCTAAATCACGCAGGTAGTCTAGTTTGTCAATAGCTGCGCGAAAGGTTCCTGCAGGTGTGAACGTTCCAATATGGAGTTCATAAAAAACCTTGCCTGCCACATCTTCGCCACGCCAATCAGCCACAGTGAACTGAAAACCGGCTGGATCGACCACTTCACTGGGACCGTGCGGCCCTTCAGGTTGGCGCATAGATCGCGGGTCGGGAAGGCGTATGCCACCGTCGATTCGTACGTAATACCTGGTGCCTACCGCTAACTGTGCGGTGAAATATCCGTTCCCGTCCGGCGTCGTCGACACCATCTCACCGTTGGCTAGTTCCAGTTCAACTTTTTGCGCATCCGGCGCCCAAATACGAATATTCGGCATTATGCCCTTTCCAGAACTGCACACGGTAAGGTGTCGAGAATATCGGCGAGCAATTCTGATCCGCCAGTGAACTCGTTGCCGGTATAAATATCGCGCCAGTTACCTTCGGGCAGGACTACTGTGTGCTCGCCAAAACCGCCTGATTTCTTGAGCACGGCTGCCTGCCGCGTAACGATCGAAATAATCAAGGGTTGCTCGTCAACCACACGCGCAAATGCCAAGGCGTGCGCGGTGGAAACCGGCAATGGAGCATACCCAGCTGCGGCGGACGCCAGTTCAGGATTAGCACGTCGCAGGCGCATAGCCCGGGACGTTACCCATAGCTTCTCTTCATCAATAGTCGGTTGCGAAGGCAGACCATTGTCATCTAAATCTGCTAGTTGCTCGGCGAGAGCGTCGAAATCTACTGGACGGCGATTATCCGGATCTACCAGCGAATTTTGGGTGATTTCTTCACCCTGATACAGGTCCGGCACGCCGACCATCGTGGTATGCAAAGTCCGAGTGCCAAGAATAATAGCGCGTGCGGTCGGTGCGATCTTTTGATAGAAAGCCTCCATAACCGACACGATATGTGGATCGGCAATAAGCGAACGAGCAAAATTTAATAGATCTTGTTCGGCCGCAGTATTCTGTTCGGTCCACGTGGTCCACGATTTTTGTTCGCGGGCAGCCTTTAGCAGGTAGTCCTCCAGGCGTTCGACTTCAATCGGCCCACGATCCGTCCACGTGCCAATGACGGTTTGCCACACGAGATTTTCTATCTGTCCATCAAGGTGCTTACCACGCGAATCTGCGGTGAGCGGACGTAGCTCGCCGAGGAGCTCCGTCCACGCTTTTGAATGCTCGCTTAGTGCCGCAATAACGGCACGCACGTTTTCGGAGCGTTTAGCGTCATGCGTAGAAGTCACGACGCCGGAAACCGGCCACGCTTGATGCATGAGGGTTTGCCATGCGTGGAATTCATCCGGGGTAGTAGTGGGGTGGGATGGTCCGCCACCAACTTCATTAGCGGACAACAACATGGTGTAGCGGTAGAAGGTGGTATCTTCCACGCCCTTGGCCATAACCGCTCCGCACACCTGCTGGAAACGAATAATAGCTTCATGACGACGTTGCTCATGGGTACGCCCGGCTGAACCAATCTCGTTACCCAGTAGCAGGTCCACAACGATTGCGAGAGTCTCTTTGCGGTTATTGTCTAGGTGACGTTCAGCGCGCACAGCGGCATCGCGCAAAATAGATTCGTCTTCGCTACTGGGCCGTTCCCCGGGCACCACGTAAGCGCGGTACCGAGGCATTTGCACAACCAGCTCGGTGAGCACATCGAGTACCGAATGATACGTGTGGTCACGCAAACGCACATCCGAATAACACACTTGCGTAATCAGATTGGCTAGCCGATCCATTTCGGCAAACAACGAAGTAGCCACGATTTGGCGTTTCGCAGCCATTTCCACAGCGCGAATCGAGTCAACTGAGCCAGACAGTTCCCCATAAATTTGGAGCATATCGCCCATGCCTGCCGGGTCAGTAAACAAGCCTTGAATCCGGCGCAAGCCGTCGTATCCGGTGGTTCCCGCACACGGCCAGTCATCGGGAAGGGCTTCTTCGCCTTCTAAAATTTTCTCTGCTACCAGCCATGCGCCACCGGTAGCTTCATGTAAGCGTCGGAAATAGCCGCGCGGATCGGCCAGTCCATCTGGATGGTCGATCCGGAAAGAATCAATCAAACCTTCGTGAAAAAGATCGAGGAGTAACTGATGCGAGCGGTCAAAGACTTCCGGGTCCTCAACTTTGATTGCGGCAAGGGTGTCCACGTCAAAGAAACGCCGATAGTTGAGTTCCTCGTTAGCAACCCGCCAATAGGCGAGGCGGTAGAACTGCCGTTCGAGCAAATCATTAAGCGGGAGCGCCTCGGTGCCTTCCCGGATGGGGAATACGTGATCGTAATAGCGCAGTACCGGGGTGGGACCTTCATCTTCATGACCCGGAACGATTATTTTATCGACCGTAATCTCCCCGGAAGTGAGCACTTTACCAATACGAGAGCCGAGAACGGGGAGGAGTAGCCCGTCAGAATCTTTTGAAAAATCAATATCAAACCAGGAGGCGTACGCAGAATCTTCACCTTCACGTAGTACTGACCAGAGTGCTCGGTTGTGGTAGAGCGGGGTCGGAACTGCCATATGATTCGGGACAATATCAACGACGACGTACATTCCGGCGTCGTGAATAGCGCGTGAAAGCTTGCGGAACTCTGCAATCCCGCCAAGCTCGCGAGAAATCTGGGCGTGGTCGACGACGTCGTACCCGTGTTGCGAACCCGGAGCCGCCTGCAAAATAGGCGAGAGGAAAACGTCGGTCACTCCCAGTGCTGTTAGATAGTCGATAATTCCACGCGCATCGGCGAAAGTGAAACTTTCACTGAGCTGTATCCGGTAGGTGGAAACCGGCTGGCGTCGATCGGCGTGTGGAATATGGCTGTGGTAACGCTGAGTACCCATGTATGTCCTTAAACCGTTGTCTGTCCTTATACCGTTGTTGATGAGTGAGTCAGTGTAGCAACCTTAGCGGTTTGTGCCTGTTGCTGAGCATACGTTTCCCGGATGAGGATGCGAATCCCGCGGGAGTTTACTGTAAAAGTATCACCGGGCAGGAGTTCGGTGCCCACAAAATCGGCGTCGTCGGTGGCGAACTTGGCATGCCACGGAAGGTCTACCTTGGACGGTGGAATTGTGAACTCAAGGTCATCATCCGAGGCATTAAAAGCAATGAGAATATCGTCATCCCATACGCGGTTACCGCGATTGTCTGGTTCTTTAATTCCGGCGCCGTTGAGCCAGACCATAATCGATTGGGCAAACCACGTTCCCCAAT
Source organism: Actinomycetaceae bacterium (assembly GCA_012516575.1). Taxonomy (GTDB): domain Bacteria; phylum Actinomycetota; class Actinomycetes; order Actinomycetales; family Actinomycetaceae; genus Arcanobacterium. Next base: position 76,338 of record JAAYWS010000105.1, read on the forward strand.
CCTCGTCTTGCATATCAGCGCCATCATTGCGCATCCACACAATGTCTCCGCGGTCGGAAGAGCCTCCGACTTCCGCAGCTCCCTTGAAGAAACGACGACGTCGCAGTGTCGGGTGGTCTTTGCGGAACTGGATAATTGCCCGGGCAAACTCAAGTATTTCAAGAGCCTCAGTATCGAGCTCCCAGTTCATCCATGACAGTTCGTTGTCTTGGCAGTAGACGTTGTTGTTTCCGTGTTGAGTGCGGCCGACTTCGTCTCCGTGGCTAATCATCGGCACACCTTGGGAAACCAGTAGCGTGGTGAGGAAATTCCGGATTTGCTGGTTACGCAGGGCTTTAATGTCGGGATCGTCAGTGGGGCCTTCGGCACCGCAATTCCACGAACGGTTATGGGACTCGCCGTCCATTGAGTTTTCACCGTTGGCCTCGTTGCGTTTCTCGTGGTAGGTGACCAGATCGCGCATGGTGAAGCCGTCGTGTGCGGTGACGAAATTAATGGATGCAAACGGGCGGCGGCCAGAATGCTCGTAGAGGTCAGAAGAACCGGTCAGCCGGGAAGCAAATTCCGAAAGAGTCGCGGGTTCGCCGCGCCAAAAATCTCGCATGGTGTCGCGGTATTTGCCGTTCCATTCGGTCCACAGCGGCGGAAATTCGCCAACATTGTAGCCGTTTTCTCCAATATCCCAAGGTTCGGCAATCAGCTTGACTTGGGAGATGATTGGGTCTTGTTGAATAATGTCGAAGAACGAGGAGAGCTTATCGACTGCGTGCAATTCTCGGGCGAGCGTGGACGCAAGGTCGAAACGGAATCCGTCGACATGCATGTCTTCCACCCAGTAGCGCAAGGAATCCATAATCAGCTGGAGCGAATGCGGGGAACTCATATTGAGTGAGTTACCGGTTCCGGTGGTGTCGAAATAATGAGATTTATCGTCGGGTACTAGGCGGTAGTAGGACGAGTTGTCGATCCCTCGGAAGGACAACGTGGGGCCCATATGGTTGCCTTCAGCGGTGTGGTTGTAAACCACGTCGAGAATAATTTCTATTCCGGCTTCATGGTAAGCCTTGACGAGTGCTTTGAATTCGTCCACCTGCTCGCCGCGGGTACCGCTGGAAGAGTAGGTGTTTTGCGGGGCGAAGAATCCGATCGTATTGTAACCCCAGTAGTTGGACAGGCCCTTTTCGATAAGCGAAGTGTCGTTGACAAACTGGTGAATCGGCATGAGCTCAAGGGCAGTAATACCGAGGTTTTTCAAGTAGGACACCATCGCCGGGTGTGCCATGCCCATGTAGGTTCCGCGCAGTTTTTCGGGAATATCCGGGTGAAGCATGGTCATGCCCTTTAAATGGGCCTCGTAAATAATGGAATCATGGTATTCATGATTCGGCGGACGATCATGACCCCAATCAAAATAGGGATTGATCACCACGGAGAGCATGGTTCGGCCAAGGGAATCAATCTCCGAGCGCTGGCTGGGGTCAGTGAAATCATATGAGAAGTTCGCCTGATGATTTTCGACCTGGCCGTCAATCGCTTTCGCATAAGGATCGAGAAGGATTTTTGACGGGTCGCAACGGTGGCCGTTTTCTGGGTCGAACGGACCGTGTACCCGAAAACCGTAACGTTGGCCGGGGCGAATTCCGGGAAGATAGCAATGCCAGACATCGGCATCAACCTCAGTTAGGGGTATGCGTTCTTCGTTTAAGTCATCATCGATAAGGCACAGTTCTACCTTGTCTGCGATAGAAGAATACAGCGCAAAGTTAGTGCCTGTTCCGTCAAATGTGGCACCCAGCGGGTAGGGTTTTCCGGGCCAAATCTCCATAGTTATGTACTCTCGATCTGTTGTCTACTACGTTCACACTACCGGAGATCATGAGCGCACTGCGAGAATTAGCTACTTGCGGAGTGAGAACTTCACCGAGTATGTGGTTAAAGCAACCGCGCCACCAGCGACCATAACTGCTAAAAATGCGACGAAGCCCGACGGTCCTTGGGATGTTGCAGGTGTTGAATCGGTGGCGACAGTCCGATCCTCTTCACCGATAATGCCTGAAAGGTCTCCAGAATCACCGATTACGCTCAGGGCCCGGTCTAAAAATCGTGGCGGGAGGGAATCGTCACCCCATGCGGGCAACGGCTGGTCTACGGGTGTGGAAATCGGGGCAGGGGCAGGTGTGTCCGCTGGCTCATCCGGGATGTTCTCTTCCGCCGGTTGCGGGGGAGCAGCAGCTCGGGGTGCTGGCGGATTGTGCGACGGATTGGTGGGAGGCGGAGTGTTTTGTGTTGCCGATGCCGGAGGATCTTGTGGTGCTACTGGCGGGTCCGCGGGTTCTGCCGCAGGGTTTTCCGGTTCTGCTGAGGGATCCTCAGACACTGTTGGGTCCTCTGGCTCTGCTGGTTCTTCGGGAACTAGGGGGTCCTCAGGTTCTACTGAGGGATCCTCGGACACTATTGGGTCCTCTGGCTCTGCTGGTTCTTCGGGGTCTTGTGGGTCCTCGGGTTCTGCCGGTTCTTCGGGAACCTGCTGGTTCTTCGGGGTCTTGTGGGTCCTCGGGTTCTGCCGGTTCTTCGGGAACCTGCGGGTCCTCGGGGTCTTGTGGGTCCTCGGGTTCTGCCGGTTCTTCGGGAACCTGTGGGTCCTCGGGGTCTGGATCAACAGGCTTCGGATCTTCTTGCCAACTCCAGCCGACGAGTAACATTCCTTCTTCAGTGTATTCTTCCCACTTGTACCCGTCAGCAATAATCGGAGTGAATTCGTAGTAGACACCCCAGTAGTCTGAAAAAGCGAAAAGGTCATATTCTCCGGGAGCGAATTCTCCTTCTCCGAGAAGAGATCCATCACCCTTGATAAGCCATGAAATGGCGCCTGCCGGATCCGAATCGGGCAAGATGATGGTCATGTGATAGTGCACGACGCCATTTTCATCGGTATACGAATCATTGCGTAGTCCCGGATCAGGAATAGTAATCGAGATCAGAGCTGGCGGCTGGGTTCCGTGTCCGTAATGATTTCCCTGCCCGGGATGCTCGCCATGTACCGGATGGTTTCCGTCACCGGTATTATTTCCTACACCTGGATGTTCACGATGCACTGGGTGGCCGGTGCCGTTATCATCTCCCGATTGTGAGGTGTCTTCTCGGTAGACTGGAATAATGGGATTGAGCGGGAAAAGCGCTCCACATTTGCCATTCATTCCGCTTTCGGTGAGAGCTTCGGAATCGTTCTGATCGTTTGTAGTGGCATCGGAACCGTTAACGATGCAATCTTCATTGGCGCCCTCGCTGTTTGAATCGCTATCACTCCCGGCATTTTCAAAATGGGGGACAGGAGCGGCATAAACGGTAACTGAGGGCGTAGTTAATGCCAAGACAAAAAGGCAAGCAAATAGGCTAAGAAGCCATCGCTTGCGTGTCATAATGACCTTCCTGACATGTCGTATTTTTCGGGCATTAACTCATAGGCTAACTCTACCGTTGATATTGATTAATAGTAGGGCTGTATTGAATAAATCAGAGAACCGATGGGGTGTGTTCATATGAAAGTTGACTCGTTGAAACGAATATACAGCACCGCAGGTTCCAGATAATGATACTTTAGTCTCAGATAATAAGAAGTAGGCTGCAATGGGAAACCAACACCGGTGGTGTAGGTCATGTTTTTTGATTGGACATTCGAAACGAAGGTTGGCTATATTTATGAACGTTGCAAACAACGGTTTGCGGCAAATGCGGATGTAGCTCAGTTGGTAGAGCACCACCTTGCCAAGGTGGGGGTCGCGAGTTCGAGTCTCGTCATCCGCTCGATGGCCAAGCAGGTGACTGCTCAACCACATGGTGGGTTGGCCGAGAGGCGAGGCAGCGGCCTGCAAAGCCGTATACACGGGTTCGAATCCCGTACCCACCTCGCTAAATAATGGGCGATTGGCGCAGCTGGTTAGCGCGCTTCCCCGACACGGAAGAGGTCACTGGTTCGAATCCAGTATCGCCCACTAAAACCCCTGAAGAATCAGGGGTTTTTGTTTTTCGCGGTTGCGTGTTGTGGCGGTTTGGACCTATCTGGTGGGTTAAGTAGGGTTAAAGGCCAAAAA
>JAAYWS010000106.1 GCA_012516575.1 Actinomycetaceae bacterium
ATCCGCGGGCCGGAGATAATGCGTCCGGCTTTCACCCAGTATGCCGCGCATGCCCGAGCTACTGGTCGGCTGATTCCGGCGCTTGAAGAACTCCAAGATGAGTTGGCAGATCCGATGGCAGACCGGATTGTGGAGGCCATGCGCACCTCTCACGAATTGGGCGGAAGGGATCTGGCCTCCATGCTTGCCACGCTTGCGTCGATGGTCCGAGAAGACAATCGCGCCCGCGCTGAACTCTTAGCCCGCCAATCGTGGACGGTAAACGGCGCCCGCTTAGCCGCGATCGCACCGTGGCTGATGCTCGCACTTTTTGCAACCCGCCCGGGAACAATCGTCGCTTATTCGACGCCGATGGGCGTGTTGGTGCTCCTTATCGGATTGTTGATGACGGTCGGGGCATACTTGCTAATGATTCGGCTCGGTCGCCTCCCACAAGACGAACGCATATTTGGCGGTGCCCGATGATCGGACAGCTCGGAAACACGCAAATAATCGGCCCGATTATCGCAGGTATGTTGGTCTCCACCGGAATAGTCATTATCGGTTGGGCGGTAATTTACCGGCCTTCTCGCTTGTTACGGCGGGTGAGTAACCATATTGCGGCGCGCGAAGTTGAAAGTCGGTCGCGTTTTCCGCAGCGCTTGGCACAGTTGGCAACCACATTTGTGGAACGGATTGGTTCTACGCGGCAATCGGTAGAACGCCGCCTTGCCATGCTCGGGGAGGAAACCGTTGCGGCGTTTCGGATGACGCAGTTGCAATGGGCAGCGGGCGGAGCTGCGGCTGGCATTGTTCTTGGGATTGCGCTGGTCACCCGCGGAATGGCTCCGGTCAGCGTGCTCGTTACTGTAGGCGCAGGCGCAGTTTCCGGTGCGCTCGCAGCAGACTCATATTTGACGAGGCAGGCGGCGAAAGAATCAGCCGCCTATACGCGCCAACTACCGGATGTTATCGAGATCCTCGCGCTCGCGGTGGGGTCTGGAGAACCGATCCGGGTGGCCCTTGAACGAGTCTGTCAACGTGGGGAAGGCGAACTGATTGTCCAGCTACAACGCACATTAGATGCGATCCACGCGGGTACCTCGATGCCACAAGCCCTGACGGATCTCGCTAAACGTTGCGATAACCGCAATGTGGCACGGTTCGCTGACTCCATTATTGCCGCTTTAGAACAGGGCAGCGGACTATCCGGAACACTATATGCCCAATCGCGTGACGCTCGAGACGCTGCTCGCCGCGAACTTATGGAACAGGGCGGTAAAGCCGAAATCTCCATGATGATCCCGGTTATTTTCTTAATTTTGCCAGTCACCGTCATGTTTACGCTTTTCCCAGCTCTTGCCTCCCTCCGGCTTACTTAAACCTGACTCTCTCCCACATGACTTACCGAATTGGAAAGGAAAACAATGATTATCAGATTCTTTCGTCAACGACGTCGTACTAGGAACGACGCGGTGAGACCCGAGACCCCTGAGCAGCAGGCGATAGCTGACGCAGGCGACGTGCCAGGTTGGGTGATGATCACCTTAATGACAGCGGCACTGGTAGTACTGTTGTGGGCGATTGCTGGGCCGGCTTTAACCGATCTGTTTAATGATGCGATTTCCCGGATTTTGTCGATCTAAGGCGGCCGAGCCGGGTAATGCGACGGTCGGGTTCACCGGAACGGTTGCGTTGCTACTGTTATTAGCAATCACCTTAATGTCCATTACCTTGAGCTGGTATGTGCGTGAGGTTCTTGCTGATTCTGCGGCACAAGGTGCGCGAATAGCGGCTTTAGATGGCGCAAGCGCGGAACTGGCACGTGAACGTACCGCTGAGCTGATTACCACTACCTTGCCTGCCGAATACGCCGACAATATTACGGTTTATTACTCTCATGGCACCGCATATGTGGCAGTTTCCGCGCCCGCACCGCTGATAGGGCTGGTAAGCCCGGCTCGAATCGAGGTGCTGGGTAGTGCTCCCGTGGAATAAGGCTCGTCCGAACGTAGTTACCAGCGAGCCAGGAAATGCTGTTGTCGAGTTTGTGGGCATTATGGCAGTTATTATTGTCCCCGCGCTCGTACTAATTTCTGCGCTAGGAACCCTAGCAGCTGCGCAGTTCGCGCTCAATGCCGCTGCCCGAGATGCAGTGCGTGAAGCAGTCCGCGCTCCAGATGAAACCGCGATATACCAGCATGCGCAAGAAACTGCTGAAGAGGTGTGGTCCAACCGCGAGTTTACTGAACCGCTAATCACTGCGGTTTCATGCCAAGGCGCGCCCTGTTTAACCCCGGGTGCGGATATCACCATTACCGTGAGCGCCACAGTGCCAATTCCGCTCATCGACCGCCACTACACGCTCAGCGCTTCACAAACCATGAAAGTTGATGCTTTCCGGGCAGGTAGTCCATGAATCTGAAAACCGCTGATCCCACCCGGCCCGCTGATCCCACCGAGCCCGCTGATCCCGCCGAGCCCGGAAATATGCTCGTGCTCGGCCTCGGACTGTGGGTTTTCGTGCTTTCCCTGATCTTCGTCGTCGCCAGCGCGCTCGCTTTACACAATGCCCGTGCCGAACTGGCAGCCGACACCGATGCGCTCGCCCTCGCCGTCGTCAACGAAATATCCGAGGAAGCCTACTACACCGGAACCGGTATTGCTTACACGGATGGCGACGTTTACGCCGCCGCAGAAGCATGGCTCACCAGCCACGGGATCCCAGCAACGCTCACACAGCCAACCGGAGTCAGCGGTGACGGCATTGTTGTGACCTTAGAACGTACCGTTCCGATCCCGTTTGTGCCATCCCTGTTATCGGCGGTCGACGAAGTAACGCTGACGACAACCTCGCATGCGCGATTGCGGACCATGTGAGGACCAATGTGACCAGCACGAAACAGAGCCACTGCGCACAATGCCGTAGACTGTGCACGTGAGCATTGACTATCAAAACGAGATTGACGATATCCGCCATTCCTATTCCCAGATCCTCGCGGTAACGGATGTCGCGGCTTTGCGCGCCCAAATCGCCGAGTTGACCGAGCAATCAGCCGCCCCGGACTTATGGGATGATCCCGAAGCGGCGCAGGGGATTACCTCGCGGCTATCGCATGCCCAAGCGGAATTAGACCGGGTAGAAAAAATGGGTGGGCGCGTCGAAGATCTCGAAGTCCTCTACGAAATGGCAGTTGAAGAAGCTGAGAACGACGCCGAGGCGGGCGCCGAACTTTTCACGGAAATTGATAGGGAGCTGACCAAGCTACGTCAAGATTTATCGGACTTGGAAATTAAGACTTTGCTTTCCGGGGAATACGACGAGCGCGACGCCGTTGTGACGATTCGTTCTGGAGCCGGCGGGGTAGACGCGGCAGACTGGGCACAAATGCTTCAGCGCATGTATCTGCGTTGGGCCGAACGTCGTGGATACAAAGCTAAAGTGCTGGACACTTCATATGCGGAAGAAGCTGGAATTAAATCCACCACTTTCGAAATTAGTGCGCCTTACGCCTACGGCACGCTCTCGGTAGAAGCTGGCACTCACCGGCTGGTGCGAATCTCACCATTCGATAATCAAGGCAGGCGGCAAACTTCTTTCGCGGCGGTGGAAGTTATCCCATTAATTGAATCCACTGACCATATTGACATCCCAGATAATGAACTCAAGGTTGACGTGTTCCGATCGTCAGGTCCGGGCGGCCAGTCAGTGAACACGACGGATTCGGCTGTACGCATGACGCATATCCCCACCGGTATCGTCGTGTCGATGCAGGACGAGAAATCGCAGATCCAAAACCGGGCGGCAGCGTTGCGCGTGCTTCAATCGCGGCTGTTACAAAAGCGTCGTGAAGAAGAAGCCGCAATGAAAAAAGAACTGGCTGGTGACGTCAAAGCCTCGTGGGGTGACCAGATGCGTTCGTACGTCCTTCACCCTTTCCAAATGGTCAAGGATTTGCGCACCTTGCATGAAGTAGGAAACGCAGAACCAGTGTTAGACGGCGAAATCGACGGTTTTATCGACGCGGGTATTCGCTGGCGGCACGGGCAACTACACGGAGATAACAAGTAACTTGTGGCCTTATATAGTGACGGACTCGTCACGTTAGCGGCGTGCCTTAAACATGGACGAAACTGGCGCAACTAGTGTGAAAAGCGAAAATGTCTGAAAAAGATTGTGGCTCTACAACATGATTACGTTTGAAAACGTCACTAAGGTTTATCAGCGCGGTGCAACACCGGCGCTGTCTGACGTGAGCATTAATATTGAACGCGGCGATTTCGTGTTCCTCGTGGGAGCGTCCGGTTCGGGCAAGTCCACCATGCTCCACCTGATTCTTGCCGAGGAACGCCCGACTGAGGGTACAGTCCACGTACTAGGAAAAGACCTTGCGGGGGTTTCTCCGCGTCGCGTACCTTACCTGCGTCGTCAGATTGGTACCGTTTTCCAAGATTTCCGCCTGCTTGCCGATAAAAATGTATTCGACAATGTTGCGCTCGCGATGCAGGTGATCGGTAAACCGCGTCATGCGATTATGAAAGAAGTACCCCGCGTCCTTGAGCTTGTGGGGTTAGAAGGCAAAGAAAAAAGGCGGATGCACGAACTTTCCGGTGGTGAACAGCAGCGCGTGGGTATTGCACGGGCGATGGTTAACCGTCCGGAGCTGTTGCTCGCAGACGAACCGACCGGAAATCTTGATCCGACTACCGCGTCGGGGATTATGCGACTTCTTGAAGTTATTAATAAGCAGGGCACGACCGTCGTCATGGCCACTCATGATTCCGAAATCGTGAACCAACATCGCAAACGTGTTGTGGAGCTGGTTGACGGCAAGGTGACTCGAGACGAAGAACGCGGTCAATACGAGACGGGAGAAGAAGCATGAGATTACGCTTTATTTTCTCGCAAGTATGGAAGGGCCTGCGGACCAATACTTCCATGATGACGTCGGTTATTTTGGTTACCTTCGTTTCACTTCTGTTTGTGGGTGCCGCTGTACTTTTCCAATCGCAGATCGAAAATGCGAAAAACGACTGGTACGACAAGGTCGAAGTGTCGGTCTTTATGTGTCCGGCAGAGTCAGCCAGCGAAGCCTGCGTGGGCGGAGAAGCCACCCAGGAACAGATCGATAACCTGGAACGTTTCCTTAACTCTAAGCAGATGGAACCGTACATCGAAGAAATCTTCTTCGAAACAAAAGAAGAAGCGTTTGCGGCATTCCAAGAACAACTGGCTGGAAAAACCTGGGCGGAAGCTATTGACGTCGAGATGATGCAGGCGTCTTTCCGTCTTAAACTGATCGACCCAACCGATACCGATATTGATGTGGTTTCCGAAATGATCACTGGTCAGCCCGGTGTGGAAACCGTGATCGACCAACGTCAACAGCTTGAGCCGCTATTTAATATGCTCAACCGGTTCACGCTGGTAGCAACGATTCTCGCGGTCATTATGATTGTGGTGGCATTGCTGTTGATTCCGGCGACGATTCGGCTTTCTGCCATGTTCCGGCGTAGCGAAACTGAGATTATGCGCTATGTGGGTGCGTCGAATGCCTTTATCCAAACTCCCTTTATTTTAGAGGGCGTTATATCGGCGCTGATCGGTGCGCTACTGGCTATCACCGGGCTGTACGTGGCAGTAGAATTCTTCGTTCAGGAATGGTTTGCGAACTCGTGGCTCAAGATCGTTTCTGCCAGCGATGTCCTGAAACTTGCGCCATGGCTTATCCTTGGTGCTATGGTCATATCGGCGCTAGCGTCTTACTTCGCGCTACGCCGCTACACGAAGGTTTAGAATAGGATTATGCGTCGCCGACTCTCAGCTATTATTGCCGCGATTAGCCTGTCACTGACAGGCGTCTTCGTCGCGCTTCCAGCAGTAGCAGATGATCGGCAAGACCTCGTAGACCAGCAGCAGGCGAACGCGCAGCGGATTGCGGAGATTCAGGCCTCCCTTGAGGGTCTTGACCTTGATATTCAAGAGGCTTATCTCAATCTGGAAAATACCCGGATGGAGATTCCCACGGCGGAATCGGCGCTGTTAGAAGCAGAGAATGCGCTCGCCGCGGCAGAACGAGAAGCGGAAGCAAATGCTGCGTTACTCGAGGCCGCCCAGCTGGAATTGGAAAATATTTCTGCTGATATTGAGCTGTCTGAAGGTGCGGCTGAAGAAACCCGTAATACGCTCGGTGAAATTGCTCGGGCGACATATCGTGGGGAAACAACGCCGAGCGCTATTGATCTTGCTTTAGGCTCGACTTCGCCGGAAGAGTTTTCCAACTCGTATCGGGTGAATTCGGCGGTGACGCGTACTCAAACAAATGCGTTAACTACGTTGGAACAGGATGCGGCGAGCGCACGTAATCGGGAATCCCGGCAGACCGCCGTCGAAGAACAAGTTGCGATTCTGAAGGAAGAAGCCGACCAGCTTGTTATTGAATGTGAAGCTGCGCGTGCAGAAGCGCAGGCACGCAAAGACGAGTTAGACGCGCTGGAAGCCTCGATTGCAGCCCAAGCGCTTGAGCTTGAAGGCATGTATTCGCGGGCCGAGTCGTCGTTGGCCCAAGCAGAAGCAGATCAAGCCGCAGTCGCGGCGATGATTGCGGAGATTGACGCGGAGAACTGGCGGTTGGAGCAGGAACGTTTGGCCGCGCAACAGCAGAGTAGCTCTTCGAGTAGTTCTTCATCGAGTAGCTCGTCTTCCAGTAGTTCTTCGTCCAGTAGTTCCTCTTCTAGTGGGTATTGGCTGATGCCTCCGGTGGACCGTCCGCTTAACGTGACCTCGCCTTTCGGCTGGCGTATTCATCCGATTCTCGGAACTAGCCGCTTTCATCAGGGTGTGGATTTCGGTAAATCCTGCGGAACCCCGCAATATGCGGCCGCTTCGGGCACTGTTTACAAGCTGAATTATGCTTCGAGCGGGTTTACCGGCGGAAACACGGTTTATATTAACCACGGTATTCGCAACGGTTCGTCCTATCACACCGTGTACATGCATCTTTCGAGTTTTAATACGTATGTGGGCCAGCAGGTAAATCAAGGTGATGTGATTGGATGGACGGGAACTACCGGACGTTCAACGGGATGTCACGTACATTTTGAAGTCTGGCAAGATGGCGTCGTTGTTAATCCGATGTCCTTCCCCGGTTTCTATTAGGAGTAACCGATGGCGAGGAAGGACAAGGCAGGTAAATTAACCCCTGCTCAAAAAGCGAAGGCTGCGGCGGACGCCAAGCAGGTTATCGCGCGGAACAAAAAAGCCCGGCATGACTATTTCATTGATGAAGTTTTTGAAGCTGGGTTGGTGCTGACCGGCACTGAAGTGAAATCTTTGCGGGCTGGGCGGGCTTCCTTAGCGGAGGCTTGGATTGACATTGACCGGAATGGCGAAGCCTGGGTAGTAGGCATGAACATCCCGGTGTACGTCTCCGGTTCGTGGACTAACCACAAGCCAACCGCTAAACGGAAACTCCTGTTGCACAAGGATGAGCTACGTGAGCTGGGCTTAAAAGTGAAAAATAAGGGCACGACGATTGTGCCTTTAGAGCTCTATTTCATTCGTGGCCGAGCCAAGCTGGAAATCGGTTTGGCGCGCGGTAAACAGTTGTGGGATAAGCGTGAAACTTTGCGTCGCCAGCAGGATAAGCGGGAAGCTGACCGGGCAATGAGCGAAGCACGACGCCGGATGCGGTACTAGACGTCGGGTGTGGTGCTAGACGCCGGGTGTGGTGCTAGTAGTAGCGAGGGCTGGGC
>JAAYWS010000107.1 GCA_012516575.1 Actinomycetaceae bacterium
TCGGATAGTTCGATTTTCCCTAATTTGGGGAGCTGGAAGTGGCGTTTGAGGGACCGGAAGTGGGGTTTGGGGAGCTGTGAGGAGCCTTTGGAGAGTTATTAAGGACTCTTGAGGAGCTGTCAGAAGGATTCTTGGCGTAAATGGAGGGTAAACAACGCAGGAAATTTTACTTTAAACCCATCCATGCGTTTCCTCGGGTACGCCAGAGCATCGTTCCGGCACGAACCGCCATGGTGAGTACTCCATATCCGGCCCAAAGTAGCAGCATTCCAGCTGTGCCCCAGTCTGCGCCAGGCCCGATAAAGAATAGCGCAACCGGGGTGAAAGCTAGAAACACGATAATCATGTACTTGGCAAGCTTGCGAGTATCTCCAGCGCCGATAAGTACACCGTCGAGCATGTATGCCAGCGCCGCAATTGGTAGCGCCGCCGACGTAACCCACATGGTTTGGGTGGACAATAGCTGTACGGCTTCGTCAGTAGACATAATCAGTGGAACTACAAAAGATAGGCCGGTAGAAAGCACTGCTAAACCCAGCCCGACCCGTAGACCCCACGACAGGCAGCGTTGCAAGATTAGGCGCACTCGATCAGCTTTTCCAGATCCAAGTCCTTGACCAACTAGGATCTGCGCAGCCGTGGCGAGCGAATCCAGTCCGTATGCGGCAAAATTCCACATCGTCATTACAATCTGATTGGCCGCCAAAGCAACGGTTCCAAGTGAACCTGCGGCCGCGATTTGCAACATGATTGTCCCGCGTAGCGTAAGGGTGCGAATGATGAGTGGCACGGCATCACGCAGAGAACGCAAGACACCAGCACCAGACGGGGCCAGCGCGACTTTATGCTCGCGTGCCAGTCGGAAAACAACGAAGCCTAAATATGTACTCATCAGGGTTTGCGCGATTGCAGTTCCGGCACCAGCACCTGCCACGCCCCACCCCATTCCGTAAATGAGGAGGGCGTTGAGTGGAATATTTGCAAGAGCACCTACGGTGGCGGCTTTCAGCGGGGTTCTCGCGTCGGCAAAACCGCGAAGCGTGCCATTGGCTGCGAGAACTAACAACATACCCGGAAGCCCAAAAGCAGAAGCCCGAGCATAAGCAATACCCTGCTCGACAACCCCCGGATCATCCGTAAACCAACCGATAATGTGGGGTGCAAAAGCAAAAAGGATAACTCCGAGGAGTAGACCAAGCCCTACACCTAACCACATACCATCGAGCCCTTGGCGTAAGCCACGGTCTGGCTGTCCGGCACCGACATAACGAGCAGTGGCTGCTGTTGTGGCGTAGGAGAGAAAAATACAAACCCCTACGAGCGTGGCAACAATAGTCGACGCTACCGAAAGACCCGCAAGCGGCTCTGTGCCCAAACGCCCGACCATCGTGGTGTCCACCGCAATCAAAAGCGGCTCGACAAGGAGGGTCGCCAGAGACGGAATCGCTAGTTGTGCAATTGAGCGATCGACGAGCTTGTGCGGATCGGATTCAAACTCTGGATCCGAATCACGGGAAGTTGCGGGGGACATAGCTTCAATATCCATAGTTTTGGACCGGCTTTCAAGGTGGAAGCAACCAAAGTGAGTAACCCCGCGGTGGAGGGCTGATCGGGGAGCCGATCTGAGAGCCGAGCGGAGGGTTGACTGGAAGGCTAAATAGCGAGCCGAGCGGAGGATTGGGCGGGGAGCCGAACGGAGGGTTGACTGGAAGGCTAAATAGCGAGCCGATCGGACGGCTGACTAAGGAGTCGCCTTGACACAACTATCAGCTAAGTGATGTGGAAAGTGGCGAGGTAGCGCGGAAAAGAGACGATACCTATAGGCCTTTAGTCTGGCGAAAAGTCCGATTTTCGACACGCCGACCCTGTCACGACACGCCGGACTTAAAGTATTAAGTTTCGGACTTAAAGTAATTGAGTGAATTTCATGTTAACCCCGGGGAATAATTCACGGTGTTATCCACGAGTGTGGATAATGTTGTTGCTGGAATACCGCCCTTTCGTAGGCATTACTCCACAAGTGTGGATGAATACCAGTAAAACTGTGGAAAACAAAAAATTCAATCCACAGCAAATCCACAATTCCTCAGCGATTCTCCACGAAAATACTTCAAGTAATCACACCCCTGTGGAAAACATTATTTGGCTAAATGACATTTTTTGTGAACAATAAAGAGGAGGAATCAAGGAGGACTTATGACGGAGATGTCGCACTCCCAATTCGAGCGCACCCCGCCCAATGATTTGGATGCGGAGCGTTCAGTACTGGGTGGAATGATGCTGAGCAAAGACGCGCTCGCGGATGTCTCGGAAATCCTTGATCGAGACGATTTCTACCGGCCGGCCCATGCCGAGATTTTTTCCACGATCCTTTCGCTTTTTGCCGGTGGACAACCTGCCGACGCCGTCACGGTTGCCGCCGAACTACAGCGCCAAGGAATACTTGATCAGGTCGGTGGGCGCACATTACTATACGACCTAGTTTCTGCCGTACCCACGGCTGCCAACGCGGGTTATTATGCGACGATTGTGCGCGACCAAGCCATGCTGCGTCGTCTGGTAGAAACCGGCACCCGAATCGCCCAGCTTGGTTACACCACCGACGGAGGCGACGTCAACGAACTGCTCAACACCGCACAAGCCGAAGTGTATGCGATGACGGACAATAAAATGTCCACCAATTACGCTCCACTCGAAGAGATCATGCCGGATCTACGCGAAGAATTGCAGGCAAATGCGGCTCGCGGCGATGAGCTAGCCGGTTTGGAAACCGGATTCCCCGATATCGATAAGGTCCTGCTGGGGTTACGACCGAACCAGATGATTATTATCGCGGCTCGGCCGGGTATGGGTAAAACAACGCTGGCGATGGATTTTTGCAGGCATATCGCGATTAAAAAGAACCAGCCGGTTGCGTTCTTCTCTTTAGAAATGAACCGCACCGAGTTGGCGATGCGTATTTTGTCGTCCGAATCGGAAGTGTGGTTGTCAAAGCTCATTAAGGGTGAGCTTGAGCAGCGCGACTGGGATCGGGTTGGGCGTACGATGGATCGTATTGCGAGTGCTCCGCTGTTCGTGGACGATTCGCCAAACCTGACCATGATGGAAATTCGTTCCAAAGCCCGCAGGCTACGGCAACATCACAAAATTGAACTGATCGTTATTGACTACCTGCAATTATTGACTTCTGGCGGGCGCACTCCGGAATCCCGCCAGCAAGAAGTTTCGGATTTCTCTCGGTCGATTAAACTTCTTGCGAAAGAGCTCGAGATCCCGATTATCGCAATTTCGCAGCTCAACCGCGAAACCGAACGCCGCGAGACCAAGAAACCGCAAGTTTCGGATTTGAGGGAGTCCGGCTCGCTTGAACAGGACGCCGACGTTGTTATGCTCATTCACCGTTCGTCTGAGCGAGATGAAATGGGGGCGCCGCCTCCGGCAAAGATTATTGTGGGCAAGAACCGATCCGGTCCGACCTCTGATGATATTGAGCTGGAGTTTCAGGGCTCCTTGGTGCGGTTTGCGAATTATGCAACGCCCGAAGTCGATTACCGCGAGGTTGAATACTAGCCCGAGGTTGAATGGCTCTTCGCAATTGAGTGTGTAGTTGTTTTTGGAGTCCTTCTGTTTCTAGAGCCCAGAACCCCACTCACAGCTCTCCAAAGCCTGCTTCCAGCTCCTTAAACCCCACTTCGAGCTCCCCAAAACCCATTTACAGCTCCCCAAATTAGGGAA
>JAAYWS010000108.1 GCA_012516575.1 Actinomycetaceae bacterium
CTCCATCGGGGCTGAGGGCACCTAATGTACTGTTTTTAGGGCTGTTTCAGGCTCAGAGCAATTTGAAATTAGGGAAAATCGAACTATCCGAAGACTATCTGCGGATAGTTCGATTTTCCCTAATTTGGGGCGCCGGAAGTGAGCTCTGGAGGGTTGAAGTGAGGTTTGAGGAGCTGTGAACGAGCTTGAGGGAGCTGGAAGTGGGACTCTGGGCCTATTTCTGCTCACAAAACCCGAGTTTTAGGTGTGGAACATGAGCACTGGGCACAAAATGCGCCGGCTGTAGCCGCATTTGGCAGTAAAACATGTACCAGCTCACCAAGGTCAGCAAAAGACTAACCGAGCGCTCCTAAAAACAGGAAGACTCAGAAAACAACTACACGCTCAAATGCGAAGAGCCGTGCAACCGTCAGTTGTTCATGGCAACCAGTTATCCGCAACCGTCAGGTGTTCGTGGCCGTTAGTTGTTCGCAGCTATCAGTTATTCGTAGCCATCAGTTATTCGTAGCCATCAGTTTCTCGCCGCGTTTGAGGTGCTCTTCGATCAGCTCAACAATCCGTTGTTCGCTGAGTTCACCTGCTACTAATTCTCGTTGGGATTCTTCAGCTTCGCCAAGGAAGTAGAAACAGGCGTCGATATCTTCAAGCGGCGTATTATGCGCGCGTGACCACGCTAGACGGTAAATCCCCAACTGGAGTTCGCGCGCTATCAGATCATCTTCTGTAGGACGTCGGCCAGTTTTCCAGTCCACAATAGTGACCGGACGCGCACCGGGAACATCTGAAGTGTCCAATACCGCGTCAATCACACAACGTACCGGATAGCCTGCCAATTCAATTTCGAGCCGTTGTTCAATCGCTAGTTGTGGCGCTGAGGCAAAACGAGAGACTTCAAACCTGCGAAACAGTTGTTCTTCTTCAGCAGTATTGAGTGCGGGATTCATATCGATCGGCATTTGATCAGCTTCTAACACCGAGTCGATGTCAAGGGTGGCTGGCCGGTCATAGAAATGAGCGATCGCACTGTGTACAGATGTGCCCCGCCGAGCCGCTACTGACGGCCTAACCGGCAATGGACGCAACTGATTTTCATAGAATGCCTGCGGATTAGTTGCTAGCCAGACAATATCGGAAGCTGTCAAATAATCGCGAGCTAAACCGCGTTCTTCACTGCGTTGCTTATGTTCATCACGCAAAATGTCAATCAATTCCCGCCATATCGCTATTTGGCGATCCACTTGGTTTGGATCTTCTGCCGGAATTAGTTGAGGTAGCCGCTTCGGGCTTTCTAAGCTCCGGTCCACATCCGATGGCCAGTAAACTTCAGTGCCCGGTTCTAAATTTCGTGCTCTCTTTTCTGTTTCTTCAAAGTCTTGTGCATCGACCCATTCGATGAACTCTGCGTCATCGACAAAAAGCGAATCTGATTGTGGCGAAACCGTTAACGCCGGACTCTGTGCCATATCGGCAATAAATACTCCAGGTAGCACCCGTCCATCCCGACTAACATATTTATTGGTGCTATGCGCTTTACGAGCACGTAGGGCATGACTTTCATCGCGTACATCGTAGCTGAGGACTACCAGTAAGTCCCGTGGTCGCGTAACTGCGACATAGGCCAGACGGCGTTCTTCATTACCAAGATAAGCTTTGAGTTCTTCATAAAATTGCCCGTATGCAATACACATGCGACCTTTGTGAGCAGTCGGCGAAAGCCCGCTTGGAGCATAGTGGCGTAAATCAAACTGGGGTAAGTGCTTATAATCTGCGCGTAACGGGTAGGGGAACTCACTCGCGGAGCCGATCCATTGTGGATAGCTGTAGCGCACCGAATCGAAACGCTTTTGCACCATTTCTGGAACAGCCACCATGTCCCATTCCAACCCTTTAGCCGCGTGCACAGTTAAGATCTGCACTACACCAGCTTCTGGTTCGATGTCTGCTACTGGCAGGAAAGTTTGCGTGTCCATCGCGCCTTCAGCGGACTCTCCCCCACGTTCGTGTTCGTCCACCGCATCAAGCCATTCAAGGAAAGCATCCAAACTTGCACTCGGATTGTCATTCGCATATTGCCCGGAAAGCCGGACAAAGGAACCGAGCGAGCTACGCACGATAGAGCGCCCCACCAGTCTAGCCGCCGCATATACTTGCAAATCCAAAGCGTCAATAGCGCTGGTAACAATATCTGGCAATGCCAGATGACGCCGCTGGCGTAGCTCCCAAATAATCTGTGCCAGGTTTGTAAGCCGCCTAAACCCTTCTGGGCTCATCCCAGATGGAGCCGCGTCAGCCTTTCGCAGATGTTCAAGAGCTTCGATCAGATTCGGTTCGACACGTACTTCTGTGGAGTTTTCTTCCCTCATTTCTTGCTTGAGTTTGGTGCTGTGCCGGTATGCCAGATCCCCGGCATATGTGGCTAAAGCTGCCATATCTGCTGGGCCGACCGCGTAGAAGTTCAGTAAATGCGCTAAACGATCCGTACGTTCTGGAAACGCAATGACTGTCAATAATGCTCGAACCGTCACTATTTCTGGACGTTGAATAAGAGACTCATTACCAATATCTTCGTAGGGCAGGCCGACTTCTTCTAAAGCTTCGATAACCGCTTGTCGATAACTTCCCGCACGGATGAGTACAGCGGCCGTAGGGAAAGAGAACTCTTGTTGAGGACAGATCGCGCCAGCTTCTTGCGCTACTACAAAATCCCGCCGGGCCCGCTCAAAATGTTCTTTGAACATGTGAGCCATCTCTAGGTAGCTATCCTTAGCCTGCCTGTGATGAATATGGATGGCCTGCCCAGCCCCTTTTCCGTCTGCAGGCCGGAGCTCTTTAACGTGAAGTTGCTGGTAAGACAGTTTACCCACAGTAAGTTGGTTAGCCACATCCAAAATACGAGTTGAGTTCCGGAAGGCTTGCGAGAGTGTGAGCATGGCTCGAGCTGGTACTTGGAAGTCTTGGGCAAAATCAACAAGCGCATTAGCGGACGCCCCACGCCACCCATAGATTGCTTGGTTAGGATCACCCACCGCAGTAACTGATTCGGCACGATTAAAAGCAGTGCTCAGCAAAGCAGCCTGGCTGACGGATGTATCTTGATATTCGTCAAGCAAGATAAGCTTATACGTCTCGCGTAACCGCTGCCCTACCTCCGGGACTTCTTGCACGATCCGAGTAGCACGCACTACTTGGTCAGCAAATTCGATTAAAGAACGCTCCTTTTTAACCGCGAAATACTCGGCGACTACAGGTAACAGCAAAGCACGGGCACGCAGTTTTTCTACAAGTTCTTTTTTAAGCGTGCTATTGCCAATTTGAAAAAGCGCGTATTCTTCGTCGTTATCTTTTTTAACCGCGTCTTTACCTGTATTACTAACTCCTTCAATCGTTGTGAGTACCTCAGCCTGACTATTAAAGAAATCGGCAACGGCTTGCGGATCTAAGCGGTTGTCAATAATTGCGGCGGCTAGACTCAGCGCTTGCCGAGTGAGTGAACTTACCGTTCCTTCTCCCAAAGAAGGCTCATTTTCCGGCCAGTTGGAGATAATGTCATGCATAATCTGCCAGCGTTCGGCATCAGTCATCAGTCGCGAGCGTGGATCTTCGCCGATGAGCATCGCGTAGGAACTGGCAATCTCAGCGGCAAACGAGTTGTACGTGGAGATTGTAGGCTGTTCGTGCTCTTCGTGGATTGCACTAGCAAGCTCATTAAAACTTGCATCCGTATCATCACCAGCCTGTATTGAGCTCTCAGCTTGAGATGCGGACGTGTTTTGCTGGTAAACGTCATGCAGTGCGGCACGTTGGATTTGAGAACGTACTCGATCTGCAAGCTCGCCCGCCGCTTTACGAGTAAATGTCAGACATAAAACTTGGCTAGGCCGGACTTTACCTTCAATCAGTTTCCATGCCACTCTTTGGGCCATCGTGGCAGTTTTTCCGGAGCCTGCACCAGCCACAACTAGGATGGCCCGTTCATCAGATTGAATGACTCGTGCCTGTTCTGCGGTGGGTGGGAAGTCCAAAGTCGCGACAAAATCTTCAAAAGTGATCATGCTGAGAAAATCCTTTCCCCGCCCTTAGCCGGGCATAGCGAAGCAAACGCGCAATACTCACAGGTAGTAGATATACGAGCGGGATAATCAGGACCGCGTATCAGCTCAGCCGCAGTTGTAATTGTGTCTTCGACTAACGCGCTTAGTTCACCATCTAAAGGCCCTTGTTCCCGCAAACTGTAGGTTTTATCATTCGTTCCGACATAGACCAGCTGCGCGCCCGTGCTTTCTTTAACCGGAGCTACTCCCTGCGGGAATTGCACCCCACCTTTTGCTAACAGCCACTGATAGATCATCAGTTGCGGGTCTACTTTAGCCTCGGCATGCGAAATACGGTTCTTACCGGTTTTATAATCGACGATCCTTCCCTTGCCCGGATTATTCGGATCGAGCTCAATCCGGTCGATCCGCGCATTAACCCGAATATCTTCGTGTTCGGCTTGTGCCCAGAGCTCCCGATGTGCTGGTTCCGGATTATTAGCCAAGTACGTTGCTAGTTTTTCTACCATGGTCCGCGCCCTCGCATAGTCTTGGCGAACCTGATAATCAGCCCCGAAATCAGCTTCTTCCCACAGCTGGTCAAATCGCTCGAGCATCTTTTGCTTATCGGGATCTTCAAATTCTTCAGCTAGCTGGTGGATAAGTGTGCCAATATCTGCGGCCTGCATATTAATGCGAGGCTGGGCCTTAACTCGTTGCATAAAAGCGTTAAGCGGGCATTCAATCGTCCTTGTAACCGCCGATGGCGAAACTGCGATGCGTTCAAAAGATGCTTTGCCTGCACTGCTGTATTCAAATTGGTCCACCCAGTGCTCCGAATCTGCGATCGTCACCCCTGAACTCACCAGTTCTGCCAATAGTTTTTCAGCTTCAGCAGATAGCAACGGCCCGCCATGGGCACTAGCTTGCCGTAATTCGCCTACCAGACCGTGCACATCCAAAGTCGAAACACCGGCAGGTACCTTCACCATGTCAATTGTTTTCACATCGCCGGTATCGGCGTCATTCGTTAACCACGTTAAGAAGCGGGAAGGAAGCGTATCTTGTGCATGCACGCAGCTAAGAAATACTGCCCGGCTTGCGCGCGTCACTGCCTGTAAAAGCATGCGAATTTCATCATCGACTACATCTTGTACAGACGTCGTCGGTTTGAGGTCCACTCCCGCAAATTCCGAGCGGACGACAAGGCTCACCAGTTCCGGAACTTGGGTAAGCGGATTACGTAGCCGGGTATTCGGCCAATTACCCTCCGTCAAACCCAAAATAAAGACGTACTGCCATGACCTACCCATCGTAGAACTCGGCGTCATCAACGCGACTTCATGGATTGATGAGGCCGTACGTGCGATGGAATCTTCCGGAAGATCCTGGCTTTCCATAACGTTTAGCAACTGTTCAATACCCGCATTGGCAAGATCGCGGTCTGCCAATCGCTGAGCGATCCGGAAAAGCTGAATCACCGCATCCAAGTTTTCGTTTGCACTATCTCCGGTAATCCCACCAGCTAAAGCTCGTTCACGCCATGACTCCGCAACGTCCAAAGCCTCCCACGCCCGCCAGAGTACTATTTCCGCCAGTTGCCCCCGAGCATGTGATTGACGGATAGCCGCCACCACGTGACGCACGGTACGTAACCGTTCCACCTGAGCTGCCGGATGATCCTCACCCTCAGCTAAAACAGATAGCAACAGTTCCTCATCCGGACGCTTACCCCCGCGCTTTATCTCCCAACCGCGTAGTTCTCGCATAATAGAACGAAGGTCTAACGGATCGATGGCTAGTAGCGGCCCAGTGAGCACCTGGTATAAGTCGGCGAACTCCACCTGCGTTCGCTCTGCTAACGCCAATTGCACGATCTTCAACAAAGCAGCAACGGCATGCTGGTCACGTAACGGACGCGAAGAACTAACCGTTTGGACCGGAACGCCATAGCTGGTAAGTGTGCGCCGGATTTGCGCATGCTCTGCATTCGACCGCGTAATAACCGCCATCTGCGAGTATGGAACATCATGATGCAAGTGGAGTTGGCGCATATGCGTGGCAATATAAGACAGCTCATCTTCTTCCGAGCTAAACGTCACCGCGCTAACGTTGCGATGTTCTTCCGGTTCTTCATTGACAAACTGTGCCCGACGATGCCGCCCAGCTCCAGCCACATGAATACCGCCGGTTATTGTTCGCACGAGCTCTGCTAGCTGCCCACTCCCCCGATACCGTTGCCCTAAAAACATGCGCTTGGCGCCCAAACCGCCGTCCGCCCATGACCGCGTCACCAAAGCTGGCAAGTGCGCAATACCGCCACGGAATCCCTGCACTCCCGCATCCGGATCCCCAAAAGTAATAACAGCAGTTCCCTGCTCAACCAATACTCGGAGCAAGCTCCGCACTGCCAAGGTGCAATTATGCAGATCATCAACAAAAACCCAGTCCCACCGAGGTTGAGGCATATTAATCCGCCCCACCTGCACACTCGAAGTGACCCCGCGCTCCCACTGCGCTAGCATGGCGGCCGCTTGTGTAGTAATCCGCGCATGGTCTGTGCGATCCGGGTTGCCATGCACAGTGCCGGCTTCCGTTGCCAACGAACTTTCATAGGCGCGCATAACCTCAGCGCCAGCCACCCATGCACGAACCTCATGCTCGCTACCCAAAGTAGCCAGTTCATCAGCACTCAAAGCGAGCTCGGCAGCACGGGTGATTAAATCCCGGTACTCTGCACGAAAAGCGGGCAACGCTACAATATCCGGATCAATATCGGCGAGCACCGACTCAGTTCTTAACAGTCCGGCGCCGATCAGATCGAAGATTTCTTTTAATATCGCATCTTGATCCGGACCCGACAACAGCTCTGGTTCGCGCCGCCCAACCGCCTGAGCATACGCTGACACAATCGCGAAAGAAAACGCCGCCACCGATTGCACGGTGGCGTTTTCGCCCAAAGCCCCTAGTTCACGTGCTAGTTCATTGCGCAGCTCGCCTGCTGCCCGACGATCCGGCGACAGCACCGCAATCCGGGCCTGCGGCGTCGTCCGTAAAACTTCTCCCACCGCGGCCCGAATCGTAGTGGTTTTCCCCGTAGCCGGAGCACCAATAACCGACAGCACGCAGCCAGGACGGCACGCATCAACTACCGCCTGCTGATCTGAATCAAGTTTCACCAGCGCTCCTTACCACGTTGTATTTCTCACCTTAGTGTGAACCACGTCCGGTCCCCACTACTTATTAACACTATTTGAGCGCACGGACAGTTTTTCGATACGTTTTTCGGGTATCCATCCCCGCTCGGCTATTTAACATTTTCATTGATGACGCCGTAAAGTTTTATCACCATCGCATTGCGTTTTCCGTTAAGGAGTTTTTATGTCCGCTGGCCTCTTCGCCCTGCTCGACGATATTGCAGCTCTTGCCCGAGTGGCAGCCGCTTCGCTTGACGATATTGCCGCCGGAGCGGCGAAGGCCGGTTCAAAAACGGTTGCAGTCGTCGTCGACGACGCCGCAGTTACCCCGCAATACGTTTCCGGAATCACGCCCAAACGAGAACTCCCTATTATTTGGAGCATCACGAAGGGCTCTTTGCGGAACAAGTTCATTTTTATTCTTCCGGCCATACTGGTGTTATCCCAATTCTTGCCGTGGACGCTGCCTTTTCTACTCATACTCGGCGGCAGCTATCTGGCCTACGAAGGCGCCCACAAAATCATCGAAAAACTGACCCCGGGAACAAAGCACAAAGCGCCTGCCCTCATACAAGGTCCGGAAGCTGAAAAAGAAATCATCAAATCCGCAACCACCACGGACTTTATTTTGTCCGCCGAAATCATGGTTATCGCGCTCAACGAAGTTACTGATATGCCGTTTGTGCAGCGCTTAGCCGTGCTCGCGATTGTCGCGCTGGCAATTACCGCCCTCGTTTATGGCGTAGTTGCCTTAATTGTCAAGGCGGACGACGCCGGTCTGGCACTAACACATAAAGAGTCACGCGGTATGCAAAAAATTGGCGCATTGATTTTGCGGACTATGCCTAAAGTGATGACGGCACTTACCGTAATTGGCACGATTGCCATGCTGTGGGTAGGCGGTCATATTGTGCTGGCACAACTGGCAGAAGTTGGATTTGCTACCCCTTATGAGGCCTTGCACCGGATTACTGAACCAGTGCTTGCCGCGGCCGGAGGTGCTGTTGCATGGCTGGTCGATACCGTGATTAGTGCGTTAATCGGCCTGATCTGGGGTGCAATTATTGCCGGCGTCATGCACCTGATTCCGCGTAAGAAGACCACCGACCATCAGCCGATTCACCTAGACCAAGTACAAGTCGTGTTAGAAACTGACGTCGAGGATAAGCGCTAAGCTTTCGCTGGCAAAGAAAGTTGTCAAACGCATCGGGTCGGCGTTGAGTCGGCTACGGTACGATAGACCCAGTTGATTAAGGAGTTTTATGGACATCACTATTGGTATTCGCGATGTGGCCAACGCTATTAATGTGTCGGTAGAACTGGACGCAGCTGAGGTTACCGCTAAAGTAACCAACGCGCTGGAAACCGGTAATCCGCTGGTTCTGGAAAGTGACTCCGGTGAGACCGTGATCGTACCGGCTGATGCCCTCGGTTACGTCCGGGCGGACGGTACCCCACAGCGTCGGGTTGGCTTCGGTTTCTCTTAAAAACTGTGGGGCCACCCACCAAGGCCGCATATTTTCTTATCAGTACGTTAAACTGGTATCGAAGTTAATTAAACGGGTTGACCGGTCGTCACGCGATAGTTACAAAGAATTTTCACGATCGGCTGCCTTGGACGCATGTAATTGGCGCGTCCCCTAGTCGAAAGTGAATAACGTGCAATCAGGAATTGCTAATACTGCTGGCGCAAGCGTGCGCCCAAATAATGAACCCGCCGCTGATATTGCGGTAGCCGGATCTGAGCTCAACCTCGAAGAAAAATCTTTTGCAGATTTTGGGGTTTCCGCTCCGATCGTAGAAGCACTTGCGGAAAAAGATATTACCTATCCTTTCCCCATTCAGGCGCTAACACTTCCCATCGCACTCAAGCGCTCCGATATTATCGGTCAGGCGAAAACCGGTACCGGCAAAACTCTCGGTTTTGGTATTCCTATGCTGGAAAATACGGTTGGTCCGGGCGAGGACGGCTGGGAGGAACTCGAGCATCAAGGGGCTCCGCAAGGCCTCGTCGTCGTTCCCACCCGTGAACTTGCAAAACAAGTTGCCGGGGATATTCGCGACGCTGGCGCACAACGTTCGGTGCGCATCGTGGAAGTCTATGGCGGGCGCTCCTATGAACCGCAGGTAAAAGACTTAGAGCGGGGTGCTGAAATCGTGGTGGGAACCCCCGGGCGGTTGATTGATCTGATGAAACAGCGGACGTTGAATCTATCAGCGGTGCGCACGGTAGTGCTAGATGAAGCTGATGAAATGCTCGATCTGGGCTTCCTCGAAGATGTCGAAACGATCCTTGCATCTACTCCGGCGAACCGGCATACGATGCTGTTCTCCGCTACAATGCCGGGTGCGGTTATTGCCATGGCCCGTCGTTATATGACTCAGCCAACCCATATCCGGGCTCAGGCACACGATGATGACTCCTCGACCGTTAAAACCGTTAAACAGGTTATTTACCGGGCTCATGCGCTGAATAAGATCGAAGTACTCACCCGAATCTTGCAGGCTCGCGGACGTGGCTTGAGCATTATTTTCACTCGTACCAAACGCACTGCGGCACGTGTAGCTGATGATCTGCATACTCGCGGCTTCGCAACTGGAGCGCTGCACGGGGATCTTGGGCAAGGTGCGCGGGAACAGGCCTTGCGGGCTTTCCGGAAGGGCAAAATTGACGTGCTAGTGGCTACCGATGTGGCTGCACGCGGTATTGACGTTGATGATGTCACCCACGTGATTAATTACCAGTGCCCAGAAGACGAAAAGATTTATCTCCACCGCATTGGACGCACGGGCCGCGCCGGACAATCTGGTACCGCTATTACTTTTGTGGACTGGGAAGACACCCCGCGCTGGTCAGTTATTAATAATGCGCTTTCGCTTGGTTTCCCGGAACCTGTGGAAACTTACCACACCTCAGAACATCTTTACACCGATCTTGATATTCCGACCGATGTTACTGGGCGTTTGCCGCGCTCAGAACGCACCCGCGCCGGTTTGGATGCCGAGGAAATTGAAGACTTGGGCGAAACTGGTCGGCGCTCCCGCCGAGGTGGCGGACGCGGGCGTGGACGTGGCCGCGGGCGTGGACGTGATGGGGAACGTGGGCGTGATCTGGAGCACCGCCAAGATGAAGGCGAAAATCCCCGTGGTCGCGGACGTAAACGTCAGCGCACTCGTAAGCGCACCCGCATTAACGCTGAAGGTAGCGCCCATGAGAATAAGCCGCAACGGCAACGGCAACGCCGCCGGGTATCAAGTAACTAGCTTGGCCGGGCTACACCACTGGTAAAAATGTGCCATCAATAAGGCGCCGATACGCTTTTTCAGACAGCGTATGCTCGGCCAACCGATTAGGCTTACCCGAACCGTGATAATCCGACCCGCCAAAGCGTGCCAAACCATGAGCAGCAACAATCCGCGCTAGCTCATCACGCTCAGCAACAGGATTATCCCGGTGATCTACTTCAACACCGAATAATCCCGCATCGGCCAATACTCCGATTCCGCTCAACGGCGCTACTTTTCCGCGTTTAGCCGCCCGCGGGTGGGCCCACACAGTTTTACCACCGGCTTTAGCAACAGCCCGGACAACATCAACCGCATCAGGAGCATACTGCTTGACGTAATAGGGCGAAGACGTATGTAAAAGCTCATCAAAAGCCGCCGAGCGGTCCGCTACGACACCCCGCGCTACCAGCGCATCAGCAATATGAGGTCGCCCAACCGTAGCACCCACCGTCACTTGCGCTTGTACATCGTCCCAACCAATCGGATAGTCAACCGCTAAACGCTGGACGATCTGTTGGGCGCGCGTACGCCGCGAAGACTGCATTCGCGCGCAATGATCTTCAATCCATTCATCATCCGGGTTAAACAAGTAGGCCAGAATATGAACCGAAATTCCGGTGTACCACGCGGTTAGTTCCATTCCACGAACCAAACTTATACCCGTAGCGCGCGCCGCGACAGCGGCTTCTTCCCATCCTGCGAGCGTGTCATGATCAGCGATGCCAAGCACGTCAAGACCAGCAAGTTTCGCCTTCGCGACCAGCTCGGCAGGAGTGTCGGTGCCGTCCGAAAAAGTAGTATGAGTGTGTAGATCAATAAGCATAGTTTCACGATAGCCCGAAGGGCTTCATAAGCGTGGGATACTAGGAATATGACATCAGAAAAACAAACATTAGAAGAGCGTGCATCGAATCGCTCCCAGCGCCCACAAAGCGACGTATTTAAAAAGTTTATCGGGGAAGATTGGGGGCCACGCCCGCCCGCGCCAAAACGAAATGAATCCGCCGATTACACGGCAGTTCGGCGCGTAACGCTTGGACGCCAATTTCTTGGCGAACGGCTGGTTATTCCAGCCGGTAATCTAAAGATCCGGGTTAACGATACCGATTACCGTTTCCGCGCACACTCTTCATTTATTTATTTAACAGGCTTAAGCGGCGAAGATGAGCCAGGAGCGGTACTCGTACTTCATCCGCTTCCAAACGCTACTTCCTCCAGCGCCGAAACCCATGAATCAGTTTTCTATTTCCACCCTCGGGCTTCCCGCGCATCCGAAGAGTTCTACGCCGATTCACGCCACGGCGAGTTTTGGGTAGGTGCACGAGCTTCAGCTGCCGACATGGAAATAGCCACCGGCATTAAAGTCGCACATATCGACTCCTTACGCACTGACCTCGCCGCAAACCTCGGCACTGTTCCTATCCGAGTACTGGCAAATTCTGATCCCGAGATCGAGGCCCTCGTCGCCGAACTACGTTCACAAGCAGGCCTGACAACAGACGCCACCGAAGCAAACGCCGAACTGGTCCAAGCACTTGCCGAACAGCGCCTTATTAAAGACGAGTACGAAATTAGCCAAACCTATACGGCTATCGAAGCAACCTTCGCCGGGTTCAATAGAGTCCTCGAAGCGATGCCACGTGCACTCCAGCACCGCCGCGGTGAACGAGTTTTAGAAGGCGCCTTCGTTGCCAACGCCCGCGAAGAGGGTAATGGCGTAGCTTTCGAAACTATTGTGGCCGCTGGAAACAACGCCAACACTTTGCACTGGATTGCCAACGATTCTCCCGTCAACGACGGCGACCTAGTATTAATCGACGCGGGAGTCGAAGTGGATTCGCTGTACAACGGCGATATCACCCGCACATTCCCCGCATCGGGCACCTTTAGCGAAACCCAACGCGAAGTGTACGACGTCGTTTTAGAAGCAGCCGAAGCCACCTATGCTGTTGCGCGCACCCCCGGATCCCGCTTCAAAGATCTCCATGCCGCGGCTATGGAAGTCTTTGCCAAACACCTAGCCAACTGGGGTATGCTCCCGGTCAGTGCCGAAGAATCCCTCAAACCAGAAAACCAATATCATCGCCGATGGATGCCTCACGGCACGTCGCATCATCTTGGTTTAGACGTCCACGACGGGGCTCAAGCCCGGCGCGAACGCTACCAAGACGCAGTACTCGAACCAGGAATGATCTTCACTATCGAGCCTGGCCTCTACTTCCGAGCCGATGATTTGAAGATCCCTGAACGTTTCCGGGGTATCGGAGTCCGAATCGAAGATAATATTTTGATTACAACCGATGGCGCAGTACGCATGTCCGAACAGATTCCGCGTACCGCCGACGACGTGGAAGCCTGGATGGCGCGTTTAGCCCAATAGTCCGTTAACACCAACCTCTCCCCTCGGCAAAGGAGCAACCATGAGCAATAGTCCATCGCGCGTGTTCGTCGGGCGCCTCGCGGGCGCTGATGTTTTCGACCCTATTGGGGACCGAGTGGGGAAGGTGAACGATGTAGTCGTGGTTTTCCGGTTGCGCGGCCTGCCGCTGGCCGTCGGCTTAACCGTTGATGTGGTAGGCAAACGGCGGGTTTTCGTGCCGCTCACCCGGATTACCTCGATGGAAAACGGCCAAGTGATCACTACCGGGCTGGTCAACATGCGCCGGTTTAAACAGCGATCCACTGAATCTATGGTGGTTGGCGAGCTACTCGATCGTGAAGTCACATTAAAAGACACTGGAGAAAAAGCGGTTGTAGAAGATCTTGCTATTGAACAAACCCACGCCCGGGAATGGCGAGTCACCCAGCTATATGTCCGCTTTAAGCGCGGAGAAAAGAACGCGGGCGATACCAAGATTATTCCTACGAGCGCCGTTGCTGGTTTAGCCCGCCGGGTTGCCAACCAAGCTGCCACCTCTTTACTCGCCCAAATCGATGATATGAAAGCCCCCGACGTCGCCGACCTGCTTTCTGACCTGCCCGAAGACCGGTTAATCGCGGTCGCCCGAGAAATGGACGACGACCGCCTCGCCGACGTGCTCGAGGAAATGGGCGACGATGACCGGGTGGCGATTGTGGGCGCTCTCGACATTGAACGCGCAGCAGACGTTTTGGAGGCCATGGCACCAGACGACGCCGCTGACTTGGTTAACGAGCTTCCGGAAGAGCAAGCGGAAATCTTGCTTGGCCGGATGGAACCAGAAGAAGCCCGCGATGTGCGCCGCCTGATGACCTATTCGGAACAGTCTGCTGGCGGTCTGATGACCACCGCTCCGATTATTTTGCCGCCAGATGCTTCGATTGCCACCGCACTCGCACAAGCCCGGCGTCAAGAACTCCCCCCGGCACTAGCCACGATTATTTTCGTCACCCGCCCGCCTATGGAAACTCCAACCGGGCGTTTTATCGGCGTCGTCCATTTACAACGTGCCTTACGCGAACCGCCGTCGAAAATGATTGGGGAGATTGTCGAGCAAATCGAAAGCCTTACCCCCGACGACGGTATCGGCACGATTATGCGCCTGATGGCGACCTACAATTTGACCGCCCTGCCGGTTATTGATCAGGACGTGCTAGTCGGCGCAGTATCGGTTGACGACGTCCTCGACAAAATGCTTCCGGAAGACTGGCGCGATATTGACGAACATGAATTGGACGAAGCTGTTGCAGAACGGCACAACTATGAAGAGGAGGATGAGAAATAATGGGAGACTTCAACCAGCCTCTTGGCAGGCGGGAACGTCGGCTACGGCATTTTAGCCGGGATACTGATGCGGCAGGTATTTTCGCGGAACGGATCGCCCGCTTTACCGGTACTCCCCGGTTCTTGTTCTACCTTTCCGCCTTCGTGGGTGGATGGCTGCTCTGGAACACTTACGGTCCAGAACATTTACGTTTCGATTCCGCGGCACTGGGATTTACCGCGCTGACGCTTATGTTGTCCTTACAGGCGTCCTATTCTGCTCCGCTAATTCTGCTCGCCCAAAATCGTCAAGATGACCGAGACCGGGTCTCAGCCCAGCAGGATCGGAAAACCGCCGAACGTAACCTTGCGGACACTGAGTACATTAGCCGGGAGATCGCCGGACTCCGATTGTCGATGAACGAGCTAGCCACACGCGATTTTGTACGCTCCGAAATTCGCGATCAGTTGGAAAATGTTGCGGAATTAACCGAACAAATCGCTAGTCGCGATCAAGAAATCGCCGAACTCAAAGCGAGAATTGCAAAGCTAACAGGAGAACCCCCCATACCCTAGATAGACTTATGACCATGACTCTACCTACCGTTGAAGAAATTGAGATCGAACTCGCTAAAGTTGAAGATCCAGAAATTAAGCGCCCAATTACCGAACTGGGCATGTTACGTTCCGTTGAGATTGACGACGCCGGCAACGTCGTTGTTGGGATTGACCTGACTACCGCTGGTTGTCCGTTGCGATCAGTGATCACTGAAGACGTACGAAAAGTTGTCTCAGCGCTCGCCGGAGTCACCTCCGTAGAGGTGGCTATGGGCGTTATGACCGAAGAGCAGAAAACCAAGTTGCGTGAGACGCTACGTGGCGGCCAGCCGGAAAAAGAAAATCCTTTTATCCAACCTGGCAATTTGACGCGGGTCTACGCGATTTCTTCCGGTAAAGGCGGGGTTGGCAAGTCTTCGATGACGGTTAACCTTGCTATTTCCATGGCTCAGCAGGGATTAAAAGTCGGTATTGTAGACGCCGATATTTACGGTTTTTCTATTCCACAAATGATGGGTGTGACCACGCCACCGCAGGTTGTTGATGGCATGATTATTCCTCCGGTAGCCCACGATGTGAAGACTATTTCCATTGGCATGTTTATGCAGGAAAACACTCCAGTAGTCTGGCGCGGGCCTATGCTCCACCGGGCGCTTGAACAGTTCTTTGCAGACGTGTACTGGGGAGATTTGGATGTGCTCCTTATTGATTTACCCCCGGGCACCGGTGATATTGCCATTTCAGTATCGCAGCTGATTCCTAACTCGGAAATCGTAGTGGTAACTACCCCACAGATTGCTGCTGCCGAGGTTGCTGAACGTGCCGGAATGATGACGAAACAGACCGATCAGCGCGTAGTGGGCGTGATTGAAAACATGTCCTACCTGACGCTACCTGATGGTACTGAAATGAATCTTTTCGGAAGCGGCGGCGGTTTAACCGTTGCGGCTCAACTATCGACTATTCTGGGTTATAAGGTTCCATTGCTAGCGCAGGTTCCGCTCGAACAGTCACTACGTGAAGGCGGCGATTCGGGTAAACCGTGGGCTGGCCAAGAAGGAGAATCTCCGGCACAGAAAGCAATCCGTTTTGCCGCTGAGCAGCTCAGCCACCGGGCACGTGGATTAGCTGGACGTCCGCTAGGGGTTTCTCCTTTGTAATTGCACACCCGAAAGGTCGACCATGAGCGTTGAAAAAGCCCAGTCTTGGCTATATGCAGAGGAGTACTGTCTTGAGCCAGCACGGATGGCTCAAGCTCGTGAACAAGCCAGTGAACTGGGGATTGAGCCAGTGTCGGTAGCTACCGGTAATTTTCTTGCCACGCTAGCAGCTATGCCCTGTGTCAAGAATATTGCCGAGATCGGTACCGGCACTGGGGTGTCCGGTTTGTACCTGCTTTCTAGCGCAGATGACACCGTGCTTACAACGATTGATCTAGAATCGGAAGCTCAGACGCATGCTCGAGACCATTTCGCGGCTACTGGGATTCGCTCTGGGCGCTACCGGGTGATTCATGGGCGAAGCGCCGATATTCTGCCGCGCCTGGCAGCATCATCTTATGACCTCGTATTTGTAGATGGTGATCCATTAGAAGCTGCTGGCGATGTCGTGGAAGCTATCCGGATTTTACGCAGTGGTGGAGTGCTTGTCTTAGCGCACGCGCTATATAACGACCGCGTTGCCGATCCGGCACGCCGCGATGATATTACGGTAGCTTTGCGCAATCTTGGTAAGGATCTGGCCGGTCATGAAGAGCTCCGCGCCTCGCTTATTCCGTTGGGAGATGGCCTGATCGTCGCGGTTAAGCACTGAGTAGAGCTTTCGTTACGATAAAAGTTTTCGCTACGGTTATTTTTCATATAGGTAAGGGGTCCGCATCAGCGGACCCCTTACCTCTTGGTTATTAGCCGTTACACGTGAATTACTCGCCGTATTGAATTACTCGCCGTATTATAAGGCTAGAGCGTGCATGCTCAGCCGTTGATTCACCAAGCGGATCGCGGCTTCGTTTAGGCTCGGATAATCTCCCCCGGGACCAACAGCAACATATCCGGGTGCGTAGTGCGGAGCGTCCGTTGCTGCTCGCATATCCTTACCCTCATGGGGATAGAACAAGGGACGGTACGAACCTCCCGCCGATTCCAGAATCAGAATTGCGGCCGATACATCCCACGAGCTCACCGATGTTCCGAAGGCCGCATCAGTCCATCCTGCGGCAACATGACAGATACTGAGAGCACCCGAACCGGTCCGGCGCACCGAACTAAAGTTCCGGATCCATTTCTTCAGATCAACCCACGACGCTTCTCCATCCAACTGGAGGTCCTTAGCAGTCGGATAGCCAGTAATCAACGTCGCCTGACCCGGCGGGAGTGTCGGCGGAGTTTTCAGTTGCTCGCCATTCAAATATGCGGCGTCTTCATCGGCAGAGAACAGGTTATCTGCCATTGGATCATAGACTGCCCCGGCGACAAGTTTTCCGTTAATTTCGGCACCAATAGACGTACAGAAAAACGCAAGACCTTGGACGAAGTTCGAGGTACCGTCGATCGGATCGATATGCCACGTAACCGGCCCAGCCCCGTCCTGCTCCCCGTGTTCTTCGCCAACGATCCGGGCATCCGGATCTGCTTGTTTGAGGAACTCGACTATCTTTGTTTCACAGGCAGAGTCGTATTCTGAAACGAGATCATGTTGATCGCGTTTTTCCTCTACGACCATCTCACCGCGAAATGCCTTTCGTAAATCCTCCGCACATAGCTTTGCAGCTTGCTCGGCAATTTCCCGTAAGTTCTGCACTTCCCGTAAGTTCTGCGCCATTTAAGAGTCCATTTCTTGTAACACGGCAAGTAAGGCCTGCGGATCGGCAACAGTCACATCTGGGGTTGCCAATACTTGGTAGGGACGGATAGCACCGCCCGGAGCGGGCATTAAGACCGACGCGCCGACACGAGCCCGTTTTCCGCACAGCACGTCTCGGTCCACATGGTCTCCGACATACCAGCACTCTGCTACCGGCACGTCAATAGCATCAGCCCCGAGCCAAATAAGCTCCGGGTTGGGTTTACGGATTGCGTACTCGTCGGAGTAGATTTCAGCGGTAATAAACTTCAGCAGTTGATACCGTTTCAGCACGTCACGATGGACCTGTCCGCTAACCGCGTTTGACACAATCCCGACCGGGATCCCGCGCTCTTGACAAAACTCCAATAACTGCGCGATTCCTGGGCGCGGCACCCGAACCGACTGCTCATCCGATGATGCGTAGGCAATAACAGACGCATACTTACGGACAACCTCGCGTGCTGCGTGCGGCCAATCAGTTGCCAAATAGTCTAAAACATACTCAGTGTTCGTCACTTCTTTAGGAAAAGCTTGCCTAGATTGGGCATCATGAAGCAGTTTCACCGCGGTTTCAGCAGCGTACACGTCCGAACGAATCTGTTTCCGATTGAGAATTCCAGCAATATTTTCGGTGGCGAATAAGTCTTCGATTAGGTCGGTTACTCGTTCTTCCCACCCTTGGCGCTTTACGTCTTGTACTACGACGCCGCCGAAATCAAGCAAGAGACCTTTTGGAAAACCTAGACCTTCTTTTACTTCGGTTGGGATAGTACGCGCGTGTTCAGCGTTGCGTTCCGGATCCGTAGCTACCGCAATAGCCGCAGCGATTTCTTCATTTACTGCCATTTCGTTATCCTCCATTGGTGTGGGAGTTGACCACCGGTATGATGGCCAACTCCCACATTTATCGTATGTAACCTAGGCGTGTGCCGTTTGCCTACTTGTTAGACATCCGCCACAGGTCCTGCCAGTCCTGACGCATCTGCCAATCTACGTTCGCACCGGCGTTGTCAAAGAAGAACACGTTCTCGCGGTGACGGCCAGCTTCTGACGGATCATCCGGCTGAACAATCGACGTGTTCGAGGAGTACTTGCCGTCGCCAATCTGTGGGGCGATACCTTCCTCAGTCATTGCGAAGTGAACGTAAAGCTTCGCAGCATTCTGGTTCTCCGAGTTGGTCGCAATCACGATTGCCTTCGGAGCCGCGATACCTACGAATGGCTCAATACCTTCACATACGCCTTGGTAGTAGCCCTTTTCTTCGACATTACGGAACTTCGAGGAAGCCATCAGACCCATGGGCGGATCAGTCTGTCCCGGCGCTCCAACTGCTGCCGAAATATCTTCGTTCGAATCAGTCAGAATCGGATCGTTTTCTGCCATTGCGATAACCCAATCCTGAACTGCGTTCTCACCTTCGTACGGGGTGCCGAAATAATCTTCGTAGGCTACTTCCATGTCATCTTGGAGGAACTGATCCATCTGGGAGAACCAGTCGATAATCTTGTTAGCACCGGCAGGGTCTTCCATTGCGACCTTGCCATTCCACTCTTCATCGGTGAAAGCCCATACGTTATCTACCGGGCAGCTGTCATATACTTCGGTGTTGTAGGACCAGAAGTTCGGATCAGAAACCATAACGAGCGGATCGCGCTGGCTTTCTTCGATATCGTCGTAGAGGTCTCCTGGGATCCACGAGTACACATGACCAGCAGGAAGCAGATTATTGGTCAAACCAGGCAAGTCCTGAATGGCGATAACATCGCCTTGTACGTTACCGGATTCTGATTCCCGAGCAACCATTTCGAGAGCCTCGGACGAATCTACCTTTACACCGGTTGCTTCGATACCGTACTTCTCTGAGAAAGCGGCAGCCATGTCTTCTACTGCGGAGGAATTGTCGTAGATGGTGATTGGACCTTCTTCTTGAGCAGCAGCAATCAGCGCATCCAGGTCAAAGTCCTCTTCTACTTGAGAAGTCAGAGCATCGTCGTTAGTAGCTCCGTTGTCCGCGTTTCCGCTATCTTTAGCGTCAGTGCCAGCACATGCTGACAGGGTAAGGCCAACCGCTGCAACAAATGCGATTGCCTTAATAGGTTTGCGAATCTTCATAAGATTACCTTTCGATTTACGCCAGTACCGTATGGACTAGCAAGCTGTGGTTAATGCCGGGTTCCCGGCGGGCAATTAACTAATGACTCTTACTGGAACTCGACGCGTACACCATCCTTATCGAATAGGTGGATGTCTTCGGCACTGGCCCACATGATCACGTCGTCACCTTCTTTAACTTCCGGACGACGCGAGGTAGTACCGAACCAAATGTTCTCCCCGTCGGTGACCTCGATAATGTACGAGCCGCCCGTCGGCAAAATACCGCTACAACGCAGAGGAAGACCTAAAGCTCCCGGTGGCAACTCCGAAAAATCTTTCGCAAAGCGCATGTCTTCTGGCCGACCAGCTGCTGACTCAGCTACAGCGTTGCGCTTCTTCAACCAATCCGATAGCGAATCTTTGGCATGGTCATTACTGGACATTTCAATAATGTTGATTGGCGGGGATCCCATAAACTCAGCAACGAAACGATTCGCCGGTTTATTGTAAACCTCGTGCGGAGTTCCTGCCTGCTGAATTTCCCCTTCAGACATAACAACAATGCGAGTAGCAAGCGTCATGGCTTCCCACTGATCGTGCGTTACGAAGATCATGGTAGCGCCGGTTTCACGGTGAATACGCTGGAACTCTGAACGCATCTCTAAACGAAGACGTGCGTCAAGGTTTGATAGCGGTTCGTCGAGCAACATGATGTTATTGCGTGCCGCGAGCGTACGGGCAATAGCTACGCGTTGCTGCTGCCCACCAGACATCTCCGCAGGATAACGGTTCTGGTATTTCGTAATTGATAGCTTCTCCAAAGCTTC
>JAAYWS010000139.1 GCA_012516575.1 Actinomycetaceae bacterium
ACTGGATCAGAATTTATATTTTGCCTCCGATGACGGGTATATCTATCAATACGGGATCGGCGATACCGATGCCGGAAGGCCGATCAACGCCTACCTGACTACGAAATTTATTGACTTGCAAATGCCCGACAGGACGAAGAGGGTGAGAAGGCTTATCCTCGATGCCCAGAGGGAGAAGGATAGCTTCATAAGGGTGGACTATAAAATTGACGCAGAGGACAATGACTGGAAGTTGTTTCGAGAGAACATTGACTTGTCGCAACCGATAGACAGAATGTTCTTCTACTTCCCCGATGGACGGGGGCCGTTATGCCGGAAGATAGCTTTCCGGTTTTCCACCGTCTATACGGGAAGCAGATTCAGAATAAACGGAATTACTCTTGATATGGCCGTTCACGGCCACCAGGAAGAAAGGAGTTGAAGAAAATGGCTATACCTATAGGTGCAGGAGTGGGGGGAACATATACCCCTCCCAAAAACAAAGTATCGACATTAACGGATTGGACGTTACTGGATCACTACCTTAGCGGGAAGGCTCATCAGAGTGCGCCCATGTCAAGCTATTTTACTCAATTCGCTACACCGCAAACGCAGAAAGCGTACCTGTCCGGACTGGGAATACAACCTCAAACACAAAGCGATTTACTAAAAGAGCTCATGGCTAAAAGTTCCGGAGTTGGGGGCGTAGGGGGAGGTTCCTACAAGTTACCCGAACCTCCGAAGCCCCAAGTGCCGACACTATCCCTCGACCAGATGATGGATATTATCAACCGCCGGGTGGGGCTGATGGTAGATCCCCAGATTGAAGGGCTGCGCCGTGGGCTTGAGGAGGAGCGAGTTGCACACCAGGCCCGGGTGGGGGACGTCAAGGCCGGTTACGAAGATGCCCGAGCACAGCTACAGAAAATGGGTGAGGCAAATCTAAGACAAGGCGCAACCACCATGCGGAAGCGGGGTCTATACGAATCCCCCATGGCGGTAGATTTGGCGAACCGCATCCAAAGACAGACCGCCGAGCACGGGCTGAAACTGGAGGACGAACAGGCCCGGATACTGGCTGACTTGGCGGAATACCTTGCCACAAGGGAAAGGGCAACGACAGAAGAAATTCAAGCGCTGGAAGGCCGGCGTGGCGAATGGGCGCAATCCCTCCTGGATGAAATGGAGCAGCGGGAGCGGGATAGGCGCGACCGCCTTGAGCAGCAGGCGTTCGAGAATTGGCTGGCGCAGGAGGCCATGAAGCACCAGGTTTGGCAGGCGAACCGCCCCAGCAGGGGTGCGTCGTCCGCCAGTACTCAGGTTGGCTACAAGGACATACTCGAACAATTGCAGATGGCGGCATTGATGTCCATGCCCCAGCAGCAGCAGTTTGCCTATTCGCTCTTTGGGCCGGACTACCTGTTGCAGCAGATGGGTGGCGGGCAGCCGAGGACATTCGATGAGCTGATGGATCAAGAGTTGATGAGGTATTACCGGGGTTTGCCGAGAGATGAGCAGCTGGCATATCTCAAGGATCCACTTAATCGTAGATAGGGGGGATGTAAATGTTTAGTCGCAATTCCACCCGGGCGTTACTGAATATCAGGAAGAAGCAGGACGAAGAAGAACAGAGGAGGCGCGTCCCCATTCTGGAGCAACTTCAGTCAATGCTTACCCACACCGTCCAGCCCGGAGATACCCTTTGGGGAATAGCACAGAAACATCTTCAGAAGGGGGAGAGATGGCCCGAGATCCGCGATCTAAACATTTCCACCCTTGAGGAAGGACTGTCGAGATTTGCCCCCGATGATCCCCGCCGGCAGAAAGAGTTGGGCCACTGGATCTTTCCCGGCCAAGAGTTCAAGCTGCCCCTGGAAGCGCCCCCCCCTGTTTCCGAGGGATTACCCGTCGAACCCCCGAAGGAACCGTCTGGGGGCCTGCTGGAAGCCCTACAGCGAAGGCTGAAGGGATATGACCTGTTACCGGAGGCCCCCGAGGCGCCCAAGAAGGCAACCCCCGAGGGAACCGTTTCGTTAGGCGATTGGATTAGCGACCGGTTGGGGAGGAAGCCCTCCGAACCGCTCAAGATTCCTACAACGCCGCCCCCGGAAGGGGTTGTGCCGATAAAGGATGCTATATCCGAAGCTAATATCCGAAGGTTGACACCGCCCGATGCTAAAAAGATTGGCATTGAGGATATGGATGCACTCAAGGCTGAATATGTGGAGAGAAACTTCACCCGGAAGGGTCGAGTGCTTAGTGACGAAGAAAGGGCAAGGGCCGAAGGTTTTGTAGAATATTTTCCGCAGATGGCTTACGATATGACCTACGGCGATACGTTTGAGAAGATTGAAAAAGGCAAGACCTTTGGTGAGAAGGTAAAAACGGCCTTTGAAATAGCAGAAAAGTATCAGGACGAATACAACAGGATTACCGAAAACTGGACGGATGTAACGGACGATATGACGCCCTAGCAGGAAGAAAGGTATGAAAAGTACTACGCCAGACCTATGCGGCATTTCTGGCAAGGCGTTACGGAAGTTGCCGGCAT
The DNA here is from genome assembly GCA_012516575.1 of Actinomycetaceae bacterium. Classification (GTDB taxonomy): domain Bacteria; phylum Actinomycetota; class Actinomycetes; order Actinomycetales; family Actinomycetaceae; genus Arcanobacterium. The sequence goes on from JAAYWS010000139.1 coordinate 2,531, forward strand.
CGGAGATCTGACCAGAAAGTATGTTGCTGAAGAAGGGTATGATCCC
>JAAYWS010000109.1 GCA_012516575.1 Actinomycetaceae bacterium
CGTTGCTTTCACTATTAACACTGTCCTTGCCGATCCGGGTGCTGTCTGCGAACTAACCGGTGTTGACAATGCAGTTGCCGACGGTGACACGTCCCTCACAATCAACATGTCCGAGCCGAATAATACGTTGCTGTACACGCTGGCAGTTCTCGGAATTGTCCCGGAAGCTTCCTATGACGATTCCTACGGTGCGAATCCGATCGGTTCGGGGCGTTACTTGTTGGAGCAGTGGGATGAAGGTCAGCAGGTGATCTTCACTGTGAATCCGGATTACTATGGTGAAGCTCCTTCAATGGAACGGGTGGTTGTGGCTTTTATGGATGAGGATCCAAACTTAGCCGCAGCACGTGCGGGCGAAATCGATGTTGCTTACGTGTATGCTCCCAAGGCTGATCAAACCATTGAAGGCTACCAGCTAGTCAGCTATGCTTCCGTGGATTCGCGTGGTATTTCCCTCCCCACCAATCCGGCTGGTGGTACGTTCAACGACGGAGAGAAGGATTACGCCGCCGGTCATGACGTGACCTCGAACCTCGCGATTCGCCAAGCTTTGAATTACGCGATCGACCGCGAAGGAATGGTCACCAACGTTCTGAAGGGGTATGGAACTCCAGCATACTCTGTTGCTGATGGTATGCCGTGGGCTTCCGAAGGCGTCATTGTTGAGCAAGATGTCCAACTTGCCAAGCAGATTTTGGCAGATGACGGCTGGGTTGCACAGGACGATGGCATCCTCGTTAGGGATGGCGTGCGTGCGGAATTTAACCTGCTTTACCCCTCAACCGACTCCACTCGTCAGGCGCTCGCAGCCGAATTTGCCAACCAAGCTAAAGAGATCGGTATTGCGGTCACCCCGGTAGGCTTGTCTTGGGATGAGATCTACGAACAGAGCTACGCTGAGCCGATTTTGTGGGGCTGGGGTTCGAATTCGCCGAGCGAACTTTATAACCTGCTCTATTCAGAAGGCTGGGGTAATTTCCCACTATTCGAGAGCGAAACGGTTGATCAGCACCTAACTATCGCAATTACCACCAATGATCTTGAAGAAGCAAATAGGGAGTATCAAGCCGCGCAGGCAGGCGCGGAAGGCATCGGTCCGGAAGGTGCAGCTACTTGGGTGTGGTTAGCCAATGTAGATCACCTTTACTTCGTACGTGACGGTCTGCAGATTGCTGACCAGAAGCCACATCCACATGGACACGGCTGGTCGGTTGCAAACAATGTGGACCAATGGACGTGGAAGTAACGGACCCTACTGAAGCGCCGCGTGAGCCAAGTACGCGATTGACTCACGCGGCCCAGCCCGTAGCTGCGGCCGCTTCCTCCAGTGCGGCCGCAGCGGCTGTGAGTAGACGCCGGGTGTTAAAATTCTGGTTCGGTGCTACCAGCAAACTTCTACTTTTAATCTTTGGCGTTTCGCTGGTCGTGTTTTGGCTGGTTTCGATGTCACCAGTTGATCCTTTGCAAGCAAATTATGGATCAGTCGCCGTCCAGAATATGAGTGCCGAGCACCGCGCTGAACTTGCTGCCTACTGGGGTAAAAACCTCCCATTTTGGGAACGCTATATCAGCTGGTTAGGTTCTTTTCTCCAG
>JAAYWS010000160.1 GCA_012516575.1 Actinomycetaceae bacterium
CACCAGCATTAATTTTTTTAGCATATTTATTACCCTGCTCGGTAGAAAGCTCAAACTTATCAGCAGGAGTAAAATCACCGTTAAAACCGAAATACTCTTGTGTCAAAACACTATAAATTCTCGGATTTTTAACAGCTCCAATAAATTCCATGAAAAAAATCGCTCCGACGTCCGCATCACCTTCATTTTTAATTTCTACAATGTCGCCTGAAGTAATTGTCGCAAATTCGAATTCATCCGTGATGTGAAGTGGAAATTCAAACAGATTTTTCGTTTTAGACAAAGGTATTAAACTGTCGTAAAAGCTTGTGTCGACGAAATACGGATCAAGCGCTTTTAACATTATTTGAAACGGTATATATTTATATTGTTGCTCCTCTTCTGCAAAGGTGGGAGCTTGCACAACTTCAACATCTATTGAATAAGATTTGTCGTAAATTTCATAAAAGAGCGTTCCTGCGAAATCCCGGTTAAAAACTTGAATCAATTCACGTCTCAAGCGTGCCTTATCTTCTGCCGAATCAGCTATAAGATGACCATGTACAGTTATATCTCTTGATTCGTACCTATCACTAATTTTAGTTTCGCCGTCCTGATTATAATTAGATATTGATGTAATCGTGTTAAATAGAGCATCTACTCCTTCTATAGTTTTAAGTATAAAAGGAGGGTCACGCTGTAGAACGATTTCATTGTCTGTATTATTTTTGTATGTAATTTTTAGCATTTCTCCCTCCTAATATAGGTATGCTAACTTCTGCAATTCTAGTTTGGTCTGTCTTGCTATTTCTCGTTCGGTCAGCGGTTCAGGTGATTGATTATAGTTAACAACTTCAATCGTTACATTTTTATCATTGTTTTTTAATCCACTTGCTATACCGGATCCAAGCGAAGAATACATTTTGCTCGATCCAGAAACTGCTGCACTAAAGGCAAAATCAGATTCAAAAGAACGCATTGTAATATTGCCTAGCTCGTCCATTGCCTTTGTAACCGGTTTAACATTGTCTAAAATACCATCAGCGAGACCGGCAGGGATCCAGTGACCTATGTCATCACGAAACAATTTTGCAGGTGATCCGATACCGAAGAAGTCTTTAATCCTATCGACGACTCCGCCGAAGAACCCGCTGATTTTGCCCCAGAGCCAATCACCAACATCCTTAATACCTTGCCATAGTCCTCTGATGAGATCCCCCCCAATTTGAACGAACTTAGAGACACCCTTGCCCAGAGCTTCCACCATGGCTGCAATTATTTCGGGCATTCTTTTAACTATCTCCACTATTATCAGCGGTAGGTTTTCTATAAGTGCTATGAGCAGATCGACCCCTGCTTCTATTATCTTGTCAATGTTGCCTATCAGTGCATCGACTATACCAGTGATGATTTGCGGCATTGCGTCCATGATTGTTGATATTATCAGTGGCAGGTTCTCTATCAGTGCTATGAGCAGGTCTACACCGGCTTGGATGATCTTGTCAATGTTGCCTATCAGTGTATCGACAATGCTATTGATAATTTTTGGTAGTGCTGCAACTATCGTTGATATTATTTCCGGTAGCGCTTCGATGAGTGAAACAAAAAGCTGTATGCCAGCTTCAATTATCAGCGGCAACAATTCGACTATAGCCCCAATTATGCTGTCTATTATTTCCGGTATCTTCTCGACTATAACTGGTATCGCTTCGATTAATCCGTCCGCCAATCCCTGTATCAGTTGCAGAGCTGCGTCAATTAGTAGCGGTATGTTGTCAATCAATGTGGTAACGATTGTCATGATAGCGTCAACTGCCACAGGTATCAGTGTGGGTAAGGCCTCTGCCAGTCCGGTTATAATGTCCGCGAGTGCCTGTGCTCCCGTTGCAATCAGCGTCGGGCCTGCTTCTGCAATTATCGTCACAATGATTGTTGGCAGCTGGCTAATTATGTTTGAAACCATTGGCAGCAAGTTGTTGCCGAAGGTAATAACAGATTCTGTTAAATTCGCCAGAGGCTCATCAAGGCTGTTACCTAGTGCCATTTCTGCCAGCAGATTTTGCCAAGAGGCCTTCATCATGCCGGCTGACCCTGACAGCGTTTCTTCTGCCTCAATCGCGGTTGTGCCTGTAATTTCTAACTCTTCCTGAATTGCGTGGATAGCCATGAACACGTCGTCCAGGTTTGAGATGTCGTATTCGACACCCGTTAGCTTTTGAGCATCTGCCAGCAAACGCTCCATTTCTGTTTTTGTGCCACCATAACCAAGTTTAAGGTTATCCAGCATGGTGTAGTTTTGTTTCGCAAATCCCTGATAGGCATTTTGAATATCGCCCATACTCGTGCCCATCTTGTTGGCATTGTCGGCCATGTCCACCATTGCCGTGTGGGCAACATCCGCAGCACCTTCTGTATCACCTGCCATTGATTGCAAGAGCGACGCAGAAAACGATGTTACGTTCTGCATATAGTCGTTAGCGGACACACCAGCGGTTTTATAAGCGTCCTCAGCATAACCAATAACCTTATCGGCTGAACCCTTGAATAGGGTCTCGATACCGCCGAGGCTTTGCTCTAAATCGCCACCGGCAGTTATGGCGTCTTTAATTATCTTGCCTATCCCGGCAGCAGCTAATGTTTTTCTGAGCATACTGCCAAAGCTTGACCCTGTTTTCTTCCCGGCAGCTTCACCGGCGCTTGTTGCTTCAGGGTCTAGTACTTTTGCAATCTTACCCGATATGCCTTTAGCAGATGGTATTATTTGCACATAAGCTTGACCTAAGTCTGTCGCCATTTATTCTGCCTCCTTTCTGCCGCCTTTATCAATCTATTTCTTTCTTCTTCGAATTCCTTGCCAGATGCAAATGCACTTATATCGCTTTCCTTGTTATATAATTCATCTAGTATTGATTTTGGTTTATTTATGCCTTTTAGTCCATCTTTGGTCTTAGACCATAGAAGTAAATTAAGCCTGTCGACAATTCCAGATAGCAGTAAAATATTCGGCGATACTTTAGCACCACTTAACTTCATTTTTATTCTTGAATCATCTCTAAGCCCTATAGCAAAAATGGCCACCATTGAAGGTGGCAATTGTCTATAGTTGTATATATGATAAGTCTCGGCCAAATCGCATATAAGCGCATTTTCATCAATTTTTATCATCTGGGCAAGGATTAGGAGTTTTTTGTTTCTTCCCCACTGTTTTGAAATATCTCGATTATTTCCTGTGTCATTTTGTCGGTTGGCACGATTCCTTTCTCATTTCTTACATGATTCTTGAGTTTTTCCGTCTGATCTGCTCCTAATATCTGCTTAATAACCTTAGCAAGTATCAGTGGATTATCTTCCAACTC
>JAAYWS010000110.1 GCA_012516575.1 Actinomycetaceae bacterium
AACCAAAGGGGAGCCGGCAGGGCAGCCCTGCCGGCTCCACTTTTGCACTGTGTGCCTCTGTAGCCTCTTCTTATTAACCCTGTTTATGGGTTGATGGGCACCCTTGTGCATCAAAGCGGCTCTTCGTAGATAAATGTGTAGTTGTTTTGGATCCTTCTGCTTCGAGGAGAGCTGCTGGTCGCATTTTGGCCTTTAACCCCTTTTTTGGGGTGCTGCCTGCTGTTGAGGTTGTGAGGTTCTGGTCGCCTCTCTTTTTAGGTGTGGGAGGGATGTTTTTGGTGCCTGCTCGAATTACACCCACTTTTCCGCCCGTAAAGTCCCCTATGTTGGGTTTTGTTCTTGAGTTTTCTGAAGCATAAGACGGACTTCGTGCGTAAGTATCAACTTTTACCTACCTCCAGCGCCATATACGGCTTGGAGGGTGCGAAAAGTTGATACTTATGCACAGATGGAGCTGATATCGAGGCAATCATCGATGGCGTCTACCTTGGAGCCCACAACTCGTCGCCAAACGAAGTTGGCGCACTAATTACGTGATATGGGCGACAAAATGGGGGCATGTGGGTAGTGCCACTAGGTGAATTGGTCGTCTTTCTTTGACGCCACTGGCGCCGATTCGTTAACCTTGAACTCGGTGCCCGTTCCGGGGGTATTTCGTTGCCCTGCTAAGAAACCGCATACTTTCACATGAAAGTCCGCCTTCCACGCGGTCGTGCAGTTCTTAGCTTTGATACCGCTGGACGTTAGGAAAGAACGGTGTCTTTCCGACCGCAGGTTCGAATAAGGAGAACAGGCGGGCAGTTCGACTATTGACAATATCAACAGGAGAAATAGTGCCAACTATTCAGCAGCTGGTCCGTAAGGGCCGCTCGACTAAGGCGAGTACCTCCAACGCGCCGGCGCTCAAGGCGAGCCCGCAGCGTCGTGGAGTGTGCACTCGTGTTTACACCACTACTCCGAAGAAGCCGAACTCGGCTCTTCGTAAGGTAGCCCGTGTGCGTCTGTCCTCTGGCATCGAGGTCACGGCTTACATCCCCGGCGAAGGTCACAACCTCCAGGAGCACTCGATCGTGCTTGTCCGTGGCGGTCGTGTAAAGGACCTTCCGGGTGTTCGCTATCACATCGTCCGTGGTGCACTTGACACCCAGGGTGTGAAGAACCGTAACCAGGCTCGTTCCAAGTACGGTGCGAAGAAGGAGAAGAAGTAATGCCACGCAAGGGTCCTGCACGTAAGCGTCCACTCATTGCTGATCCGGTTCACGGTTCGCAAATCGTTACTCAGCTGATCAACCGCGTCCTGCGCGACGGTAAGAAGTCGGTTGCTGAGGGTATCGTTTACGGTGCACTTGAAGCTGTCGGTGAGAAAACCGGTCAAGATCCACTCACCGTTCTCAAGCGCGCACTGGATAATATCCGTCCGCAGCTTGAAGTTCGTTCCCGCCGTGTTGGCGGTGCCACCTACCAGGTTCCGATCGAGGTTAAGCCGGCGCGCGCCAATACGCTCGCATTGCGTTGGCTTGTAGATTACTCCCGCCTTCGTCGTGAAAAGACGATGCTGGAGCGGTTGCAGAACGAAATCATGGATGCCGCTAACGGTCTTGGTGCCGCTGTTAAGCGTCGCGAAGACATGCATAAGATGGCCGAAGCTAACCGCGCATTCGCGCACTACCGTTGGTAATCACCACCGGTCAGGATTAAGGGAAAGAGAGCCATGGCACACGAAGTGCTTACTGACCTGAACAAGGTCCGCAATATTGGAATTATGGCGCATATTGACGCCGGTAAGACCACTACCACCGAACGTATCCTGTTCTACACGGGTATTAACTACAAGCTCGGTGAAACCCACGATGGCGCCTCCACCACTGACTGGATGGAGCAGGAGAAGGAACGCGGCATTACGATTACCTCGGCTGCTGTTACCTCTTTCTGGAAGGGCCACCAAGTCAATATCATTGACACCCCGGGCCACGTGGACTTCACGGTTGAAGTTGAACGTTCCCTTCGCGTACTCGACGGCGCAGTCGCCGTATTCGACGGTAAGGAAGGCGTAGAGCCGCAGTCTGAAACCGTTTGGCGCCAGGCCGATAAGTACAATGTTCCGCGTATCTGTCTGATTAACAAGATGGACAAGATGGGTGCGGACTTCTTCTTTGCAGTTAAGACCATTGAGGATCGCCTACAGGCAACTCCGCTGGTTATGGCACTGCCGATCGGCTCGGAAGCCGATCTGGCCGGTACTGTTGACCTGCTGACCATGAAGGCCTTCCGCTTCCCGGCTAAGGACGATAAGGGCAACCCAACTCTGGGCGCGCTTATTGTCGAAGAGGAAATCCCGGCAGACATGCTGGACAAGGCCGAAGAATACCGTGAGAAGCTCGTTGAAACCGTTGCTGAAAACGACGAAGAGCTCCTCGAGAAGTACCTCACCGGCGAAGAAATCACTATCCCGGAAATCAAGGCTGTTATCCGGAAGATGACGATTGCTGGCGATGCCTACCCGGTTTACCCCGGTTCGGCATACAAGAACATTGGTATTCAGCCGGTTCTTGACGGCGTCGTCGATTTCCTTCCGTCGCCGCTTGATATCGGCACCATTCACGGTGTCGATCCGCGGGACGAAAGCGTCGAGCTCACCCGTGAGCCGTCGCTGAACGAGCCATTCTCGGCACTGGCATTCAAGATTGCCGTACACCCGTTCTTCGGTCGTCTGACCTACATCCGTGTGTACTCGGGCAAGATGGCAGCCGGTTCGCAAGTGCTCAACGCAACCAAGGGCAAGCGTGAGCGCATCGGTAAGATCTTCCAGATGCACTCGAATAAGGAAAACCCGGTTGACGAGGCTACCGCAGGTCATATTTACGCTGTTGTCGGTCTGAAGGACACCACCACTGGTGATTCCCTGTCCGATATGGCGCACCCAATTTCGCTCGAGTCGATGACCTTCCCGGATCCGGTGATCCACGTGGCCATCGAGCCGAAGTCGAAGGGTGACCAAGAGAAGCTCGGCACCGCTATTCAGAAGCTTTCCGAGGAGGATCCAACCTTCTCGGTCCGTCTCGATGAAGAATCTGGCCAGACCGTTATTGGCGGTATGGGCGAACTTCACCTCGATATTCTCGTCGATCGTATGCGCCGTGAATTCAAGGTTGAGGCAAATGTTGGTGCTCCAATGGTTGCTTACCGCGAAACCATTCGTGGTGTAGCTAAGTCCGTGGAGTACACTCACAAGAAGCAGACCGGTGGTTCCGGTCAGTTCGCAAAGGTTATTGTCACCTTCGAGCCGCTACCGGAAAACGAAGAGGGCAATACCTACGAATTCGTCGACTCCGTTACCGGCGGTCGTATCCCACGCGAGTACATTCCATCTGTTAGCCAGGGAATCCAGGCAGCAATGGAAAACGGTACTCTCGCTGGCTACCCGTTGGTTAACGTCAAGGCCACCCTTGAGGATGGCGCTTACCACGATGTCGACTCCTCCGAAATGGCGTTCAAGATTGCCGGCCAAATGGTGTTCCGGGAAGGCGTTAAGCGCGCTAATCCGGTTCTCCTTGAGCCGCTGATGGACGTGGAGGTTCGTACTCCTGAGGAGTACATGGGAGATGTTATCGGCGACCTTAACTCGCGCCGTGGACAGATCTCTTCGATGGAGGACGCGACCGGTGTTAAGATCGTGCGCGCTCTCGTCCCACTTTCCGAAATGTTCGGATACGTCGGCGACCTGCGTTCCAAGACGCAGGGTCGTGCAGTGTACTCGATGCAGTTCGCGAAGTACCAGGAGGTCCCGAAGGCAGTGTCCGACGAGATCATCCAGAAGACCCGTGGCGAGTGAGCCAACAGGTTCGATTTTCAAACAAGTCAAAAGAACAGTAGGATCTCTTTAGCCATTGGATGAGGTGCTTCGCGCACCGCTTACAAGCTGAAAGACCAGTCAATCTAGTCCCAGGAGGGCGAAAGTGGCCAAGGCCAAGTACGACAAGTCCAAGCCGCATATGAATATCGGCACGATCGGTCACGTCGATCACGGAAAGACGACGACGACCGCTGCTATCACCAAGGTGCTCGCAGACAAGTACCCGGATCTGAACGAGTTCACCCCGTTCGACCAGGTAGACAACGCTCCAGAAGAGCGTCAGCGTGGTATTACCATTAACGTTTCCCACGTTGAGTACCAGACCCCGAACCGTCACTACGCACACGTTGACGCCCCGGGCCACGCCGACTACATCAAGAACATGATTACCGGCGCTGCTCAGATGGACGGCGCAATCCTCGTTGTTGCTGCAACTGACGGCCCAATGGCACAGACCCGCGAGCACGTTCTGCTCGCCCGCCAGGTTGGTGTGCCGGACATCATCGTCGCACTGAACAAGTCCGACATGGTAGACGACGAAGAGCTCCTCGAGCTCGTTGAAATGGAAGTTCGTGAACTGCTGTCCTCGCAGGGCTACGACGGCGACAACGCACCGGTTATGCGTATTTCCGCTCTCAAGGCGCTGGAAGGCGACGCTGAGTGGGTCAAGTCCGTTGAAGACCTCATGGAGCAGGTTGACGAGTACTTCCCGACTCCGGAGCGCGACCTCGACAAGCCGTTCCTCATGCCGATTGAGGACGTCTTCACCATTACCGGTCGTGGCACCGTTGTTACCGGCCGTGCAGAGCGTGGCGTTCTGAAGCTGAACGAGGAAGTCGAAATTCTCGGCATCCGCGCACCGCAGAAGACCACCGTTACCGGTATCGAAATGTTCCACAAGCAGATGGACCACGCCGACGCAGGCGAGAACTGTGGTCTGCTGCTCCGCGGCACCAAGCGTGAAGATGTTGAGCGCGGCCAGGTTGTTGCCAAGCCGGGCACCATCACCCCGCACACCCAGTTCGAAGCACAGGTTTACGTCCTGGGCAAGGATGAAGGCGGCCGTCACAACCCGTTCTTCTCGAACTACCGTCCGCAGTTCTACTTCCGTACCACGGACGTTACCGGTGTTATCACCCTGCCAGAAGGCACCGAAATGGTTATGCCTGGCGACAACACCGAGATGACCGTTGAGCTGATCGTTCCGATCGCTATGGAAGAGGGCCTCGGCTTCGCTATCCGTGAGGGTGGCCGCACCGTTGGTTCCGGTCGTGTTACCAAGATCCTCAAGTAAGGGATCTCGGTTACCGTACGGTAGCTAAAAACTCGAAGCGCCCCGCAGGCAACTGCGGGGCGCTTTGCTGTGGGCGGTGTTTGGGTTCACAGGTCTTTCCCCTAGAGAGGAACGGGTAAGACTGGTAAACTCTTTCACCGGGCCAGAAAACTCTGGCATTTCAGGTTCACCAAAACTTTGGTGAACGTCCAGTGCAATACACCACCAAGTACATGAAAAATTTGATGTGCGGTCGCGGTTTTTGTCATACTGGACAAGTTGCTCGGTTTAGCCGAGTGGAAAAGAACTTGGCCGAAGTGCAAAAGTATTTCGGTACATAAGGCCGGTTCACCAAAACCTCATAGGGCTGACGTTGTAGATGTGTTATCGCGCGACACGCCCGAGTGCGGGTGTTGGTGATTGCCGCGGTAAAAGAGAGGGAGACGACGCCATGGCGGGACAGAAAATCCGCATCCGTCTGAAGTCTTATGACCATGAGGTCATCGACAGCGCAGCGAAAAAGCTCGTCGACGAAGTTACCCGTACAGGAGCGTCGGTTGTGGGCCCAGTGCCGTTGCCGACCGAGAAGAATGTCTTCACGGTCATCCGCTCGCCCCACAAGTACAAGGACAGTCGCGAACACTTTGAAATGCGTACGCATAAGCGGCTGATCGACATTGTCGATCCGACTCTGAAGACCATTGACACGCTCCGTCGTCTGGATCTGCCAGCTGATGTCAGCGTTGAGATCAAGCTCTGAGGTGTAGCGCATCATGACCAAGAATATTACTAACACCAAGGTAGCGCCGGTTAAGGCCCTCCTTGGCACCAAGCTCGGAATGACGCAGGTCTGGGACGAAAACGCAAAGCTCGTTCCGGTGACCGTCGTCCGTGTTGGAAAGAATGTTGTCACTCAGGTACGCACCGACGAAGTTGACGGCTACTCGGCTGTCCAGATCGGTTCGGGCGAACTGAAGAATAAGAATGTGACCAAGCCGCTTGCTGGCCATTTTGAGAAGGCCGGCGTCGCTCCGCGTCGTCACATTGCTGAATTCCGCACTGTAGATGCTGCCGACTACGAGCTCGGCCAGGAACTCGGTGTAGATACTTTTGAAGCTGGACAGAAGGTAGACGTTGCCGGTAAGTCCAAGGGTAAGGGTTTCGCAGGCGTTATGAAGCGGCACGGCTTCGCTGGCGCAGTTGCATCCCACGGTGCACACCGTAACCACCGTAAGCCGGGTTCGATTGGCGCATGTTCGACGCCGTCGCGCGTCTTCCGTGGTACCCGTATGGCCGGCCGCATGGGCAATGCTCGTGTCACCGTCCAGAACTTGACCATCCACGCTATCGATAACGAGAACGGTCTGATTCTCGTATCGGGCGCTATCCCTGGTAACAAGGGCAGCGTCGTCGTGATCCGCACTGCCGCGAAGGGAGCCTAAGTATAATGGCAGACTTCAAGGTTGACGTTCTCGATACCGCAGGTGAAAAGACCGGTTCGGTCACTCTCTCCGGTGAGCTTTTCGACGTCGAAGTAAATGTTCCGCTACTCCACCAGGTCGTAACGGCTCAGCTTGCAGCCGCACGCAAGGGCACGCATAAGACCAAGACTCGTGGCGAAGTCCGCGGTGGTGGTATTAAGCCATACAAGCAAAAGGGAACCGGCCGGGCTCGTCAGGGCTCGATCCGCGCTCCGCAGTTCACCGGTGGTGGCGTTGTACACGGCCCGCAGCCGCGTTCGTACGCTCAGCGTACCCCGAAGAAGATGATTAAGGCCGCGTTGCTACAGTCGCTTTCGGATCGCGCTCGTCACGACCGTATCCACGTGGTGACCGGATTTGTTGATGGTGCTACGCCGTCGACCAAGGCCGCCCTCGGCCTACTGACCAAGGTAGTTGACGACCGCAAGGCCCTCGTGGTTCTGGAGCGCAACGAGGAAACTTCGGTTCTCTCGCTACGCAACCTTCCGGAAGCACAGCTGATCTACGTCGACCAGCTCAACGCATACGATGTGTTGGTTAACGACGACGTAATCTTCACCGAGGCTGCATTCGGCACCTACACCGGCGCCACCAACAAGGAGGAGACGAAGTGACCGAGTACGCAGTATTCCAGAACAAGGATCCGCGCGATATTATCCTCGCTCCGGTAGCTACTGAAAAGTCGGCTCGCAGCGAAGATGAAGGTAAGTACACCTTCCTCGTGCACCCGTCCGCTAATAAGACCGAGATCAAGATCGCCATTGAGAAGATCTTCGATGTCAAGGTCGAATCTGTAAACACCCAGAATCGTGCAGGCAAGACTCGCCGGACGCGCGATGGCATTGGCCGCCGCAAGGCAACCAAGCGTGCTATCGTCACCCTCCGCGAGGGCACGATCGACATCTACGGCGAGATCGTCGGTTAACCCCGGCGAAGAATTTGAGGATAAGAACTCATGGGAATTCGTAAGTACAAGCCGACGACCCCGGGTCGTCGCGGTGCGAGCGTCGCCGACTTCGCTGAGATCACCCGATCCACACCGGAGAAGTCGCTCCTGCGCCCGCTGCACAAAACTGGTGGCCGTAATAATTCCGGCCGCATTACCACCCGCCACAAGGGCGGAGGCCACAAGCGCCAGTACCGTCTGATCGACTTCCGTCGTCATGACAAGGACGGCGTACCGGCACGCGTTGCTCATATTGAGTACGATCCGAACCGCACTGCACGTATTGCGTTGCTGCATTACGTCGACGGCGAGAAGCGCTACATTCTGGCGCCGGATAAGCTCACCCAGGGCATGATGGTTGAAAACGGCCCAGCCGCTGACATCAAGCCAGGCAACAACCTGTCGCTGCGTAACATTCCAGTTGGTACGGTTATCCACGCAGTTGAACTACGCCCAGGCGGCGGTGCGAAAATCGCCCGTTCCGCTGGCACCTCGGTTCAGCTCGTTGCCAAGGAAGGCAAGTACGCTCAGTTGCGTATGCCATCCGGCGAAATCCGCAATGTTGACGCTCGTTGCCGCGCTACCGTTGGTTCGGTAGGCAACGCAGAGCAGATTAACATTGACTGGGGCAAGGCTGGCCGCATGCGCTGGAAGGGCGTCCGTCCAGGCGTTCGCGGTGTTGTAATGAACCCGGTCGACCACCCGCACGGTGGTGGCGAGGGTAAGACTTCCGGTGGCCGTCATCCGGTTTCGCCGTGGGGTCAGAAGGAAGGCCGCACCCGTCATCCAAACAAGCCCAGCGACAAGCTCATTGTGCGCCGTCGCAAGACTGGCAAGAAGCACTGATTCAGGAGGAAGTGAGCAATGCCGCGTAGTTTGAAAAAGGGTCCTTTCGTTGACGATCACCTGATGAAGAAGGTTGACGAGCAGAACGAAAAAGGCACCAAGAACGTTATCAAGACCTGGTCGCGCCGGTCGGTTATCACCCCGGACTTCCTCGGTCACACATTCGCAGTCCACGACGGCCGTAAGCATGTGCCGGTGTTCGTCACCGAATCCATGGTCGGCCATAAGCTCGGCGAGTTCGCTCCGACTCGTACCTTTAAGGGTCACGTGAAGGACGATCGCAAGGGCCGCCGCCGCTAAGGCAGCGTAGCACGAGAGAGTTAGGCAGGATTATGGAAGCCAAGGCACAGGCACGATACGTGCGTGTTACGCCGATGAAGGCACGCCGCGTGGTCAACGAGATCCGTGGAAAGCGTGTCGAAGACGCCCTAGATTTGCTGGAGTTTGCACCGCAGGCTGTAGCACGGGACGTTTTGAAGATTGTTGAGTCCGCAGTAGCTAACGCCCGCTACGCAGCCGATCAGGCCAGCGAGCGTTTCGACGAAGACGATCTGAAGATCGTTGAAGCATACGTCGATGAAGGCCCGACTATGAAGCGGATCCAGCCGCGCGCCCAAGGCCGCGCAAACCGTATTTTGAAGCGCACTAGCCACATCACCGTCGTCGTCGGTGACGAGCAGAAGGGAGCCTAATAGTGGGGCAGAAAGTTAACCCGACCGGTTTCCGACTCGGAATCACCACTGACCACCGTTCGAAGTGGTTCGCTGATTCGTCCAAGAAGGGTCAGCGTTACAGCGACTATGTCGGTGAAGACATCAAGATCCGTGACATGGTGCAAACCAATCTCGAGCGTGCCGGAATCTCGCGCGTGAACATTACACGTCGTTCCGAGCAGGTTCAGGTAGATATTCACACCGCCCGTCCGGGTATTGTGATCGGCCGCCGCGGTGCGGAAGCTGATCGCCTCCGCAAGGATCTGGAGAAGCTCACCGGTAAGGCTATTGAGCTCAATATTCTTGAGACCAAGAACCCAGAAGCCGATGCCCAGCTGGTAGCACAGGGGATCGCTGAGCAGCTCGCTGCTCGTGTTTCCTTCCGTCGTGCGATGCGCAAGGGGATTCAGTCCGCACAGCGCGCCGGCGCCAAGGGTATCCGCGTACAGGTTTCGGGCCGTCTTGGCGGCGCGGAAATGTCGCGTACCGAGTTCTACCGCGAAGGCCGTGTGCCGCTGCACACCCTGCGCGCAAATATTGATTACGGCTTCTACGAGGCCCGCACCACCTTCGGCCGCATTGGCGTGAAGGTATGGGTTTACCGTGGTGACATCACCGACGCCGAATACTACCGTTCGATTGCCGAGGCCCCACGTGGTCGTGGCGGTCGTGGTGGTGAGCGTCGCGGACGTCGCGGTGACCGTCGCGGTCAGCGTCAGAACCGTCCGGCAGAGCAGCGCACTGCTCCCGCTGAAGCTCAGGCTGCAGCGCCGGCTAATACCCAGGAAACGGAGGCCTGAGTTAAATGCTCATTCCCCGCCGCACAAAGCACCGCAAGCAGCATCGTCCGACCCGTTCGGGGATGTCCAAGGGCGGCAACCAGCTTGCATTCGGTGAGTACGGTATCCAGGCACTAGAGCCGGCCTACATCACCAACCGACAGATCGAAGCTGCACGTATTGCGATGACCCGTCACGTTAAGCGTGGTGGCAAGGTATGGATTAACATCTTCCCTGACCGCCCGTTGACCAAGAAGCCTGCCGAAGTCCGTATGGGCTCGGGTAAGGGTTCGGTTGAATGGTGGGTTGCTAACGTTAAGCCGGGACGCGTCCTGTTTGAACTGGCAGGCGTTCCCGAAGAGCTCGCACGCGAGGCTATGTCCCGCGCGATGCATAAGCTCCCGATGAAGACCCGTTTCATCACCCGTGAGGAGAGTGAATAATGGCTAAGGGCATTTCCACTGCTGAGCTGGATAAGCTCACCGACGCCGAACTGGGCGAGCGCCTGAAGGAAGCTAAGGAAGAACTGTTCAACCTGCGCTTCTCGGCTGTTACTCACCGGCTAGAAGACTCTGGTCGTCTCAAGGAAGTGCGTCGCAATATTGCACGCATTTACACGATTGCCCGCGAGCGTGAGCTCGGAATTCGCACCGCTCCGACGGCTAAGAAGTGAGGTCCAATATGAGCGAGCAGGAAAAGTTGACCGAAACCACACAGCGTAATCAGCGTAAGGTTCGCCGTGGCTACGTAGTTTCTGACAAGATGGACAAGACCGTTGTGGTCGAGGTAGAAGACCGCCGCAAGCATTCGCTGTACGGCAAGGTTATGACTCGATCCAAGCGTGTTAAAGCCCATGACGAAACCAACGAGGTCCGTGTAGGCGATCTCGTACGCATCATGGAAACCCGACCGTTGTCTGCAACCAAGCATTTCCGCGTGGTTGAGATTATCGAGAAGGCCAAGTGATTCGTGCTTGGGCACCAGCCTAAGTATGTAAACCATCCGTTCGGCAAGGCTCGTTTACCGAGAACCGGCACGACGACAGGAGAAATATAAATGATCCAGCAGGAGTCGCGGCTTAAGATCGCCGACAACACCGGTGCTAAGGAAATCCTTTGCATCCGTGTTCTCGGTGGTTCTGGCAAGCGCTACGCCGGAATTGGCGACACGATTGTCGCCACCGTCAAGGACGCTATCCCTGGCGGAAATGTTAAGAAGGGCGAAATCGTCAAGGCGGTTGTCGTCCGTGCAAAGAAGAGTACTCGACGCGCAGACGGCTCGTACATTCGTTTCGACGAAAACGCTGCCGTCATTCTCAAGAATGAGACTGAGCCGCGAGGCACCCGTATCTTCGGACCGGTTGCTCGCGAGCTGCGTGACAAGAAGTTCATGCGTATTGTTTCGTTGGCACCGGAGGTGATCTAACCCATGGCGAAGATCAAGAAGGGCGACCAAGTTAAGGTCATTGCCGGACGTGACAAGGGCAAGATGGGCACGGTTCTGTCCGTGGACACCAAGACCAATCGGGTGATTGTTGAAGGCGTGCAGCGCGTTAAGCGGCACACCAAGGTCAGCTACACCGATCGCGGTGCAACCACCGGCGGTATTGAAACCGTGGAAGCCCCGATTCACATTTCGAATGTGGCATTGGTTGGCCCAGATAAGAAGCCCGTACGTGTTGGCTACCGCGAGGTCGAAGTAGAGCGCAATGGTCGTAAGAAGATCATGCGTGAGCGTATCGGCCGTCGCGCTGGAAAGGAGATCGAACTGTGAGCGAGAAGGTAACTCCACGCCTGAAGACGATCTACCGGGAACAGATCAAGGCCAAGATGAACGATGAGTTCAAGTACGCCAACGTCAGCCAGGTGCCTGGCTTGACGAAGATTGTGGTCAATATGGGTGTTGGCGACGCTGCCCGTGATTCGAAGGTTATCGAAGGGGCAATCGCTGATATCACCGCTATCACCGGTCAAAAACCGCAGGTGACCCGGGCCCGCAAGTCGATTGCGCAGTTTAAGCTTCGCGAGGGCATGCCGATTGGCTGCCACGTGACGCTGCGTGGTGACCGTATGTGGGAATTCCTCGACCGTCTGCTGTCCACCGCACTGCCGCGTATCCGCGACTTCCGGGGCCTTTCGTCCAAGCAGTTTGATGGCAATGGTAACTACACCTTTGGCCTGACCGAGCAGTCCGTATTCCACGAGATTGACCAGGACAAGATTGATCGTGTCCGCGGCATGGATATCACCGTGGTCACGACCGCTAAGACCGACGACGAGGGACGTGCACTGCTGCGTCACCTTGGATTCCCGTTCAAGGAGAACTGACAATGGCAAAAACCTCACTTAAGGTAAAAGCTTCCCGCAAGCCCAAGTACGCCGTTCGCGCTTACACTCGTTGCCAGCGCTGCGGCCGACCGCGTTCGGTCTACCGTAAGTTCGGCCTGTGCCGAGTCTGCCTGCGCGAGATGGCCCACCGTGGCGAACTCCCGGGTGTAAAGAAGTCCAGCTGGTAAGAAACTACGTCGTAGGTCCGATAGGGAAACCACGACGAGGAAGGGCAAAAGCCCGATGTCTATGACAGACCCAATCGCAGATATGCTCACGCGTCTGCGCAACGCCAACTCGGCGTTTCATGAGTCGGTATCGATGCCGTACTCCAAGATGAAGGCAGGCATTGCCGACATCTTGCAGCGTGAGGGTTACATCGCCGACTACGTCGTCGAAGAAGCCAAGGTGGGCAAGACGCTCACTCTCAACCTGAAGTTCGGCCCGAACCGCGAGCGTTCGCTTGCTGGTCTGCGCCGTATTTCCAAGCCAGGTCTTCGTGTATACGCGAAGTCCACGAATTTGCCCGAGGTTCTCGGCGGCCTTGGCGTGGCTATTTTGTCCACGTCTTCCGGTCTGCTGACGGACCGTCAAGCCAAGGAAAAGGGTGTAGGCGGAGAAGTCCTCGCCTACATCTGGTAATAGGAAGGAGTTAAACAATGTCACGTATTGGTAAGCTCCCTATTGCCATCCCTGCAGGTGTTGAGGTCAAGATCGACGGCGATACGGTTATCGTGAAGGGACCAAAGGGCGAACTCGCTCAAGCGATCCCGGCTCCGATCGAAGTTGCGGTTAACGACGGCGAAATCGTCGTCACCCGCCCGAACGAAGAGCGCGAAACCCGTTCCTTGCACGGCCTGACCCGCACCCTCATCTACAACAATGTTGTCGGTGTTACCGAAGGCTACAAGCGGAATCTTGAAATCGTGGGCACTGGCTACCGCGTATTGGCTAAGGGATCGGACCTTGAGTTCTCCCTCGGCTACTCGCACACGATCTACGTCGAGGCTCCGGAAGGCATCACCTTCCAGGTAGATACCCCTACGAAGTTCTCCATTAGCGGCATCGACAAGCAGCTCGTCGGTGAGATGGCTGCCCGTATCCGTAAGCTCCGTAAGCCTGAGCCGTACAAGGGCAAGGGTATTCGCTACGCTGGCGAATTCGTCCGCCGCAAGGCCGGAAAGGCTGGTAAGTAATGGCTGTTACTCCAAAGGGCAAGGGCAAGTACGTCGCACGTACCCGCCGTCACCTTCGACTCCGCAAGCGGATTACTGGTACCGCCGAGCGTCCACGTCTCGTCGTTACCCGTTCCAACCGCCACATGGTTGCACAGATTATCGACGACACCGTTGGCAAGACCCTCGTGTCTGCCTCGACGATGGAAGACGATCTGCGCTCCGTATCCGATAACAAGGTCAATAAGGCTCGCACCGTTGGTGAGCTGATTGGCAAGCGTGCCGTAGCGGCCGGTATTTCCACAGTGGTCTTTGACCGTGGTGGTAACAAGTACCATGGTCGTGTGGCTGCGGTTGCTGACGGCGCCCGCGAAGCCGGCTTGACTGTATAAGGCGAAACGAGAGGATAATCTTATGGCTGCACAGCAGCGAGGACGGGCCCAGGGCTCGGACAGCGGTGAGCGCAACGAGCGCAACCGTCGTGACGATCGTCGTAACGACCGTCGCACCGATCGTCGCGCCGATGACCGTAACGCATACGTCGAGCGCGTCGTAACGATCAACCGTGTTGCTAAGACTGTTAAGGGTGGTCGTCGCATGGCCTTCACCGCACTCGTGGTGGTAGGCGATGGTAACGGCACCGTCGGTGTTGGCTACGGCAAGGCTAAGGAAGTACCGGCAGCGATTGCTAAGGGTACTGAGGAAGCTAAGAAGAACTTCTTCAAGGTTCCGCGTATTGGCACTACGATTCCACACTTGGTTCAGGGCGAAGACGCTGCAGGCGTTGTTCTGCTTCGTCCGGCTTCCCCGGGTACTGGTGTAATCGCTGGTGGTCCAGTGCGTGCAGTTATGGAGGCCGCTGGTATCCATGACGTACTGTCGAAGTCGCTTGGCTCCGCTAATGCTCTCAACATTGTTCGCGGCACGATCGCGGCACTGAAGCAGCTTGAGCAGCCTGAGGCTGTTGCTGCTCGCCGTGGACTGCCAGTCGACCGGGTAGCCCCGAAGGCTATGCTCCGCGCTCGCGCAGAGTATGAAGCCAAGGAGCGCGAGGATGCTGAACTCGAAGCACAGCGCGCTGAAAACGAGGCTGCCGCTGCAGGAGTTGGTGCATAATGGCGCTGAAGATCACGCAGAAAAAGGGCCTTATCGGCACTAAGCAGAACCATCGGGATACGATCCGTACCCTTGGTTTGAAGAAGATTCACCAGTCGGTTGTCCGCGAGGATACCCCAGAGGTACGCGGCATGATTCGCACGGTGGCACATCTGGTTACTGTGGAGGAGGTTGACTAATGAGCGATAAGAAGACCGAATCCACGATTCTGAAGATTCACGATCTTCGCCCGGCTCCGGGTGCTAAGAAGTCGCGTATCCGTGTGGGACGCGGCGAAGGCTCCAAGGGCAAGACGGCTGGTCGTGGTACCAAGGGCACTAAGGCTCGTAACACGGTACCGGCAGGCTTCGAAGGTGGCCAGATGCCACTGCATATGCGTCTGCCAAAGCTTCGCGGTTTTAAGAACCCGGCGAAGATCGAGTACCAGGTTGTCAACGTTGAAGATCTGAACGAACTGTTCCCTGAAGGTGGCGACGTAACCGTTGACGCTCTCGTTGAAAAGGGTGCTGTTCGTGCCAAGAAGCTGGTTAAGCTACTGGGCAATGGCGATGTTAACGTCAAGGTCAACGTTACGGTAGATGCTTGGTCGGCATCGGCTGCGCAGAAGATTGAAGCAGCTGGTGGTACTGTTACCAAGCGGTAAAACCTGAGCTAAGCAGTTATACCTGTGCTAAGCAGTTATACCTGCACTAAGCGGTAATACTGCATAACACTACGCTTAATGGGGCGGCTTCCCACCCGGGAAGCCGCCCCATTGCGTGCTCGAGGCGGTGATTATCTGCTCAACGCGATGTTTTTCTGCTCGAGACGGTAGTTTTCTGCTCGAGAGGGTCATTTTCTGCTGAAACGGGCGATTTGTGGCGAGAATAATCCCACTAGGTGGTGGAACAACTTCGGAGATTTCACCCAGCAGGGTATAGTTTACCCAGTGCGCCCTGTGCGCTGGCCCTATTCGACGCCACCTTTGTGGTCATACATTGGAGGAACTCCTTGCTGAAAGCACTGATCTCCGCGTTCCGCACTCCAGATCTGCGTGCCAAGCTACTGTTCACCATGATGATTATGGTGATTTACCGGCTCGGTACGTTTATCCCGACGCCTTTCGTCTCATACGAAAACGTCAACCAGTGTTTACAAGAAGCTGGTAGTGCCGACCTGTTGACCATGATGAATATGTTCTCTGGTGGAGCAATGCTCCAGCTGTCCGTATTCGCGCTCGGCATTATGCCTTACATTACGGCGTCGATTATTGTGCAACTGATGAAAGTGGTTATTCCCCGCTTCGAAGAGCTGTCCAAGGAAGGCCAGGCCGGGCAGTCCAAGCTCACCGAATACACACGTTACCTCACGATTTTCCTTGCAATCTTGCAATCGTCGGTGATGGTATCGGTAGCTAATGGTTCACTATTCCAAGGATGCGCGGTCGACCCGATTCCAGACGCTTCGCCCGGACGCTATTTAATCGCTATTTTGGCGATGACCGCCGGCACCGGCCTAATCATGTGGATGGCCGAACTGATCACCGAACGCGGGGTCGGCAACGGCATGTCGCTATTGATCTTCACCGGCATTGCGGCGTCGTTCCCGAATATGCTGGTCTCGGTTCAGCAGTCCGACGGCGGCTGGACCCGTGTCATACTCGTACTGGCAATGTTCCTCGCAATCACCGTCGTCGTTGTTTTCGTTGAACAATCCCAGCGTCGTATCCCTGTTCAATATGCCAAGCGTGTGGTCGGACGGCGTACATACGGGGGTACTTCGACCTACATTCCGCTGAAGATTAATATGGCGAATGTTATTCCGGTGATTTTTGCGTCGTCGATTCTGTCGCTGCCTACGATGATTGCCCAGTTTGGAAATGTGCAGTCGGGATGGGCGCTGTGGTTGCAGCAGAATTTTGCGCCGCAATCTCCGGCATACTTGGTCACGTATTTCCTCTTGATCGTGTTCTTCGCGTTTTTCTACACGTCGATCACGTTTAATCCAGAAGACGTCGCCGATAACATGAAGCGTTACGGTGGCTTTATTCCGGGCATCCGCGCAGGCCAGCCGACGGCCGATTATCTGCGTTATGTTATTAACCGGATTAACTGGGTGGGCGCTTTCTATCTAGCGACGATTGCACTAATTCCGCAGATCGTATTCAATCAGATGGGCGTGCAGTCGATGGCATTCGGTGGAACGTCGATTATTATTCTGGTGGGTGTCGGGTTGCAGACTGTTAAAGATATTGACGCACAACTGCAACAGCGTCATTATGAAGGATTCCTACGATGAGTTATCGGTTAATTTTAGTTGGCCCTCCTGGGGCGGGAAAAGGCACGCAAGCCAAAATTGTCAGCGAGAAGCTGGGGATTCCAGCTATTTCCACCGGCGATATTTTCCGGGCGGAGATCAAATCGGGTTCGGATATCGGTAACCTTGCGGCGGACTATATTCAGCACGGCAATCTGGTGCCGGACGAAGTGCCCGACGAAATCGTGCGGCGTAGGCTTGCCCAGCCGGATGCGGCAAATGGTTTCCTGTTAGACGGTTATCCGCGTAATACCCACCAAGTTGAGGCACTCGACAAGATACTTGATGAACTGGGTACGCATATTGATGCGATCGTGGAGATAGTTGTTCCAGATCAGGATATTGTGCGGCGGCTACTTTCCCGTGCGAAGATCGAGGGCCGCAAGGACGACCGAGCAGACGTTATCCATCACCGGATTAACGTTTACCGTTTGGAAACTGAGCCGGTAGTGGAAGCCTATGAGGAACGCGGACAGCTCATCGCGGTGGATGGCACTGGCACGGTGGGTGAAGTGTATGAGCGTTTGCTTGCCGCAATTAAAATGCATATAGGCGAAAAGTAACAGACAGTGCAGATGGCGTTCGGGGTTTCCCTGAGCGCCTTTTGCGTGCGAGAGGTGAATTAGTATGCGCGACCGGATTGAGTATAAGTCCGACGCCGATATCGTAAAGATGCGGCGGGCCGGCTTAGTTGTGGCTGATATTCATGCGGCTTTGCGAGAAGCGGCAGTTGCCGGTAAAACGACGGCGGATATGGACCGGGTAGCGTTGGACGTGTTACAACGTCATGGCGCGAAGTCGAATTTTTACGGGTATTACGGTTATCCGGGGCAGATTTGTGCGTCGGTTAATGAAGTGATCGTGCACGGGATTCCCGGGGAGCGGGTTTTACAGCCGGGCGATATCGTCTCTTTCGACTGCGGGGCAGTGGTAGATGGTTGGCACGGCGATGCCTGTACGACCGTTGTGATTCCGGGTGGGGATGAGGAGGTACGTGCGCGCCGGGAACGGTTATCCGAGATTACTGAACAGGCTATGTGGACGGGTATTGCGGCTTTCGCCCGTGGAAAGCGGATTGGCGATATCGGTGACGCGATTGACGATTTTGTCGAAGCCGTACCAGAAGAGGACCGGCCCGATATTGTGCTGAATTTTACCGGGCACGGTATCGGATCAACAATGCATCAGCCACCTGAAGTTCTGAACTTTTCGGTAGCTGAACGTACTGCGCGAATTAAACGCGGAATGGTTATTTGTATTGAGCCTATTTTGGCCGCAGGTAACCAAGCGAATACAACGCTCGACGATGAGTGGACGGCTGTGACCGATGACGGTTCGGACGCGTGCCATTGGGAACATATGGTTGCTATGCACTCGAAAGGAATCTGGGTGTTAACCGCACCGGATGGTGGTGTGGCGGGGCTGGCGCCTTATGGTATTACGCCGGTGCCTTTAGGCGAGTAACGTTTCTTTTCCTTTTCGTCGGTTTGCCCGGCTTTGGGTGTTAACTGGGCATTATTATCACTTTCGGTGTGCCAAAAGGGTATAAAGAGAGCGGCTAATCGAGTATCCTGAATTTGTGGTGTACATTACAGAAAGTGCACTGTGAATAGTGGAGTGAGAACGATGAAAACCCTTTTTAACGCACGAAGAGGAAGATGGCGTGTTGGGCTGTCTGTATTGGTGGCAAGCACGTTGTCACTCGGATTAGCAGGTACAGCGGCAGCAACGCCAGACGATGCCTTGGGTGACGGTGACTCAGATGTTGACGTGGCCCAGTACCTCGACGACGTCGACCAAGCAGACCAGGGGCAGGGCACGGAGCCGCTGGGTGACAGTGGTGCTAAGGGAGACGATCCAGCCGGTGGAGATGGTGATCCAGCTGGCGGAGATAGCCCAGGCTACATACCAGGATCAGATCCAACTGGAGGGGACCAGGATAATCCTTTAGGCGGCGATCCGGATAGCGAAGATGACGATGGCACGTGTGAAGACGACTCAGTAGTCGAGACCGATCAAGCTGAGTACGTACAGGGCGCAGAGATAACCTTTACTGCTTCTGGATTCTTGCCGGGCGAGGATGTAGATTTCTACGTCTATTCCACCGAGATTTACGCTGGCAGAACTAAGGCAGATGCGGATGGCAGGGCGAAGCTTACGTGGACCTCGCCGTCGGATTTCGCGCCGGGCACTCACACCGTGAAGGCCGTCGGTAAGGAATCAAATTATGTGTCGCAAACGACCTTCCTTGTGAAGCCTGCTCCGGTTCCTCCGGCTACTCCGCAGGCTCCGGTTCCGCAAGGGCCACGGTTGGCAAATACCGGTGTGGACGCTGGCGACTTGGCAGTTATTGCAACATTGCTGGTGGCTTCCGGTGTAGCGCTAGTCTGGCGCAAAAAGAAGAGTCTGCTTTTGGAATAGCTACTGAGTGTGGGAGCGTAGGCGGTTAGCTGATAATCTCCCAATGCTCGTTAGGGCATATAGCTCAAAATGGCGGATTTTCACGATAGAGATCGTTGAAAATCCGCCGTTTTGTGTCGGGTCCGCAGTTTTGTGTCGAGCCGTGAGGGGCTATTGGCCTAGCCCCGTTCGCTTAGAGGTCTTTGGTGGTGAAAATCCGAGCCATGAGCGCATACAGCGCGATAACCATGCCCAGGCCGGTGATCACCGGCCACCAGATAGCGCTAGTTTCTACTTGCGCGCCACCAGCAATAGTCGTGGGTAAGGTGTAAAGCCCGGCAGGGGTGTATTGGGCGAATATCCGAATTGCGCCCACGGTGAGGAAAACAAAGTACATACCAACTATGGCCCCGATAGCCCCGGCACGGTTTTTAATCACCACACCAAAGAATTGCCCGCCAACTGCCATTACTATCGCGCATACCACCCATACGCCCAGTCCGCCCCACAACGGAACTAGGTCTACCTCGTCAAAAAGCGCATAGGCGCTCGCGATCATAATTCCACTTCCCACTGCCGTGGTAGCAAGAAAAATTGCCATATTAGCGAGTAATTGCGCATTCAATACTGACATTCGACGCAAGGGCCGAGTCAGCAGCAGATGACCAGCGGGGGAATGCACTGCTCGCTGAGCATCATAGGCGGTGATCACGCCAATAATCAGAGCGACCATTTGCACCAGATTATTCGTCCACTGTTGCCACGCGGTGGCATCGGTGGCCTCTGGAAGTATTTCAGAACTAAAAGCTTCTCCTAGCTCAGAGCCAAGCGCGTAGGCGAGTATTTCTTTCGAAAATACTGCCATGGTTATGGCGAGCCCGGCTGACGCGATTAAGACCAGTAACAGCGCCAGTATTTTCTTGGTTTTATAGGCACTGTACAGCTCGCGGCGTACCAGCTGGCGCGTCGTAATAACCGAACTTCTAGGCATGTTTTCCTCCCGTGTTTAATAGTTGGAAGAAAATCGATTCCATTGAGTGTCGGACGGGGGTTAATGACCGGATTCCCAGGCTGTAAGCCACCGCTAGCTCTGGGATGCGGCGAGCGGCTAGGTCCGGGTTATTTAAAGAAATAGTGAAACGTAAACCGTTACACGTCATATTCTCGAGCCACGGTTCGGATTCGAGCGCCCGCGAAAAATTCGCAATTGCTTCGGAAGCGGAGAAGCTTTCGGGATAAGCCCGGGCATCTGGATTGGGGTCGACGATTTCAACTTCAATCTCTGGTTTGAGCGTAGCTCGCAGGTCGGCTATTGACGACGCCGTCACTACTGTTGAATTCAATACCAACACGTGGTCGCATACCCGGTCCACGTCCGTGAGTAAATGCGTAGAGAAAATTATTGTGCAATGTTGGGAGACTTCTTGTATGAGGTCGAGTAGTTCAGCTCGTCCTGCTGGATCCAAAGCGGTTGTCGGCTCATCCAATATCAGCACTTCCGGTCCGCCTAATAATCCTTGCGCAATCCCCAAACGCTGGCGCATCCCGCGTGAAAAACCGCCAATCGGCGTCGTCACACCAGCTAAACCAACCCGCTTGAGCACGAGATCGCTACGGGCCCGGGCAGAGGCAACGGTAAATCCGAGGAGTCGGCCTAAACTTTCGAGATACTGCGCGGCGGTCATCCAGCCGTCAAATTCGGGGACATCGGGTACGTAGCCGATTTTGGTACGTGTTGCTGGGTTGGTGGGAGTGCCGCCTAAAATACTGATTTGGCCATTATCTGGCCGGGACAGGCCAAGCAATATCTTAATGAGCGTGGTCTTCCCTGCTCCATTTGGCCCGAGCAGACCGTATACCGAGTTTTTCGGCACACTAAAAGACACATTCGCCAACGCTTTGTTGGCACCAAAACTTTTCGATAGCTCTCTTACCGTAATTGCAGGCGAATTGGCCGTATTCGTCTGAGCATACGACGCCGGGGTGGTGGTCATTGCTGGTCCCATAAGGAATCGAGTTGCGGGTGGGCGGTGGAAACAGCGGAGTGCTGCGAATCTGTCTCAGCAGGTGTAGCCGCCTGTTCAAAGCGTTGGCGGAGCACAACAAACCAAATAAGCGGACCAAATGTGGAAACCAGTACGATGAATAGCAGGCTCAGGAGCATTGCGGTGCGCTGTTGCGCGTATTGGGCCGGGCCGAGGTTCTTTTTGGTGCGTATCCAGCTACTCACACCGGCGATGAGGAGAACCGCGTAAATGCTCAGGGCAATACCGAGTATGACGCCTTGGGAAGTTGACAGGTGAGCAGGAAAAGTCATGATTTTCCTTTCGTTACATTACGTAGCCCGAGTTTTATTGTGACCAATGCGAGGGCAGGTGCAGATAGTAGGGCAAGGGCCCGTGACTGGCCGATCAACCACTTTTGGGTGCGGTTTTTGACTGGCGCACTAGCTTCATAGGCAGATAGCCCGATCGCTGCGTTAAAACCCGTAGCTAAACATTTAGTGATGAGATTGCTCGGGGTATTGCCGCGTGAATAGAAACTGATAGTGCTTATGCCAAGGGCATGCCCGAGTGCGGTTGTGGACTGTCCACGACGAATGAGCCGCGCCAAAGCAGGAGTGCTTGCGGCTGCGATGACGAGCGGAGCGACGTTAAGCGTTTGCGTGAAAGGTTTGGGTACGGATTCAAGGATCTCGTCGTCGAGGTCGTCTGGACGGAGCAAGCCGAGCTTCACAGCTAGTGCGGCAAAATTAATATCCCAGCCGATTCCGAGAGTTTTATGGATGAAGATATGCGGATTCTCAGGTTCCCACCACCGACCCTTAGCATCTGGATCGGTCAGTAACTCAAAAGACGGCAAATACCACGGGACTGTAGACTGCTCGGCCGAACCTAGACTGGACGGCTTGAACTGCTGTGCAAATTGAGCCGGGGAGCCAAAATCCGCAACTGCAACGCCGTCGTCAATAAGATCTTGAATATCGCTCAGGATTTCAGTGCGTTCGGATAAGGGGAGGAATGCGAGTTCTTGGGCTAGCTCAGCAAGAAATTCGTGGTCAGTCATCGGTTGCCTCCAAAAGCATAGTTATCGCGCCAGCTAGTTCATGCCAAGCGGCTGATAATGCGGCGAAGTCTTGTTTGCCGGTGGGGGTGAGTTTGTAATACTTGCGCGGTGGGCCAGACGGGGACTCCACCCAAGAAGTGCTAAGAGCTCCGGCTTTCGCAAGGCGTTTAAGCAAGGGATAAATGGTGCCGGCTGAGGTGTGCAAGCCGGGAATGCTGGCGAGTTTGTCCACGATCTCGCCACCGTAGTGGGCACGCCGGGAAAGCAAAGCTAGTACGGCTAGCTCAATGGTGCCCTTGTAAAGCTGGGTGACGGACGGCTGTTTAACCATTCGCGCTCCTTTATTGCGCCAAGTACTATGTAGTGCATACTACTTGGCGTGAGAGAGTAGCGCAAGTAGTTGTGCTGTTGGGACGACGACGTGCAAGTAGCGCGCTGCTGGGACGACGGCGTGCGGGTGGGGAGAACTGTGTAAGCTGAGGGCGTCCGGTAGGTGCCTATTTGCGTTATTCGTGACGAGATGCACGGATAAGGCCCTTTTAAAAACCCCGGGAACTCGCGTAAAATTGAGCGTTGGTGCATTGTTTGTGCATCATCTCCGCGCGCAACCGCGAGCGGATAAAGTCAGTCAAAGATAGCGGGAGTAATGGCAAAAGAAGGCGTCATTGAAATTGAAGGCGTAGTCATCGAGGCGTTGCCAAACGCAACGTTCCGGGTTGAACTTGAAAACGGACACGTTGTACTTGGGCATATCTCGGGCAAGATGCGCCAGCACTACATCAAGATCCTTCCGGAGGACCGTGTTGTCGTAGAGCTTACGCCCTACGATTTGTCGCGCGGTCGTATCGTTTACCGTCATAAGTAACTCCCCCTACCCGTTAGTCTGTGTAACAGCAGACTGGCCAAGAAAGCTAAGACACTATGAAGGTCAAGCCAAGCGTTAAGAAGATCTGCGATAACTGCAAGGTCATTCGCCGGCACGGTCGCGTCATGGTTATCTGTGACAACCCGCGCCACAAGCAGCGCCAGGGGTAAACCCCTAACAATTGAAATCGGCATTGCCAGTGCTACCAGCACAACTTCTGGTCCGGAGGCCAGAACCCTGAAGGGGCGGCAATGCTCCACACCTTCGGAATAAACAATAGGAGCCACATTCATGGCACGTCTATCTGGTGTAGACCTCCCGCGCGAAAAGCGCGTTGAGATCGCACTTACCTACATTTTCGGCATTGGACGCACCAGCTCCCAGAAGGCCCTCGAGGCCACTGGTGTGAATCCCGATACCCGCGTTAAGGACTTGACCGAGGAAGAACTCGTCAAGCTCAAGAATTTTATCGATGACAACTACAAGGTTGAAGGTGACCTGCGTCGTGAGATTCAGGCCAATATTCGCCGCAAGGTAGAAATCGGTTGCTACCAAGGCTTGCGTCATCGCCGCGGCCTGCCAGTCCATGGTCAGCGTACAAAGACCAACGCGCGTACCCGCAAGGGCCCCAAGCGTACGGTTGCAGGTAAGAAGAAGTAGTAGTTCCGCCTTCGGGCGTGAATCGATGAGGAGATAAATTTCAATGCCACCTAAGACTCAGCGCCGTCCGCGCCGCAATGTGCGCAAGAATGTATTGCACGGCCAGGCACATATTAAGTCCACTTTTAATAACACCATCGTGTCCATCACCGATACCAACGGCGAGATTATCGCTCAGGCTTCCTCGGGCATGGTTGGTTTCAAGGGTTCGCGTAAGTCCACTCCATACGCTGCACAGCTCGCTGCAGAGCATGCTGCACGTCGTGCCATGGAGTCGGGCATGAAGAAGGTAGACGTTTTCGTTAAGGGTCCGGGTTCGGGCCGCGAAACCGCAATCCGTTCGCTAACCGCATCCGGTTTGGAAGTAACATCGATTTCCGACGTTACTCCGCAGGCACATAACGGTTGCCGTCCTCCCAAGCGCCGTCGCGTTTGATCCTGGGGGCTTTGCCCCTTCCTCAGACGGTTCCGGTCCGTACTGGAACCGTAACTCCTTGCCGTTAGGCATATGAGGCAAAAAAGGGCGTCATATAGTGGGCGTCCGATGAAAGGAAATAGAACAGTGATCATTGAACAGCGTCCTACGCTGACCGAAGAGAAGCTTAACGATACTCGTTCCCGCTTCACTCTTGACCCGCTCGAGCCGGGCTTCGGCTACACGCTCGGAAACTCGTTGCGTCGCACTTTGCTGTCCTCCATTCCAGGTGCGGCAGTCACCTCGATCCATATTGACGGTGTGCTCCACGAGTTTTCTACGATTCCGGGAGTTAAGGAAGACGTCGCCGAAATCATCCTTAATCTCAAGGATCTGGTCGTAACCTCGGAGAACGACGAACCTGTCCAGATGTACCTGCGTAAGTCTGGTCCGGGCGCAGTAACGGCTTCTGATATTACTCCGCCTGCGGGCGTTGAAGTCCACAACCCGGATCTGGTTATTGCGACTCTGAATGAAAAGGGCAAGATCGAAATTGACCTGACCGTTGAACGCGGCCGTGGTTATGTTTCGGCTTCGCAGAATAATTCCCCGGATTACGAGATCGGCCGTATCCCGATCGACTCGATCTACTCTCCGGTAGTGAAGGTTTCGTACAAGGTGGAAGCTACCCGTGTGGGTCAGCGTACTGATTTTGACAAGTTGATTGTCGACGTCGAAACCAAGCCGTCCATCGCACCGCGCGATGCTTTTGCATCCGCTGGTAAGACTCTTGTTGAGCTCTTCGGTCTGTGTACTGAGCTCAATGAAGAAGTCGAAGGTCTGGAGCTCAAGGAAGCTCCGGTTGTCGAGCAGCAGTCTTCGGATCTGCAGCGTCCGATTACCATTCTGAACCTGCCGGCACGTTCACAGAACTGTCTGCAGCGCGAAGGAATCCACACGATTGGCGAGCTGATTATGCGTTCAGAAGCCGATCTACTCGATATTCGTAACTTTGGTGCGAAGTCGATTGAAGATGTTAAGGAAGAGCTGTCCAAGCTTGACCTGCGTCTGAAGGATTCCCCGGCTGGTTACATGACCGGTTTCGGAGATGACAACTTCTCAATGACTTTCAGTGACGATTCGCTGGCCTGAGCCCGCGGACGATAAATTAAATTTTTAGGAGAAATCATGCCACGTCCCGCAAAGGGTCCGCGTCTGGGAGGAAGCCCGGCGCACGAGCGTCTCATTATTGCCAACATGTGCAAGGCGCTTATTGAAAACGAAGCCGTTGTAACGACGGAAGCTAAGGCCAAGCGCGTTCGTCCGCACATGGAAAAGCTCATTACCAAGGCTAAGAAGGGCGGCACGCATAACCGTCGTCTTGCTTTGAAGGTGCTCCGTGACCGCGAAGCTGCCTACATTCTGTTTGAAGAGCTCGCACCGAAGTTCGCAGATCGCGATGGTGGTTACACCCGCATCGTTAAGCTGCCGAACCGTAAGGGCGACAATGCTCCAATGGCCGAACTCTCGCTCGTTCTCGAGCCGGTTTCGCCAAAGAAGAAGGTAGCGAAGAAGGTCGAATCGCCTGAGTCCGCAGATTCGCCAGAATCGGCAGACTCCCCAGAATCGGCAGATTCGCCGGAGTCAGCTGAGTCGGCAGAATCAGCCGAGTAGGCTAAGTAATGTAGCTGATGCGGTCAAGTAAGACTGATCGCGCACTGCAGGTCTTTCGGTTCACGGCAAGTGAAACTGCCATTTGGTCTTACGGCAAGTGAAACTGCCAAGGGCTAAAGATAGCTGTTACCAGTGTTTAAGCTAGGGCGCGGGAAATTTCCCGCGCCCTAGCTATTTATTTGGCAGGGCAGCTCGGATGCGGGTTAAAGGCCAAAAAGTGTGTCTGGGCCGGGCGTGTCGTGGCTTGTTTTAGGCTCGTCAGCGTCCGGCCCAGCCTTTTCTGATCCAGACTCCGTCTTCCCATGGTGCGGCT
>JAAYWS010000111.1 GCA_012516575.1 Actinomycetaceae bacterium
AAATTAGGGAATATCGAACTATCCGCAGACTATCTTCGGATAGTTCGATATTCCCTAATTTGGAAAACGCTTCCAGCATTTTTAGTCCCAAAATAGGTACCTCCGAGGTTTTCAGATGTGGAGTGGTGCGTTTCAGGTGGTTCTTTTTGTCAACCACCAATCGCACAAGCCCATTTAGTGGTGGTCTCGGCGTTGATTGGTGCGATATCAGCTCCATCCGTGCATAAGCATCAACTTTTCGCACCCTCCAAGCCGTATATAGCGCTGGAGGTAAGTAAAAGTTGATACTTATGCACGCAGTTCTTCTTATGCCTCAGAAAACTCGAGAATGAAAACCGACATAGGGGACTTTACGGGCGGGAAGACAGGTGTAAATTCACGCAGGCATCATAAACGTCCCTCCCACACCTAAAAAGAGAGTCGACCAGAACCTCACAACCTCAACAGCAGACACCTCCGCACCAAAAAAAGGGGGTTAAGGCCAAAAAGGCGGCCATTTGACGTTCTGCAGACCAGACTAATCGGCTTTTGTTTGGCGCTCAGCAAGGATTAGAAATCCCCTACCATCGTCCTCACATCCAACGCCTTGTTCAACGTCTCCTCATCGATTTCGCCACGCTCAACAAAACCAAGATCCAACGCCGCCTGCTTTACCGTAATATTCTTTGCCACCGAATGCTTAGCGATCTTTGCAGCATTCTCATAGCCGATGTATCGGTTCAGCGGGGTCACGATCGATGGGGAAGACTCCGCAAGCTCACGGCACCGCTCCCGGTTAGCTTCGAGCCCGTCCACCGTCCGCTTGGCCAACACTTCAGAAATATTGCCCAAGATATTTATCGAATCGAGCAAATTCTGTGCCATCACCGGCAACGTAACCAAAAGGTCAAAGTTCCCCTGCGTCCCAGCAAAAGCGATAGCGGCGTCGTTCCCAATAACTTGGGCCGCAACCATAACCGTCGCCTCTGGCACAACCGGATTTACCTTACCCGGCATAATCGAAGACCCCGGTTGTAAGTCCGGCAAATGCAACTCGCCAAGGCCGGTACGCGGACCCGAACCCATCCAACGCAAATCATTTGCGATTTTCACCAGCGAAACCGCAACAGTGCGCAACGCGCCAGACGTCTCGACAAGGGAATCCTGCGCGGCCTGAGCTTCAAAATGGTTTGACGCCTCCACAAAAGGCAGGCCAGTATTCTCAGCAATCAGCTCAATAACATGCTGAGAAAAACCAGTCGGGGTATTAATCCCAGTGCCAACAGCCGTGCCACCTAAGGGCAATTCCGCCAGCCGTTCAAGGGTAGCTTCGATCCGCTTAATCCCGTAACGGATCTGAGTGGCATAACCGGAGAACTCCTGCCCGAGAGTAATCGGGGTGGCATCCATCAAATGAGTCCGCCCGGATTTAACAATATCCTTAAACTCTTCCTGCTTGGCTTCAAGAGATTCAGCTAGCATCGTCAGCTTTGGCAACAGCACCTCATGAACTGCGCTCAGCGCGGCAATATGAATCGACGATGGGAACACGTCATTCGAGGACTGGGAAGCGTTGACGTGGTCATTTGGGTGAATGTCGATCCCGGATTGCTCAGTGGCAATAGTTGAGATCACCTCGTTGGTATTCATATTCGAGGAAGTGCCCGAGCCGGTTTGGAAAATATCAATCGGGAATTGATCGTCGTGCTTGCCCGCAATAACTTCATCCGCTGCCGCGACGATTGCCGCCGCACGAGCTTCGTCGATCACGCCCAGCTCTCGGTTGGCGATTGCCGCTGCACGCTTGATCTGTGCAAGCGCATGAATATGCGGAGCAGTCAGCGTCTTGCCGGAAATCGGGAAGTTTTCCACCGCGCGCTGAGTTTGTGCGCGGTAGAGTGCATTTACCGGAACTCGAACTTCACCCATGGTGTCATGTTCGATACGGTAGTCAGTCATTTATTTCTCCTCAATAAGCGCCCTGGGCGCTCACAGGCACCTTAATAGGCGTTCGGTTGTACCTACAGTGAGAAGAACGTACGACTTTTAATTTTTATTTCTTCAGATCGGACATCCATGCGGAAATCTCTACCCGCTGAAATTCCTTCACGTCTGAATATCCGGTCATTGCCATCGAATGCTTCAGAGCGCCGATCAAATTAGTCGTCCCATTAGCGTCGGTGGCCGGCCCGTACAAGATCTTGTCCAGCGAACCAGCGGTTCCCACGTGCACTCGTTCCCCGCGTGGCAACTTGGTGTTATAGGCTTCGGCTCCCCAATGGTATCCTCTGCCCGGCGCCTCGGTTGCCCGGGCAAGCGCAGTTCCAAGCATGACGCCGTCAGCCCCGCACGCGATGGCTTTCACCAGATCACCCGAATGCGATATCTGGCCGTCCGCAATCACATGGACATAGCGCCCACCGGTTTCGTCCATGTACTCCCGGCGTGCGGCAGCCACTTCGGCGACCGTGGTCGCCATCGGCACCGCGACCCCTGCAGTACGCATATTCGCCGTTGTCGCTCCGCCACCAAAACCGGCTAGGACGCCTGCCGCGCCGGTTCGCATTAAATGCAAAGCCGCCGTGTAGGAAGCTGCTCCGCCGACGATAACCGGCACGTCAAGCTCCCAAATAAAACGCTTCAAGTTTAGCGGTTCTCGATTCGACGAAACATGTTCGGCTGACACGGTTGTTCCGCGAATAATAAACAGGTCCACTCCGGCGTCGACGACGGTCCGCCAATGTTCCTGCGTACGTTGCGGCGACAACGCACCCGCAACGACCGCGCCCGACGCCCGAATTTCATTCAGTCGCTGTGTGATGAGCTCGCTTTTAATCGGCTCTTTGTAGATCTGCTGCAGAACGGCCGTGGCGTGCGCGGGATCCGCGTTGACAATCTGGTCAAAATACGGTGTGGGATCTTCGTACCGGGTCCACAGCCCTTCGAGGTCAAGCACGCCGACGCCGCCAAGCCGGTCCATTTCGATCGCGGTTGCCGGGGAGGTCACCGAATCCATGGGTGCGCCGATCACCGGAATATCGAGCAGGCTGGCGTCTAGTTGCCATGAAACAGTCACGTCGGCGGCATCCCGGGTGCGCCGGGAAGGAACGACGGAAATATCATCAAAGGAATAACCGACTCGGGCGCGTTTTCCGCGGCCAATTTCTACTTCTACCACGTCTTAACCCTACCGCGTGAGTTTGGCATCCGGATAGGTTTGAGGATGGGAATGTGGCGCGGTGTTGGGGAGTCCGGCGAGGTTGCTGGGCTCGGCGAGGTTGCTGGGCTCGGCGAGGTTGCTGGGCTCGGCGAGGTTCGCAAGCCCTGCGGAAAGCACCTCAAAAAGTGTCCGAGGCCGCTTGTAGGATAGATACCAGACAGAAAGGCTCGACTATGTGGACTACTAACCCTATTCTTGGTTTTGACACGGAGACTACCGGGATTGATCCGGCAGCGGACCGTCTTGTGACGTGCTCCGTTATTGTGGTCGATGGCGAAAAGGTAACGAAGCATTACTGGCTGGCTGATCCAGGGGTGGAAATTCCTTTGCAGGCGCAAAATGTGCACGGAATTTCTACCGAGCAGGCTCGGCGGGAAGGCCGCCCTATTCGCGAAGTGTTGGAAGAAGTAGCTCAGTTGCTGGCCGATCATATGGCTTTGGGCTATCCGGTGGTGGCCTTTAATGCTTCTTACGATTTGACGCTAATTGAGTCGGAATTGGCGCGTCACGGCCTGCCTACTTTAGAGGAACGGCTAGAACGCGAGATAGGGCCGGTAGTGGATCCGTATATGCTGGATCGTTCGGTCGATCGGTATCGGCGTGGCCAACGCAGATTAGAAAACCTAGCTCAGCACTATGGGGTGGCCCAAGAAGATGCTTTCCATAATGCGGAGGCAGATGTGCTTGCTACTTTGCGAGTGCTTGGCGCGATGCTCCGGCGTTTTCCCGAGCTAGCCGAAGAATCGTGGGATGCTTTAATGGAACGGCAGTCGCGCGCGTATGCCGAATTCATTAATTTCATTGCTTCTAGGAACCGGGCGAAGGGCAAATCATTTAATGAGCCGATCGGGTGGCCAGTAGCCAAAGCTACTCACTAACGGATGGCTTTAGGTAGCGGAAAACCTAGGCACCGAATCTTCATGAGCACCGGATCTTCCTGAGCTGAATCGAACTGGGTAGCAAACCGCCTCGGGCAGCGGATCTTCCGACTCTTCGCATTCGCGAGTGTGGTTGTTTTCTGGGTCCTCCAGTTTTAGAAGGTTCTCGTGGCGTCCGTAGTCTCATTATGCAAACTAGACATCGAACCCTGTTTCTAGAAGGTTCGGGTGGTCGTGGTTTTAGGGTGTTCCCTGGCATGGCCAGCTCGGTTAGTCTTTGTCAGCTCGGTTAGTCTTGGCCAGCTCGGTTAGTCTTTGTCGACCTTGGTGAACTGCGCATGTTTTGCCGCCAAGTACGCCCACCACCAGCGCGTTGCATCCAGCACTCATGCTTCCCATCTAAAATTCAGGTTTTGCGAACAGAAATGAGCCCAGAAACTCGCTTCCAGCTCCTCAAAGTCCGTTTTCAGCTCCCCAAATTAGGGAAAATCGAACTATCCGC
>JAAYWS010000112.1 GCA_012516575.1 Actinomycetaceae bacterium
ATCGGGTGGTTATTGTATCGGGTATGCCTCCGGGTAAGGTCGGTTCGACTAACTCGATTCGTATCCATAAGATGGGGGAGACCTTCACCGATTTGTAGTGTGATGTTTGTCCGATGGTTCGGACGCGGTCATCGCTACGCACTTCAGGTATGATCTTGTGGTGCACGCTCCTGTGGTGGAATTGGCAGACACACTGCACTCAAAATGCAGCGCAGAAATGCATGCGGGTTCGAGTCCCGCCGGGAGCACAAAGGCTAAATTGTGGCCACTTTTCTGGTTAAGATAAACGCAACAGTATAGCAATTTGTATAAAGGATAATCGTGACTACTCTTAAGGCCCCCCAGAATAACGGTATTGACGACGCACAGTTCGACAAGATCCCCGATGATACTGACCGCACTAAAGTGCGCGCTATGGTTATCGAGGATGAAACCCTGATCCGTCTCGATATTGTAGAGATCCTTTCTGAAGCCGGGTATCAGGTAGTTGCGCAAGGTGCTAACGGCGAAGAGGCTATCGAATTAGCAGCCGAGTACGAGCCTGATCTTATTGTTATGGACGTTAAGATGCCGGGCATGGACGGTTTGAGCGCTGCCGAACGCATCCTGAACGAACACAAATGTGCAATCGTTATGCTTACTGCTTTTTCCCAAAAAGAAATCGTAGACCGGGCGCGTGATGCCGGAGCTATGGCATTTGTGGTCAAGCCGTTTAGCCCGCACGATTTGCTCCCCGCCATTGAAATAGCACTCTCGCGTTACAAGGAAATCGTTTCTTTGGAAGCCGAAGTGTCGTCGCTTGCTGAGCAGTTTGAAACCCGTAAGCGGGTAGACCGGGCTAAAGGACTTCTCCAAGACAAAATGGGGCTAACCGAGCCCGAAGCTTTCCGGTGGATTCAGAAAACTTCGATGGATCGGCGTTTAACCATGCGTGAAGTCGCAGATGCAGTTATTGAGCAGGTTGGCGGGAAGAAGAAGTAATATACACGCAGGTGAGCCTACCGGTAGCGGTAAGCACCCCGTTTTCGTCGTGAATATCTACGTTGACCACCGCAGACGATTGCGATATCCGAATCGGCCGTGCGGTAGCACGTGCAAGCCGCGTCCGATTAGGTGCAAGATGAGAAATATTGAGTTCGGTTCCGACCGTCAGCTTATTTTCCGGGCAATTAACAATAGCTAAACGCGAACCTGCGTCTTCTACAAGGAAAGCATTTGCCCCTCCGTGCAGTAGACCGAATGGTTGGATATTTGTAGCTGTCGGAATCTCTTCAACAACGCAGTCAGTAGCAACTGCAGTGACGACAACGCCCATTTTTGCGGCCAACTCGGCGTCCAGAACGCGGGCAACAGGATGATCTGACGTACTCATAGATTCAGCATACCCATCAGGGCGTGTCGCACATCAATGCGTCCATTGAATTGACTACTGGTCGCGAGGTACGTCGTCGAACAGGATAGGCTAGAAGCGTGACTGAAACAACGCTCCTT
Organism: Actinomycetaceae bacterium; assembly: GCA_012516575.1. Taxonomy (GTDB): domain Bacteria; phylum Actinomycetota; class Actinomycetes; order Actinomycetales; family Actinomycetaceae; genus Arcanobacterium. Next base: position 1,492 of record JAAYWS010000112.1, read on the forward strand.
TTAATTGATGGCCATTCGATGGCATTTCGTTCGTTCTTTGCGCTTCCTGCACAATCTTTTGTGACCGCACAAGGACAGTATACGAATGCTGTTCACGGATTTATCAACACGTTATTACGGTTAGTGGCGGACCATCAACCAACCCATATTGCTGTTGCTTTTGATTTGCCCGGCGGCACATTCCGTACGCGTGAGTATCCCGAATACAAGGGTGGGCGCGATAAAACCCCGGAAGAATTCAAAGGTCAAGTCTCGGTTATCCAAGAAGTCCTCGATGTACTCGGCGTGGCATGGCTGACCGTGGAAGATATGGAAGCTGACGATATTGTTGCTACTTTGGCACGCCGCGGTGAAGAAGAAGGGATGAAAGTTTTCGTCACGTCCGGCGATAAGGACTCCTATCAGCTGGTCACGGATAAAACGTCAGTTATTTATCCAATGCCACGTTCGACTATGCAAGTTCTTGATCCGCAAGGCGTCCGCGAGAAAACCGGCGTCCTGCCCGAACGTTACTCAGATCTAGCAGCACTCGTCGGAGAAGCAGCTGACAACTTACCCGGAGTGCCCGGCGTCGGCCCGAAAACTGCAGCTAAATGGCTCGACACCTACGGCAGTTTAGAAACCCTTCTTGAACGTGCCGGTGAACTAAAAACTAAGGCGGGTCAGTCCCTGCGTGATAATGCGGACCAAGTGCGTTTAAATCGTAAGCTCAACCAGCTCCTAACGGACTTGCCGATCGGGCAGGATATGGAGGTCTACCGTCCGTTAGGTGTGGACCGCGAAAAAATGCATGAGCTTTTCGACACTCTCGACTTCACGTCTTTGCGTGCCCGGGTCCTACGTGAACTTCCCATGCGTGAAGGAAGCCCAGTAATTGACGACGAAGAGGCGACATTGCGTGAAGTAGTTGAATATCACGGGGGAACACTCAGCCTGACGCAGTTCCTCGCGGATCATGGGGGCCCTTATGCGATCGCTATTGACGGTTTTGGTAAACCGACCGGCGGATCTATTGACCGTTTCGCTTTGGCAGCTAATGACGGAGCGGTTTACATCGCGACGTTGTCGACGCTTTCGTTAGCTGATGACAATACACTTACTGCATTTCTAGCGGATAGTAAGTATCCGAAGATCGGCCATGGAACTAAAGCCCTAACACACGCATGGGCGCAAGAAGGACGTGAATTGGCTGGAGTGGTTGCGGACACTGAAATCAGCGCTTACCTACTCAAACCTGATCAGCGGCAGTATGATCTTGACGATCTGTTTCAACGTTATATTGGTCTTGACCTAACCTTTTTGGCTGGGGATGGAACACTAGGTATTTCCGCTGACGGACAGCTCGCACCAGATCAACTAGGCCACTATGCAGTGGGCTTGCTGGACTTACACGATGCTTTTCTTGTCGAGTTAAAAGAACAGCAGCAAGACGCGGTACTGATTAATCTCGAATTGAACGTTGCCCATGTCTTATTCAAGATGGAACAACGTGGAATCGGGGTGGATCAGGATCGCCTTTTAGCGCTGTACACGGCTTTTAACGATCGGGTAGTGGACGCGGAGAATCGTGCTCATAACGCGATCGGTGATAGTAGCGTTAATTTGTCGAGCCCGAAACAGTTACAGGCGGTGCTTTTTGACCAACTGAGCCTGCCGAAGACCAAACGGACCAAGTCTGGGTATACGACCAATGCTGAGGCGCTCGAAGACTTGTTGCGCAAAATCGAATTCCGCCAAGATGATAAGGCGCTCAAAGGGGTCGAATTCCTCAGCGCCTTACTAGAGCACCGCGATGCTATTAAGCTTCGTCAATCCGTTGAAGGATTGCAGAAAGCGGTAATGGATGATGGGCGGATTCATACCACTTATCAGCAAACCGTTGCGGCTACCGGCCGTTTATCGAGCACCGATCCTAACCTGCAAAATATTCATGCTCGTACTGAAGAAGGCCTGCAGATCCGGGAAGTGTTCGTTCCGGGTGAGGGTTTTGACCTATTAATGACGGCTGATTATTCGCAGATTGAGATGCGGTTGATGGCGCACTTATCTGAAGATGCCGAACTAATCCAGGCCTTTAACGACGGTGCAGATCTTCATAACTACGTCGCGGCACGTGTGTTCCATGTTCCGGAAAATGAAGTCAGCCCAGCCCAGCGTTCCCGGATTAAAGCGATGTCGTACGGGTTGGTGTACGGCCTATCAGCTTTCGGCTTGGCCGCTCAACTACGTATTCCAGTGCCGGAAGCGCAGAAATTAATGGATGGGTATTTCTACCGTTTCGGTAACGTCAAGCGATATTTAGATTCGGTTGTCGAGCAAGCCCGTAAAGACGGCTATACTGCAACAATTCTAGGGCGCCGCCGATATCTACCCGGACTAACGTCGACTAATCGCCAAGTACGCGAATCTGCCGAACGCATGGCTTTGAATGCTCCGATCCAAGGATCTGCCGCGGATATTATCAAGCTGGCAATGGTTGAAGTGGAAGCTGAGCTAATGCGTGCCGGGCTCAAATCGCAGATCTTGTTGCAGGTTCATGACGAACTGGTACTCGAAGTCGTGGCCAGTGAGGCTGACCAGGTAGAACAGATTGTTCGCGACTGTATGGGCAAGGCATGGAAACTATCGGTGCCTTTATCGGTGGGGATTGGCGTGGGGCGTTCGTGGCGCGATGCGGCACACTAAAAACGTGGTTACCCGTCAACCTTGACGTATATCGTGGACATCACCCAAAAATTTGACCCCATAGCCACGTTATCCAGCGAGGATGACCGAAAGGCCTCGGGTTTCGGTAGTAGCGGGTGTCAGTAAGAAGATGTTTCGCGTGTCAGTAGTAGCGGGTGTAGTTAGCGGCGCAATGCGCGAATCATCAGGGTTCCTGGAATATACGAGGAACGCTCCGGCCCCCAACCACCCCACACTACTTCTCTGCCTTCGGGCCAGCGAGGTTCGAGGACTTTGTCGATCACAAAGCCGGTGTTAACAAGCGAATTAATATGGTCGGTAAACGTGTGGTGGAATTCGGCGTATTCAAGCGTCTTGCCGGTTTTTTCAAGATAGGGATCGGTGTCGAAATATGGCAAAACTACGTGCATTCCGTTCCACGTTGGATCATCGGGGAACATCCATCGCATTGGATGCATTGCTGAATAAGCCCACACTCCGCTCGGACGAAGTACTCGATGGACTTCGCGATGGACGCTGGCTAAATCGGCAACGAATGGTAGTGCCCCAAAACTCGTGAACACCACGTCAAAAGAAGAATCAGCATAAGGCAACGCCCGTGCATCGGCCAGATCAAGCGGAAAACTCACCTTATACCGCCGATTCAGATCTCGTGCGGCTCGCAACATACCTTCGGCAATATCACTGGCCGTAATATCAACATCTTGCATGGCCAGATACCGTGAACACTGTGCTGCGCCAGCTCCTATTTCGAGAACGCGTTTTCCACGCAGATCTCCCAGAAAATGAATGTCAGCTTCGCGCACACCCTCTGGACACCACAGAAAATCGGTGTCTCCCAAAATCGTGCCGTGTTCAGCGAGATATTCCCTCGCGTTTGCAGACCACCACCGAGCATTAGCATGGACTGCTTCCTCTGGTAAGCCACGTGAGAATTCATAGCCACGCTCATCAGGCGGGATATGTGGGGTAATAGGCATTCTTTCCGGCCCGTCCTTAGTTGCTATCGCTCTTGTTTTAGCCGTAAACTTGGTCTTTGGTGTGGATTTAGCCTCCAGCTAGAAACACTCCATATTGTCCATTATCCGAATCTATTGTAATCCCGGAGTTACCAACTCTATGACCACTCTAAACAATATTGCCGAGGTAGCCATCAACGATATTGGCACCGAGGAAGAACTCATCGCAGCTGTTGATGAGACCATCAAGTACTTTAACGACGGAGACATCGTCGAAGGTACCGTAGTCAAGGTCGATCGCGACGAAGTTCTGCTCGACATCGGCTACAAGACCGAGGGTGTTATTCCCTCGAAGGAACTCTCCATCAAGCATGACGTCGATCCTGATGACGTTGTAGAAGTTGGTGACAAGATCGAAGCCCTCGTCATCCAGAAGGAAGACAAGGAAGGGCGTCTGATCCTTTCGAAGAAGCGCGCACAGTACGAACGCGCTTGGACGAAGATCGAAGAGGTTAAGGAAGCTGACGGCGTCGTTACCGGTACGGTTATCGAAGTTGTTAAGGGCGGCCTTATCCTCGACATTGGTCTGCGTGGTTTCCTCCCAGCATCGCTGGTTGAGATGCGTCGCGTCCGTGATCTGCAGCCATACATTGGCAAGGAGCTCGAAGCTAAGATCATCGAACTGGACAAGAACCGCAACAACGTTGTTCTTTCCCGTCGCTCCTGGCTCGAGCAGACCCAGTCCGAAGTACGCTCCACCTTCCTTAACACCCTGCAGAAGGGTCAGGTACGTGAAGGCGTTATTTCCTCGATCGTTAACTTCGGTGCGTTCGTTGACCTGGGCGGTGTAGACGGCCTTGTCCACGTTTCGGAACTGTCCTGGAAGCATATTGACCACCCGTCCGAGGTTGTCGAAGTTGGCCAGCCAGTTACTGTCGAAGTTCTCGAAGTAGACATGGACCGTGAGCGGGTATCGCTGTCGCTGAAGGCCACCCAAGAAGATCCGTGGCAGACCTTCGCCCGCACCCACGCTATTGGCCAGGTCGTTCCGGGCAAGGTCACCAAGCTCGTTCCGTTCGGCGCATTCGTGCGTGTCGAAGACGGCATCGAAGGCTTGGTCCACATTTCCGAGCTCGCACAGCGTCACATTGATCTGCCCGAGCAGGTCGCCAAGGTTGGCGACGATGTCTTCGTCAAGGTTATTGATATTGACCTTGATCGTCGTCGGATTTCGCTCTCGCTTAAGCAGGCGAACGAAGGCGTAGACCCGAATTCGGAAGACTTCGATCCATCGTTGTACGGCATGACCGCCGAGTACGACGAAGAGGGCAATTACAAGTACCCTGAAGGCTTCGACCCGGCTACCAACGAATGGCTGGAAGGCTTCGAAGAGAATCAGGCTGCTTGGGAAGCCGAGTACGCACAGGCTGAAGCACGCTGGATTGCGCACAAGGCACAGGTTGCCGCTGCACTCGAAGCTGATCTGGAAGCCGCTGCTAACGCGCCGGTTGCAACTTCGGAAACTGAAGAGGTTCCTACCTCTTACTCCTCAGCTGATGTAGATGCCGGCGGCACGCTCGCTTCGGACGAAGCACTTGCTGCACTGCGTGAGAAGCTGACGGGTAACTAAGCTTTAACCGCTTTAAAAGTCGGGGTATGGACACGTTCCATATCCCGACTTTTATATGCTCTTTGGGGTAGGCGGCTACAACAATTCCTGAAGACATCGTAGAAGTGCACAATTTGAAGTGAAGTGGTTCACATTCACGTGTGAAGCTGTTAGGCTCACGTTTAAGGGTTTTCTTTCGTTATATGCCTGCTCTTTTAGAGTGTGACTTCGCCATATATGCTCTGATCGCACGGCATTGCTTCTGTTTGTGTTTGCTTTTTATCAGTAAAGGCTGTGCTATGTCTGCAATTGAGTTGGTACGTAAAAGGTTGGTCGCGCTATTAGCGGCGTTAATGTTGGTAGCTGGTATTGGGGCAGTAGCCCCTGTTCCAGCACAAGCTTCTTCTTCGTTGCCGGGGCAATGGTCCTGTGGCAACGATGTCGAATGCCAGTATGTCGACCGGAATGGCACACCGTATACCAGTACGTGGCTGTTGTGGAATAACAAGTGGTATTACTTCGGTGTTGATGGGTGGATGTACTATGGCGATGAAAACGTATACGCCTTTGAAATAGATGGCGCGATATACATCTTCGACACCTCTGGAGCAATGGTCACCGGCTGGTACCAACTTGAATTGGCTGGAAAACCATTGTGGATGTACACGGACCCTAACGGCAAGCTTGTCATGTCCCAGTGGCGCAATATTAGCGGTAAATGGTATTACTTTGATGACGACGGGGTTATGTTGTCTTCCCAAACTTTCGATCTGGACGGAGAAACCTATCGCTTCACCTCGTCAGGCGCAATGGTCACCGGCTGGTATCACGATGGCCAGTACTGGTATTACCACGGTACGAGTGGGGCAATGTATAAAGCGCAGTGGCTCAAATCTGAAGGTAAATGGTATTACTTCCGCGGTGATGGAAGTATGGTTACTTCTGGCGAATTTGCCCTAACCCTCGAAAAGATCAACGGCAAATACTATGGCTTCGATTCCTCTGGAGCACTGATTACTGGGTGGTACCCCTTCATACATGACGGGTTGAGCCTATGGGCGTATTTTGACCCTGACGGCGGTCTTGCTGAGTCCGACTGGCGTTTTCTTAATGGGAACTGGTACTACTTCGATAACGACGGCGTCATGCTCTTTAACGGTGCCTACGAGATTGCTGACCAGACCTACAGATTTGATATCGCGGGGAGAATGATCACGGGGTGGTACTATACCGGCGCAACCTGGAATTACTATAAAGCCAATGGTGCGATGGCCAAAGGTGAATGGATAAAAGACGGCGGTAAGTGGTATGCCTTCAGGTCGAATGGTGCGATGATCGCTGTTGTCTGTGGTCAACTATCTGACGTGAATACTGATCCCATCTATTGTTTTGATCCACATGGTGCGATGATAACCAATCAGTGGGTATACGAAGAGGAGTGCTGGTTCTATCTAGGTAGTTCTGGCGCCACAGTATCCGGATGGCAGTACCTTAACGGTAAGTGGTACTACTTTAACCCGAGTAATCACAATGCCATGGTAGCTGACACACGTTTTGAAATCGGGGATACGTACTACGTTTTTGACGCGAGTGGAGCATGGACTGGTGAATCAGGGCCAGCATATCTGCTTCACTAGACGTATGGCTTAACAACGATTTGGTGGTGGACGGATAGCCTCCGTCCACCACCAAATCGTAAAACTTAGCCTTGAGGATAACCATCATATTCGGAAGAATATAACCATGATTATTTCCGTAACCGGAGGAATAGCGTCCGGAAAATCTACGTTGACCAAGCAATGGGCTACCTTAGGAGCACAGGTTATTGACCTTGACCTAATCTCCCGCGAAATTGTCCACGTAGGCGAGCCCGCTCTGGATTTAATAGCCCAACGATGGGGCAGTGGAGTACTGCTCGCAGACGGTTCGCTTAATCGGCAAGCTTTAGCTGACATTGTTTTTAATGACGACGCCGAACGCGTCGCACTTAATAATATTACCCATCCAGCAATATTCTCCCGCGCCTATGGCCGGGCACTTGCGTCCCAAGCTGAGATTGTGGTTCTCGACGTTCCGCTACTCTTTGGATCGCTGCTCGTTGATGTGTCAGTTGCTAACGTCACGGTAGAAGCACCGGTTGAAGTGCGCGTTGGTCGTCTCGTTGCTGATCGAACAATGACTGACGAGCATGCCCGGGCTCGTATTGCCTCTCAGGAAAGCGATGAGCAACGGCGCTTAATTGCAGACCTTATTGTCACTAATTCAACTGATCAAGAATCCTTCATCGATACGGCAACACAATTATGGCACTCCTGGCTGGTCCCCTTTAATCAAGCATTGACGACGGGGCAACACCAAGTTAGCTCACCACTTGACGGGGTAGAAGCTGTCAACAATCTCGACTTACAAAAGGATCGACTCGCTAAGCACGGCGTCGTCGTATCTGTACGCGATGGTCATTTGTGTGTCACTCCTAGTGGCCAGGATCTGACAAAAGCCGGGTGGCTCACGAATGACGACGTGCTTCAGTACGCAAGTCCGCTCCATAACCTGCGAGCAACCCGCTGCTAACGATACGATCAGGCTATGCGCCCGGTTTCTGAGATTATCCGTCAAGAAGCACCTTTTGAAGTCATATCTGAATACACACCGTCCGGTGATCAGCCCACTGCGATTAAAGAGCTGGCAGAGCGGATAAACGCCGGGGAAAAAGACATTGTGCTACTTGGCGCTACCGGTACTGGAAAATCTGCAACCACCGCCTGGCTGGTTGAACAAATTCAGCGTCCGACGCTTATTCTCGAGCCCAATAAAACCCTCGCTGCCCAAATGGCAGCAGAATTCCGCGAGCTCATGCCCAATAATGCGGTGGAATATTTCGTTTCATACTACGACTACTATCAGCCAGAAGCCTACGTTCCATCGTCAGATACCTATATTGAAAAGGACTCCTCGATTAACGATGAGGTTGAACGGCTACGCCATTCTGCCACGAACTCCTTGCTTACCCGGCGTGATGTCGTAGTTGTTGCTTCCGTGTCGTGTATTTATGGTTTGGGTACCCCACAAGAATATGTGGACCGCATGGTTCAACTATCGGTGGGTGATCAGTTAGACCGTGATGACCTGCTCAAACAGTTCGTGAGCATGCAATATACGCGCAATGACATGGCCTTTACTCGCGGGACCTTTCGCGTACGCGGGGACACCGTAGAAATCATTCCAGTGTACGAAGAACTTGCGATTCGGATTGAGTTTTTTGGTGACGAGATCGATTCTATTTCCTTGTTACACCCGCTGACTGCCCAGGTGATTCGCGAAACCGACCATGCCCATGTTTTTCCGGCGTCCCACTACGTCGCCGGTCCAGAACGCATGAAACGCGCGCTGGCTGATATCGAAACAGAGCTCGAAGAGCGCCTTACCGAACTGCGCGCACAGAACAAGCTTCTTGAAGCGCAGCGCTTAGAAATGCGCACAACCTATGATCTGGAAATGATGCGCAACTTGGGCTCGTGTGCCGGGATTGAAAACTATTCGCGCCATATTGATGGTCGCGGGCCGGGCACCCCGCCCAATACTTTGCTTGATTATTTCCCGGAAGACTTCGTGCTTATTATTGATGAATCGCATGTGACCGTTCCACAAATCGGTGCCATGTACGAAGGAGACATGTCGCGTAAACGCACCCTTGTTGAACATGGTTTCCGGTTGCCGTCAGCCCTTGATAATCGGCCGCTCAAATGGGACGAATTCCTCGAGCGCATCGGGCAAACAGTGTATCTATCAGCAACCCCAGGTAAATACGAACTTGAGCAGTCAGACGGTTTCGTGGAACAAATAATTCGTCCTACCGGCCTAGTTGACCCGGAAATCGTCGTCAAACCGACCAAGGGTCAGATTGATGATTTGCTCGAAGAGGTACGGCAACGCGCTGAACGCGACGAACGTGTATTGATCACCACGTTGACCAAGAAAATGGCCGAGGATCTCACCGACTATCTCGCCGAACGTGGCGTACGGGTGGAATACCTGCATTCGGATGTTGATACCTTACGACGAGTCGAGCTTTTACGGGAGCTCCGACTAGGCAAATTTGATGTGCTCGTAGGTATCAATCTGCTCCGCGAAGGCTTAGACCTTCCCGAAGTTTCACTCGTTGCTATTCTCGATGCTGATAAACAAGGCTTCTTACGTTCCACGACGTCCTTAATCCAGACGATCGGGCGCGCGGCACGAAATGTTTCCGGCCAGGTCCATATGTATGCCGATACCATCACGCCGAATATGAAAGAAGCGATTGACGAAACGAATCGGCGTCGGGAAAAACAACTCGCTTATAACGCCGAACACGGTATTGATCCGCAACCGTTACGTAAGAAAATCGCTGACGTCACCGATATGCTGGCACGCGAAGACGTCGATACTGAAACCTTATTGGCAGGCGGTTATCGAAAGGAAGCTCCGGTTAAAGCACGTCTGCCGCAGGATGCCCAAGAAATCGCTGCGTTACTCGAAGAATTAACACTTCATATGCACGCTGCTGCCGAACAATTGCAGTTCGAAGTCGCTGCACGGTTACGTGATGAGATCGAAGACGTTAAACGCGAGCTTCGAGCAATTCAGGCTGCTAATTAGTGTTATTTCGAAGTTCACCTGCTATTTAGTTTTAGGTTCTTCTTGCCCGATTGAGTTTGAGATCATAGGTGATTTCGTTTTGAAAGATTTCCGCTCTGACGTAAACTTGCCGGAGAACGGAGGGGAGTATTCCCATGCAATATCGGTTCGTCATTACGGCGTTCGCGCCCGGGCCGAGGCCACCACAGTGGCGGGAAGAGACCTCTGGTACTTCATCGCCGTACCGGAAGGATCCTAGATGTCCGCACTGATGTCGACCATCGCCGTAACCGCTAAAGACACCGCTGATGCCATGTATGTCCCGCTGTGGGAATGGGGCCTTTTAGGCCTTATTGTTGTGGCACTTATTATGTGGGACTTGCTGGGGCATGTGCGTAAACCGCACGAACCAACGCTTAAAGAAGCAGCAATCTGGTCCAGTTTTTATATTGGTATCGCAATTGTTTACGGCCTGACGCTACTACCACGTCATAACGCCCAGTTTGCCACCGAATATTTCGCCGGCTTCGTTACCGAAAAAGCGCTGTCACTCGACAACATTTTCGTTTTCATTATCGTGATCGCCGCGTTTAAAGTCCCCCGGATCTACCAGCAAAAGGTCCTTATGTGGGGCATCATTATCGCACTGGTTATGCGCCTCATCTTCATCCTTATCGGCGCTGCGGCTATTGAACGTTTCGTCGCCGTATTCTTCATTTTCGGTATCTGGATGTTGTACACATCCGTGAAACAGATTATTGACGGTATTAAAGAAGATCGGGAACGCAGATCCGGTGTGGTACATGACGACGCCGAAGAGTTCGAGCCGAACTTTTTCACCCGGATGATTTCGAAGCGCTTTCCCGTAACTGAAGGTTACGTAGGGCAAAAAATGCTGGTTCGGCGCGGCGGAAAAACCTGGATCACGCCGCTGTTCCTGTGTATTGTTTCGATCGGCTCAGTCGATTTACTCTTCGCGGTAGATTCGATTCCAGCTATTTTCGGCCTCACCCAGGAACCGTTTATCGTCTTCTCCGCCAACGCTTTTGCGCTTCTGGGATTACGGCAACTCTTCTTTCTTGTTGACGGGCTCCTTGATCGCCTGATCTACCTGCACTATGGTTTGGCTGCCATCCTGGGCTTTATCGGCTTTAAGCTCATCCTGCATGCTTTCCACGGTTACGATATGTTCCTCAACATTACCGAGCCAAGCCCGGCACAATCGGTTGCTATTATTCTCGGAATTATTCTGGTCACTGTTTTCGCATCGATTATCGGTGCTAAAGCTACCGGTGCACGGCTAGGCGAGGGAATGGACAAAACCCCGGGTGATGACAATAACCCTCCCGAATCCGATTTCGAGATTCCCGGACTAGAAGGCCCGGACGCGAAATAACCTTATTCGCGGGTAGCACCCAGTCGACGCGCAATAACCGCACTCACAGTCAACTGTAACTGGTGAAAAATAATCACTGGGACGGCAATCGCGCCTACGATAGCGGGATCAAAAAGAGCCTTCGCCATGGGAATACCGGTAGCAAGCGATTTCGTCGTCCCGCAAAAAAGCGTGACAATACGATCCCGATCATCCATTTTTAACGCTCGCCCGCCATACCAGGTAATTCCCAGAGCGAGCGCTAAAATTGCGCTGAGCACCACGAACAGCACGATAAAGCCGCCTAAGGTCACCGAACTCCACGCATTGTCACGGGTAGCTTTGACCACCGCGGAAAAGACCACAATAATGATCGCCGTTGTATCGATTCTTTTGGTGATATGACGACGTGCGCGCATCCAATCACCCACAAACGGTTGCAATAGCTGCCCGACAATAAACGGTAGTAAAAGCTTGTAGAGCACTGAGGTAAACCCGCCGGTTGATGCCCCTCCCATATCCATAAAAATGAGAACTAGAAGAGGGGTAAGAAACATACCCGCCACATTCGAAATCGTGGCAGCGGCAACCGCTCCCGCGACATTACCACGCGCAATGGACACGAACGTGACCGAGGACTGGATAGTGGATGGCAACAACGCAACGTAGAGGATTCCAGTGGCAAACATTTCACCAACAAAAGGCTCAAATATCTTTGCCGAAACAATGCCGATCACCGGAAAAATCACGAAAGTCATCGCGAGAATTGACCCTTGTAGCCGAATATTTGTTAAGCCGCGAATAACCTCTCTGGTCGCTAATTGCAGGCCATAGAATAAAAACACTGTGCCCACGCCAATATCGGCGATGACCGAAAGAATACTAGCTCCACGTGCAGACACAGGCAGGAAGAGCCCTGCGATTAAGGCAATAATAATGCCGGTGATTAACGGATCAAATCGTTTACGCACGCCAGAAGCTTTCTCGAAAGCCGATCATATTTCGACTTAAATTATGGCAGAGTCAGCTTAACTTCGAGAAATACGGCTGTGAGCAACCCGCCCAATCCCGCGTAGAAAGGCGCGTTCACTGGCCGATAGACTGCATACGTGCATGATCAGATAACAATTCAAGGTGCTCGCGAGCATAATCTTCGCAATATTAATCTCACCATCCCCCGCGACAAAATGGTGGTTTTCACCGGGCTGTCCGGTTCGGGAAAATCCTCGCTTGCCTTTGACACTATTTTCGCTGAAGGACAACGCCGCTATGTCGAATCGTTGTCCTCCTATGCACGCCAGTTTCTGGGACAAATGGATAAACCGGCCGTCGATTTCATTGAGGGGCTTTCCCCAGCGGTTTCTATTGATCAAAAATCAACCAGCCGTAATCCTAGATCCACAGTAGGAACGATTACTGAAATCTACGATTATTTGCGTTTGCTTTACGCTAGGGCCGGAACCCAGTATTGTCCGCAGTGCGATGCCCGTATCGAAGCTCAAAGCGCTGAGCAGATTGTCGATTCATTACTTAGCTACCCGGAGGGTACGAAGTTCCAGATTCTCGCTCCTGTGGTGCGCGGCCGCAAAGGCGAACATCTTGAACTGTTTAAAGAATTACTTGCAGAAGGTTATTCGCGGGCACGTATCGACGGTGAAACTCACCGGTTAGATGCGGTGCCGAAACTTGCGAAGACCAAAAAACATGATGTTGACGTCGTTATTGACCGGCTAGTGATCCGCGACGGGATTCGTTCGCGTTTGAACGATTCGGTAGAAGCAGCGCTGGCATTATCTGGTGGTTTAGCAGTAGCTGATTTTGTGGACCGCGATCTTGACGATCCGCAACGGGAACGGCGTTTCTCGGAAAGCCGGTCCTGTCCAAACGGTCACGAGCTAGAACTTGAAGAGATCGAACCGCGTACTTTTTCTTTTAACGCTCCCTACGGAGCCTGTCCGGCGTGTGACGGTATCGGTTTTAAGCGGCAGGCTGATCCAGCCCTCGTGATTCCCGACGATTCCTTGAGCATTGCGGACGGTGCAATTGTGCCCTGGTCGGTTACTGCCTCAGCAACAGCCCGGGATTACCATATGCGCCAGTTAGAAGGATTAGCTGACGAGCTCGATTTTGATCTGACGACGCCGTGGAAGAAGCTCCCAGCGCAAGCTCGAGATGCGATTCTAAACGGCCGTAACTACAAGGTGAAAGTCAAGTATCGCAACCGCTGGGGTAGAGAAAAAGTGTATTCCACCGGTTTTGAAGGCGTTATGCATTTCGTACGCCGCAAATACGACGAAACCGAGTCCGAGTGGTCGAAGGAACGTTACGGCGGTTTTATGCGTGACGTTTCGTGTTCGACCTGCGGGGGAGCGCGTCTGCGTCCCGAAGTGCTGGCTGTGCGAGTTGGAGAACTTAATATAGCTCAGCTCACCGATCTGGCCATTGGCGAAGCCTATGAATACATGCAGAATCTGCAACTGGGTCAGCGCGAACAAAAAATTGCCGACCAAGTATTGCGTGAGATTCTAGAACGCCTTGCTTTTCTAGTAACTGTTGGTCTTGACTATCTAACATTGTCACGTTCGGCAGGCTCACTTTCGGGTGGTGAAGCGCAACGGATTCGCCTCGCTACGCAGATTGGTTCGGGGCTGGTTGGCGTACTGTACGTACTTGATGAGCCGTCAATTGGCCTGCATCAACGCGATAACGAAAAACTGCTCCAAGCACTGCGTCGCTTACGCGATTTAGGCAATACGCTTATCGTTGTCGAACATGATGAAGATACTATCCGCACGGCAGACTGGATTGTAGATATTGGGCCAGGAGCGGGCGAACACGGCGGTGAAATCGTCTATTCGGGTCCGCCTAGCGGTATTTGCGATGCCGAACATTCGATTACCGGAGATTATCTGACCGGAAAACGGAGTATTCCCGTACCAGCCAAACGGCGCGCAACGACGAAGAAAAATCAGATCGTCGTTAAAGGCGCTGGCGAAAACAATTTGCGCGATATTACCGTGAGTTTCCCGATCGGCGTCTTTACCGCCGTTACCGGTGTGTCCGGGTCAGGTAAATCTTCGCTTGTCAACGAGATCTTATACAAGGTACTGGCTAATAAGCTCAATCACGCCCGGCAACTTCCCGGCAAACACAAATCAGTCACCGGGCTGGGCGATCTCGATAAAGTCGTGCATGTCGATCAGTCACCGATTGGTCGTAGTCCACGTTCCAATCCTGCAACCTACACTGGTTTATGGGATCCGATCCGGCAGCTCTTCGCACAAACTCCGGAAGCAAAAGTCCGTGGCTACGGTCCTGGCAGGTTTTCTTTTAACGTCAAGGGCGGCCGTTGCGAATCATGTTCGGGCGATGGCACATTAAAAATCGAAATGAACTTTCTGCCTGACGTGTACGTGCCGTGCGAAGTCTGCCATGGCGCCCGCTATAACCGGGAAACTCTCCAGGTGCGGTATAAGGGCAAGAACGTGGCAGAAGTTCTTGATATGACGATTTCTGAAGCCCGTGAGTTTTTCGGCAACGTGACGCGAATTTCGCGCTATTTAGAAATGCTTGAGCTGGTGGGCTTGGGATACGTGCGTCTTGGCCAGCCGGCGACGACGCTTTCCGGTGGCGAAGCCCAGCGTGTCAAACTAGCTTCAGAACTGCGTCGTCGTTCAACCGGACGTACCGTATATGTGCTCGATGAGCCGACCACGGGACTGCATTTTGAAGATGTTCGTAAGTTGCTTGGCGTTTTGCAATCGCTCACCGATAAGGGCAATACGGTGATTGTGATCGAACATAACCTCGACATTATTAAATCCGCTGACTGGGTGATTGACCTCGGGCCAGAAGGTGGAAAAGGCGGGGGACTAGTGGTCGCTGAAGGCACTCCCGAACAAGTAGCAGCTGTCAGCGAATCTTTTACCGGCCAGTTCCTTGCCCCGATATTGTCTGATACCGGAGCGCTCGAAGATGGTCCAAGTAAAACAGGGCCATGTGCGCCAG
The DNA here is from genome assembly GCA_012516575.1 of Actinomycetaceae bacterium. Classification (GTDB taxonomy): domain Bacteria; phylum Actinomycetota; class Actinomycetes; order Actinomycetales; family Actinomycetaceae; genus Arcanobacterium. The sequence goes on from JAAYWS010000112.1 coordinate 16,745, forward strand.
GGAAATTACTGTAGGTTGCTGTGGCTGATCCGCAAAGTTACCGTCCCACTGATGTCCCCGCATTGCCCGGGGTCTATCGGTTTTCAGACGACGACGGACGCGTTATTTATGTTGGAAAAGCTAAATCCCTCAAGGCACGTTTAGCGAATTATTTTCAGCCACCGCAACATTTGCACCCCCGCACTCGGCAAATGGTTTTTACTGCTGTTCGGGTGCAATGGGTTGTTGTCGCTTCCGAAACCGAAGCCCTGACTTTGGAATACGCGTGGATCAAAGAGTTCGCACCCCGCTTTAACGTCATGTATCGCGATGATAAATCCTATCCTTATCTCGCAGTGACACTCTCCGAAGAATATCCCCGGGTGATGGTAACGCGCCAAGCGCATCGGGCAGGAAACAAGTATTACGGCCCCTACACGAAAGTATGGGCAGTACGTGAATCTCTCGATCAGTTATTGCGAGTATTTCCCATGCGCTCCTGTTCGGCGGGTGTTTTCGCCTCCGCTCAACGCACGGACCGAGCCTGTTTAAACGGGTATATCGACCGATGTGCTGCTCCGTGTGTGGGACGGGTGAGCGCAGCGGAGCATCGACAGATTGCACTAGATATGGTTCGTTTTCTTGACGGTACCGGGGAAGAACTGATTAACGCGAAAACCGAGCAAATGCGGCAAGCCGCTGCAGCGCAAGATTTTGAACGTGCAGCCCGGCTCCGAGACGACGTGATCGCTTTACAAGCCGTGGTTGAAAAGAACACCGTTGTCTTAGATACCGGTGTGGATGCCGATATTTTCGGTTTAGAATTTGATGAACTGGAAGCCTCGGTTCAAGTGTTTTTCGTACGAGCCGGCCGTATCCGAGGCCAACGCGGTTGGGTGAGCACTATTGAAGAGCTCGACGGTCCAGGTCTGATTAGTCAGCTACTTATGCAAGTCTATGGCGCCTACGCGCCACAACAAGGTAAAGGTAAACAACGTCAAGCGCGTTCTGTCGATGATGTTGCGCATACAGCGGCCACGGCAATCCCACGCGAAATCTGGGTGCCGCATATGCCGGAAGATCGCCATGCTTTGCAGCAGTGGTTGAGCGAGTTGCGCGGCGGACCTGTTAAGATTCGCAAGCCGCAGCGCGGCAAAAAGGCTCACCTTGCAGATACGGTCCATCTCAATGCCGTGCAAGCCTTAGAACGCCACAAATTGGAACGAGCAGGTGATCTTACCGAACGTTCACGTGCCCTTGAAGAGTTACGCCAAGGCCTCGGTTTAGCCCGGGCTCCGCTACGTATCGAATGTTACGACATCTCCCATACTCAAGGGACACATCAAGTTGGTTCCATGGTGGTTTTCGAAGACGGGCTGGCAAAAAAATCTGATTATCGGCATTTCATCGTCCGTGGTGAAGACGGCAACGGGGCACGCGACGATACAGCCGCAATGGAAGAAGTTATCCGGCGCCGTCTTTCCCGCCTAGCTTCGGGGGTAGCAGCCGATGATGCCTCAGACGATGAGCCTATGTCGCACGAACTCGACGATGAACAGATAAACGGAATACCGCCGCGTAGATTCGCTTACCGGCCAGATCTAATTGTGGTCGATGGCGGTCAACCACAAGTCAACGCAGCCGCTCGCGCGGTCAAGGACCTTGAAGCGGACGTACAAGTCATAGGGCTAGCTAAACGACTGGAAGAGATCTGGCTACCCAACCAAGTTTTCCCGGTGATTCTTTCTCGCTCATCGCCCGCATTGAGGCTCTTACAACAACTGCGCGATGAATCACATCGGTTTGCGATCAGCCATCACCGTAAGAAACGCTCCAAAGCAATGACGCGTTCAGCCCTTGATAGCATTCCCGGACTGGGCCCAGCAAAACAAACCGCATTACTCAAACATTTTGGATCCTTAACAAAAATTAAAGAAGCCTCACGTAGTGAGTTACAGCAGGTCAGCGGTATCGGACCAGTTATGGCCAAAACCATTCTTGAGCATTTCGCTCCGCCGGAAGAACATAACAAGCCCCAATAACTCGCTATATTCGGCGCAAAATGGCACGATTAGGGTATGAGTGAGATCTACGACACGGCGAATATTCCGCGGTTACGGGCATTAGACGAACAAGCTGAATTACCGGCAGCTACCGTGCCGGAAATCTTGATTATCACCGGCATGTCGGGGGCCGGGCGTTCTCGGGCAGCCGCTACCTTAGAAGACCTTGGCTGGTATGTGATTGATAATCTACCCCCACGGTTGCTCGGGGCTATGGCGGGGCTACTTACCGCTGGGTCAGATATTCGGCGCCTCGCCGCCGTCGTCGACGTCCGCTCTCGGGAATTCTTCAAAGAGCTCGAATCAACCTTAGATTCGTTACGCGAACAGAATATTGACTATCGAATCTTGTTCCTAGACTCCAACGATTCGGTACTCGTGCAACGCTACGAATCCGTGCGTCGTCCGCACCCATTGCAAAACGGCGGCCGCCTACTCGACGGTATTACTGCCGAACGCCAAGTATTAGCTCCCCTGCGGGAAAGTGCTGATTTCTATATCGACACCTCAACGCTGTCCGTACATGATCTTTCCCGCAAGATTCGGAAGAAACTATCGACCGCAATGGACCACGGTCTACATATCACCGTGATGAGTTTCGGGTTTAAATATGGACTACCTCTCGATGCTGATCACGTTGCTGACGTGCGTTTCCTGCCCAACCCTTATTGGGTGACCGAACTACGAAAGCTGAACGGACGCGACGCCCCAGTACGGGATTACGTACTCGGAATTCCAGGGGCAAAAGACTTTATTAACGGGTACGTTGACCTGATTACACCAATTTTTGATGGTTATGAACGCGAGCTCAAACCTTATGTGACGATAGCTATCGGCTGTACCGGAGGTAAGCATCGTTCCGTAGCCATGAGCGAATACCTCTCGGCACGTTTACGTAAAGCTGGTCACGACGTGCGCACTATTCACCGGGATTTAGGGAGAGAATAATGCCGATGAATTCGCTTCGAGCCGGGTATCGCGGACGACGAGTAGTCGCGCTCGGCGGTGGACACGGACTGTATGCAACGCTATCCGCCCTGCGTATTTTAACGTCGAATGTGACTGCGATCGTGACGGTTGCAGATGACGGCGGAAGTTCCGGCCGTATCCGCGAACAAATGGACGTGCTACCCCCGGGTGATTTACGGATGGCCTTGTCGGCTTTGTGTGATGACGGCGAGTGGGGGCAGACGTGGCGTGATGTTCTCCAATACCGATTTGAATCTTCTGGCGATTTGAACGGCCATTCGGTAGGAAACCTGCTCATTGTTGCGACATGGGCGCTACTGGATGATCAGATTGCTGGGCTTGATTTTATTGGGCGGCTACTTGATATTAAGGGCCGAGTTATCCCCATGTCGTCAACGCCATTGGAGATTGTCGCCGATGTGATCACCGATGGGCAACGAAAGGTAGTAACGGGTCAGGTTGCCGTCGCTACTTCGAAAGCTAATGTTGAACGAGTTCAGATCCTTCCAGAAAATCCGCCGGCGCACTCAGAAGCTATAGATGCGGTACATGACGCCGATTGGGTTATTTTTGGACCTGGCTCGTGGTACACCTCAATTATTCCGCACTTACTCGTACCGGATTTAGCAGATTCTCTTATTAATACGCGTGCCAAGCGGATGCTTGTACTAAATCTAGTACCGGATGAAGAAACTGCTACTTGCTCTGCGGCCTCCCTCGTGGAGGCGTTCCATCAGCATCTGCCGCAGATGCGGCTCGATGTTATTTTGGTTAATTCCGGCTCGGTGACCCAATGGGAGGCATTACAAGAAGCTGCCGACCTTGTAGGAGCCCAGCTCGTGCGACACCGTCTCGAATCGAAGAATAATCGAGCAGTTCACGATCCATTATTCCTTGCAGCGGCATTCCGTGAAGTTTTCGATACTTTTACTCCCCGGATGTCTTAGTTTCGGGCATACTAGTAGACTCGAAGAGTTTTCCATTCAACGCTTATACAGAAAGGAGCTATCGATTGGCTGCGTTGACAAACCTAGTTAAAGACGAGATTGCAGTGGTCTATCCATCGAACCTTTCTGCTATGGTGGCTGAAATTTCGACAATGTTCCGTTTCGGCGGGGGACTCCAAATCAACTCTGGCGTGGTGTCTTTGCAGGCCGAACTTACCCATCCGGGAGCAGCACATCACTTATCGGAACTAGTGCGCGCAGTGTATTCAGTGGAGCCGGAAATCCTCGCGGTAAAAAATACCTTGCGGCACAGCAATATGTATATTGTGCGCATTGTTAAAGACAGTGAACGCATTGCCCGGCGGGTGGGCATTTTAGACCCACGGGGACGGCCGGTTCGTGGCTTAGCACCACAAATCGTTGGCGGCACTAAAGCAGATGCTGCTGCAGCATGGCGCGGTGCGTTTCTTGCGCGCGGGTCGTTGCTTGAACCAGGTCGCAATTCGGCGCTTGAAGTTACCTGCCCTTCTTTAGAAGCCGCTTACGCTATCGGCGGGCTTGCTCGCCGGTTAGGAATTCCTTATCGGGCTCGTGAATCACGCGGTGCTTATCGTGCCGATATTCGTGAAGGTGATGCTATTGCAGCCCTGTTAACCCGTATTGGAGCGCATGATGCGGTGATCCGTTGGGAAGAGCTACGCACTGAACGGGAAGTTCACGGACAGGCTAACCGACTCGCAAATTTCGATGATGCGAATATGCGACGTAGCGCCGATGCCGCGGTTATCGCGGTGATTCGAGTTAAGCGTGCTTTTGAAATCCTCGGAGATGATATTCCGGATAATTTACGCGAAGCAGGGGAGTATCGCATTCGGTTCCCCGAAGATTCACTAAATTTGCTTGGTGAACGGCTCACACCGGCGGCGACCAAAGACGCCGTTGCCGGCAGACTACGCCGCTTGAACACTATGGCCGATAAACGGGCTACCGAACTTGGGATCCCTACAACGCTCGATGCAGTCGCCGAACACGAGCGTGCGGCCCGTCACAAAAAGAATTGAGCGTACAGGGCTAAAGTCACTGCTTAGCGTTTTAGCGATTCACTAAGCGCGAAAATGTGGTGTGCTCGCCTGTTCGGCCGTACACATTCACCCAGATAAAGAGTAGAATATTCGGTGGATCGGGATTCGAAGACACGCACGTGATCGGGTTCCGTGAGTCTGCAAAATTCAGCAGAAAAATCTACAAAGTGCATCCAATGCACAAGGAGGACATGCAGTGACTACTCGCGTTGCAATTAATGGTTTTGGCCGCATCGGTCGTAACTTCATCCGCGCCGCATACGAGCTTGGCGTCGACTTTGAGGTTGTAGCAGTTAACGACCTTACCGACAACAAGACCCTCGCACATCTGCTCAAGCACGATTCGATTCTCGGTACTTGGGACCATGAGGTTGACTACAACGATGAAGCTATCATCATCGACGGCCGCGAGATCAAGGCATTCGCCGAGCGCAACCCGGGCGATTTGCCATGGGCAAACCTTAACGTCGACATTGTTATTGAAGCCACCGGCTTCTTCGTAGATGCCACCAAGGCAAAGGCTCATATCGAAGCTGGCGCCAAGAAGGTTATTATCTCCGCACCAGGCAAGAACGAAGACGCAACTTTCGTTGTCGGTGTAAACGAGAAGGACTACGATCCGGAGAATCACCACATCATCTCGAATGCTTCCTGCACCACCAACTGCCTCGCACCGCTGGCAAAGGTCCTGCAGGACAAGTTCGGCATTGTTAAGGGCCTGATGACCACCATCCACGCATACACCGGCGATCAGCGTCTGCTCGACGCTCCGCACAAGGATCTGCGTCGCGCCCGCGCTGCTGCGCTGAACATCGTTCCGACCTCCACTGGTGCTGCTAAGGCTGTTGCACTGGTTATTCCAGAGCTCAAGGGCAAGTTCGACGGTTACGCAATGCGCGTTCCGACTCCGACCGGCTCGGTAGTAGACCTTACCTTCGAGTCCGCTAAGCAGGATGTCACCGTTGAAGAAGTCAACGCTGCTGTTAAGGAAGCTGCTGAGGGCCCGCTCAAGGGTGTTCTGAAGTACTCGGAAGAGCCGCTGGTCTCGAAGGATATCGAAACCGATCCGGCTTCGTCGATCTTCGACGCAGGCCTGACCAAGGTCCTCGATGGCCAGGTTAAGGTTGTTTCTTGGTACGACAACGAGTGGGGTTACTCCAACCGCCTCGTTGACCTCACCGCTCTGGTTGCTTCGAAGCTCTAAGCTTTAAGTGATTTTCTCGTGCGCAGGCCCGGGCATGCACCGCATGCGCGGGCCTGCGTTCGCATAATGAAGATTTATTAATTACTACTGGTAACGAAGGAAACACATGAGGACTATTGACACGCTCGGCGATATCGCCGGCAAGAAGGTATTTGTTCGGTCCGACTTTAACGTTCCGCTTGATGCAGAAAAGAACATTACGGACGATGGTCGTATTCAGGCCGCACTTCCCACCTTGAATCGTCTTATCGACGCTGGTGCGAAGGTTATTGTTTCGGCTCACTTGGGCCGTCCAAAGGGCAAGGTCAACCCAGACTTCTCGCTCGCTCCGGTAGCTAAGCGTCTTGCAGAACTACTCGGTAAGGAAGTTAAGCTCGCTGCCGATACGGTTGGCGAATCTGCTAAAGAGCTGACCGCTAACATGGCTGACGGTGATGTTGTCCTGTTGGAGAACGTCCGTTTCGATCCGCGCGAAGATTCGAAGGTTGACGCCGAGCGTGAAGCTCTTGCCGCCGAATATGCAGCACTTGCGGATGCCTATGTTTCGGATGGCTTCGGCGTCGTTCACCGCAAGCAAGCCTCGGTTTACGATATTGCTAAGGTACTGCCAAGTGCCGCTGGCGAACTCGTCTTTAAGGAGATCGACTCGCTGTCCAAGGCAACCGCTAACCCGGAGCGTCCGTACACCGTAATTCTTGGCGGAGCCAAGGTGTCGGATAAGCTCGGCGTTATTGCTAACCTGCTTGATAAGGCCGATCGCCTTATTATTGGCGGCGGTATGGCGTTTACCTTCCTCAAGGCACAAGGCTACGAAGTAGGTACCTCGCTTCTTGAAGAAGACCAGGTTGAAACCGCTGCTTCCTTCATGGCTCAGGCTAAGGAAAAGGGCGTCGAACTGCTGGTTCCGGTAGACAGCGTCGTTGCTCCAGAGTTCAACGCTAACGCTCCGGCAACTGTTGTTGCCGCAGATGCTATGCCGGCAGACCAGATGGGTCTGGACATTGGTCCAGAAACCGAAAAGATTTACGCAGATGCAATTGCCTCTTCGAAGACCGTCGTCTGGAATGGCCCGATGGGCGTCTTCGAGTTTGAAGCATTCGCTTCGGGCACCAAGGCGGTAGCAGCAGCTCTCGAATCGGCCGAAGGATTCACCATCGTTGGTGGAGGCGACTCTGCGGCAGCAGTTCGTATCCTCGGCTTCGACGAATCCAAGTTCAATCATATTTCCACCGGTGGTGGCGCCTCCCTCGAATTCCTTGAGGGCAAGGAGCTCCCGGGCATTGCAGTACTGGAGGATTAATCATGGCACGTACCCCAATTATGGCTGGTAACTGGAAGATGAACCTCGACCATCTCGAGGCCATCTCGCTAGTCCAGAAGCTCGGCGTTACGCTTAACGACCTAAAGCATGACTACTCGAAGGTAGAAGTCGTCGTCGTTCCGCCGTTCACCGATATTCGTTCCGTACAGACTCTTGTTGATGCTGAAGAACTCGATATTAAGTACGGCGCACAGGACGTGTCCGTTCACGACGCCGGCGCTTACACCGGTGAAGTATCGACGGCTATGCTGTCCAAGCTCGGTGTTTCCTATGTGGTTGTCGGCCACTCGGAGCGCCGCGAATACCATGGCGAGACGAACGAGCTGATTGGGCAGAAGGCGAAGAAGGTACTCGACGCCAAGATGACCCCGATTATGTGCTGTGGTGAAGCCTTGGAGATCCGCAAGGAAGGTACTCATGTCGAGTACGTTCTGGGACAGATCGAAGCAATGCTTGCGAACCTTTCCGCAGCCGAGGTGGCAAAGTCTGTTATCGCCTACGAGCCGATTTGGGCTATTGGCACTGGCGAGGTTGCTACCCCAGAAGATGCTCAGGAAGTATGTGGAGCAATCCGCGTTAAGGTTGCTGAACTGTACGGGCAAGCTACCGCAGACGCTGTACGCATTCAGTACGGCGGCTCGGTGAAGTCTGATAACGTCGTCGACATTATGGCTCAGCCGGATGTTGATGGTGCACTTGTTGGCGGTGCTTCGCTCAAGGCCGAAGAGTTCGCCAAGATCGTCACCTACCAAGACTAATCAGTACCTATAACGTGCTGTATTAAACAACAAAGCGCGGGGAAGCGTTTCAGTCTTCCCCGCGCTTTGGCGTATGCTTGACAAGTACGTCTACTAAAAGTGGGCACACCTACGAGAAAGAGGCACCGTGAATATTCTGGTCACTATTATCACCATTCTTTTGGTGATCTCCAGCCTGCTCCTTATTGCTTCAATCCTGCTGCATAAAGGCCGCGGCGGTGGAATCTCGGATATGTTCGGCGGTGGTATTTCTACCTCCATGCGTTCCTCGGGTGTGGCTGAAAAGAACCTGAACCGGATTACGGTTATTGTCGCACTGGTGTGGATCTCCACGGTGGTACTACTCGGGCTGGTAACAAAGGTTAATTACTAGCTAGCGTGAAAAGTCTTTTAGCATTCTAAGAACTTATGAATGCCGCACAATGAATACCGGGGGCCGATGGGCCCCCGGTATTCATATAAAAGCGTTAAACGCGAGCCTATTTAGGCCTTCGCGGCCGCAATTGATTCCTTAGCTGCAGCAACAACATTCTCGGCGTTAATACCGAACTTATCGAGCAGATATACACCATCAGCAGATGCACCGTAATGGTCGATTCCTACCGAACGTCCAGCATCACCGACGTACTTTGCCCAACCGAGCGTTGCGCCGGCTTCTACCGACACCCTTGCCTTAACCGAGCTTGGAATCACTGACTCGCGGTATTCGGCACTTTCTGCAGCGAACCATTCAAGAGATGGCATAGACACTACGCGTGCACCGATACCTTCTTCCGCCAAAATCTCGCGTGCCTTCAGCGCTACTTGAACTTCCGAACCGGTCGCCAAAAGCAGAACGTCAACCTGTTCGGCGTCGGCCAACACGTAAGCACCGCGCAAGGTACCTTCAGCACTAGCCAACTCGGTTGCCGTAGCGCCGCCCGTACCACGCGCTACAATCGGAAGGTTCTGACGGGAAAGGACCAGAGCTGAGGGGTTCTTGTCGCGTTCAAGCAGACCCCGCCACGCATAGGCAGTTTCGTTTGCATCTGCCGGGCGGATAATGTCGAGATTCGGAATCAAACGGTATGCCCACAGATGCTCGATCGGCTGGTGGGTGGGGCCGTCTTCGCCAACACCCACGGAGTCATGCGTCCACACGAAAATCGAGGGGACTTCCATAAGCGCAGCTAGACGTACCGCACCACGCATGTAATCGGAGAAAACAAAGAACGTACCGCCATAAGGACGAGTAAGCCCAGACAGCGCAATACCATTGAGAATCGCGCCCATAGCGTGTTCGCGAATACCGAAATGCAAGGTCCGCCCGTAAAGGTTACCGGAGAACATCTCCGAGGAGCGCTCTGGTGGCAAGAAGGATGGTTCACCGGCCATCGTCGTATTATTCGACCCGGCCAAATCTGCCGATCCTCCCCACAGCTCTGGAAGTACGTCCTTCAACGCGGTCAGAACTTTGCCGGATGCGGCACGCGTCGCCATCGACGAGCCAGCTTCGAATACCGGAAGTGCTTCTTCCCATCCTTCAGGCAGTTCTCGTGCCTGCAAACGCTGTAGCAGCGCCGCACGCTCCGGATTTGCGTCCTGCCAATCCTGGAACTCCTTATCCCACGATTCACGTGCCGCACGTGCATTAGCAGCCGCCTGCGCCCGGGTGTGCGCGATCACTTCGTCAGCCACGTCAAAGCTCTTATCCGGATCCAAACCGATAGCTTCCTTCAGACCGCGAATATTATCCGCTCCCAAAGCAGCTCCGTGAGATGCTCCCGTGCCCATCATATTCGGCGTCGGCCATGCAATGATTGTTGACAGTTTAATAATTGACGGACGATCGGTTACTGCCCGCGCCGCTGCCAAAGCATCAGCAAGCGATTGCAGATCTTCTTCATACGCACCGCCGTCGTCCTTGCGCCACGCAACATGCTGCGTATGCCAGCCGTATGCCTCGTAACGTGCCAAGACGTCTTCGGAAAAAGCAATCGACGTATCATCTTCGATGGAAATCTTATTATCATCAAAAATCACGATGAGATTGCCCAAGTTCTGCGTACCAGCTAAAGAACATGCCTCTGAAGTAATACCTTCTTGCATGTCTCCTTCACCCGCAACAACGTAAATGAAATGATCGAACGGAGACTGCCCGGCAGGAGCATCCGGGTCTAAAAGTCCACGTTCGCGTCGGGCAGCCATGGACATACCCACGGCAGTTGCAAGGCCCTGGCCGAGCGGACCGGTAGTCATTTCAACACCGTTTGTCCACCCGTATTCGGGGTGCCCCGGGGTAGGGGATCCGTCGGTACGGAGCGCCTTCAAATCGTCCAGTTCAAGTCCGTAGCCGGCAAAATAGAGCTGGTTGTATAAAGTCAACGAAGAGTGTCCGATAGAAAGTACGAAACGATCCCGACCGAGCCATTTTGAATCAGTAGGATCATGACGCATCACCTTTTGGAAAAGCAGGTAGGCCAAGGGTGACAGCGATATTGCCGTACCCGGATGTCCATTACCAACTTTTTGTACAGCGTCAGCTGCCAACGCGCGTCCTATTTCGACGGCGCGCTGATCAAGATCCGTCCATTCCAGCGTTGTCATAGCTGCTCCTTTAGCCTATGAATTAATTAATTAACGTACTAAATTTAGGGTATCTGGTTCACGCGTTTAATGTGTAACAGACTTGCGAAAAAGGAAAAAAATGGGTGTGCTAAACGAACTACCATCGTCGATGCGGCATGCTCTGACCCAGTATTTTGCGCACCTATCGATTGAGCGTTCACTTTCAGCCAATACGGTCAGCGCTTACCGGCGGGATTTACAACATTATTGCCGCCATTTGAAAATGCGCGGAATTACGTCATTTAACGATGTCAGTGAAGAGGATATCGCTTCCTTTGTTGATTATTTAACCGATGGTAGCGCAGGGCGCGTGATGGCTACATCGTCTATTTCGCGTATGGTCACAGCAGTTCGGCGCTTACACGATTTTTTGTATGACGAGGCAATGACGCCGGTTAACGTAGCACGCGATGTGCGGCCTCCTAAGCTCGGCTCACGCCTTCCGAAAGCTATTACGATCGAGCAGATGCAGCATCTTTTAGAATCGGCCCGTTTTGGTGATGGTCCGATTCCGCTGCGCGATAGTGCGCTACTCGAAGTACTTTATGGTACCGGCGCCCGAGTTTCGGAAGCTGTGGGGTTAACTGCGGACGATATTGACCGGGAGCAAGCCAGTATTCGTTTATTCGGTAAAGGTAACAAAGAACGAGTCTTGCCGCTGGGTTCGTATGCTATTGAAGCACTCGATGCCTATATGGTCCGCGGCCGGCCACAACTTGCGGCTAAAGGCAAAGGCACGCCATTCTTATTCTTGAACAAGCGGGGTAATCCACTGTCGAGGCAAAGCGCGTGGGGTGTTATTCAAGACGTAGCCGCGCGCGCCGGTCTTACGGATATTTCACCACATACATTCCGTCATTCTTTTGCTACCCATCTTTTGCAGGGCGGGGCAGATGTACGCGTGGTTCAAGAGATGCTCGGGCACTCTTCAGTAACCACAACACAGATTTATACGATGGTTTCGCGCGAAACAATGAAAGAAGTGTATGCAGTTGCCCATCCACGTGCTTGGCATGAGTGAGGATGCGCGATTTATCCGGTAGATTTAGCATTGTGAGTGCAGAACAGACATCTTTATTAGACCATCTTGATCCCGAGGGGCAATTCCCTTTACCTGCCGAGCTTTCCGCGCATGGACCGGCACGGATTATTGCCATGTGCAATCAAAAAGGCGGGGTGGGTAAAACGACGACGTCGATTAATTTAGCGGCGGCGTTAGCGGGTTATGGACGCAAAGTTTTGCTTGTCGATTTTGATCCACAAGGTGCAGCTTCAGCCGGTTTGGGAATTAATGCGATGTCACTCGAGCGCACTATCTACGACGAAATGCTCGCCGCTAAACCGGATATCACCCGCATTATTTACCCTACCTCCGTGGCGAATCTCGATCTTGTTCCAGCCAATATCGAACTTTCGGCTGCTGAAATCCAGCTGATTAACGAAGTTGCTCGTGAACAATCGCTGATGCGTGTGCTACGCCCGGTACTCGACGATTACGATGTGATTATCGTCGATTGTCAACCTTCCCTAGGTTTGCTCACGGTTAATGCGCTCACCGCTGCACACGGCGTCATTATTCCGTTAGAAGCCGAGTTTTTTGCTATGCGCGGTGTTGCGCTACTCGTCGATCAAATTGAACGGGTCCAAGACCGCCTAAATCCACGGCTGAATATTGACGGCGTGCTACTGACTATGGTCGATTCGCGGACAATCCATGCTCGTGAGGTTATTGCGATGATTCGTGAGCAATTCGGTGAACGCGTTTTTGATACTCAAATTAACCGGTCGGTGAAGTTCCCGGATGCCACAATTGCTGCCGAGCCGATTACCACTTTCGCACCCACGCACCCAGGAGCTAAAGCGTATAAGAGACTCGCACGTGAATTGATCGCGCGTGGAGGCTCCGCCTAATCATGTCTGTTCAGGAAGACCTCTTTACTTCCGGACAGGGTTTTGCAGTTGACCTTGATGTTTTCTCCGGTCCTTTTGAGGTCCTCCTGTCACTGATTGCTAAGCGCAAGCTTGACGTCACCGAAGTGGCTTTAGCGGAAGTCACCGACGATTTTCTCGCTTTTGTTCGGGAACAAGACGAAGTTGATCTGTCGAATCTCAGCGAGTTCCTTGTTGTGGCAGCGACGCTTCTCGATTTAAAGGCTGCCCGGCTACTTCCGCGTGACGAAAGTGAAGAAGAAGATCTTGAACTCCTCGAAGCGCGGGACCTGTTGTTTGCAAAACTATTGCAATACCGGGCGTTCAAACAGGTGGCAGTAGTTTTTGCACAACGCCTATCCGAACAGTCGTTAGCCTATGCACGCGATGTCCCGTTAGAAAAACACTTTAAAGAAGCGTTGCCAGAAGTTGATCTACGATTAACGTTAGATGATTTGGCTTTTCTGGCGGCAAGAACTTTTAACCGCTCGCAGCCTACGGTTCCTTTTGATCATTTGCATGACCCTTTAGTACCGGTTCACTCTCAAGTTGCTACGCTTCGTGAGCGGTTAATCGTTGGCGATCGGGTTTCTTTTTCACAGTTATGTTCTGATGCGCGCAATATTCCTACGGTCATATCCCGGTTTTTAGCTGTATTGGAACTGTTGCGTAGTGGCGAAGTTGATATTGATCAGGAAGGCCCGTTAGCTCCTTTATTTGTCACCCGGGTAAGGGCAGAACCGGCAGTTGCTTTTGTTGATGAATGGGATGAACCGGGTGATGGCGGAACGCTTAATAACCCCCGCCACACGGCGAATAGTGAGGAAGATAATGAGTGATATTGCTTTCCGAAAAGGTGCTCTTGAAGCGATTCTCATGGTCGCCAATGAACCAGTGTCAGTTCCCGGACTAGCCTTCGCTATTAGTGCTTCGGAAGCGGAAACAGACGCATTATTGCGCGATCTGGCCCGTGAATACGCCGAATCTGAGCCGCCCCGAGGTTTTCAGCTTCGTGAAGTCGCTGGTGGTTGGCGTTTTTACTCCCATCCACGTTACGCAGATATCGTCACCGGTTTTGTTACTGCCGGACAATCTGGCAAACTCTCAGTCCAAGCCCTTGAAACCCTTGCGGTTATTGCCTATCGCCAGCCGGTCACCCGCGCCCAAATCGCCGCTATTCGGGGCGTTGAGGTAGAATCAGTACTTCGGACTTTGACTACTCGCGGCATGATTCAAGCCGTGGGAACCACCGCCGCTACCGGCGCAATCCTGTATGGAACAACCGACTTATTCTTAGAAAAAATGGGAATGAACTCTATTGAGGAGCTAGCACCCTTAGCGCCTTATCTTCCCGATGATGATGAACTTGATGAAGTGGAAAGAGAAATAGTATGAGCCGACGATCGCACGACGTACACGACCCAACAGGCGAACGCCTCCAAAAGGTGCTGGCCCACGCTGGTGTTGCTTCCCGACGGGCAGCCGAAAAAATGATTGAAGATGGCCGGGTGAGCGTAGACGGTAAGATCGTTCGCCAACTCGGTTTACGAGTAGACCCGCAGCGCGCAATCATCCACGTGGATGGTAACCGCGTCCAGCTCGATCAAAATCTCATCACTATTGCGTTGTATAAGGAGCCCGGCGTCGTCTCTACGCTTTCTGATGACCAGGGTCGTCCAACACTCCAAAAATACATTGAGGAATATCCTGAACGCCTCGTACACGTGGGCCGGCTTGATATTGACACTGAAGGCCTGCTCCTGATGTCGAATGACGGCGAGCTCGTGCACCGGCTGACTCATCCGTCGTATGAGGTGCCGAAAACGTACATTGCCCGGGTGGAAGGGCAGGTTACTCGTGGTCTTGAAAAGGTTATGGAAAAGGGGATTACCCTCGAAGACGGACCGATTAAAGCGGACCGTTTCGTAGTGCGCGAATCGCAACGCCGCAATTCGATTATTGAAATCACGCTTCATTCGGGGCGGAACCGGATTGTGCGCCGCATGATGGAAGAAGTCGGCCATCCGGTGATGGAGCTGGTACGCACCCAATTTGGCAATATTACAGTCGGTCGGCTCAAGCCCGGGCAGACCCGCGTAATTGGCGGCTCAGAGCTGGGTGCCCTCATGTCTTTGGTGGATATGTAATGGATTCGGTGCTCACCACCTCACCGGTGCTCATTATTGGCACCGGTTTACTCGGTACCTCGATTGCGCTCCATTTGCGACGCAACGGGGTAGTGGTGCATTTACAAGATGCCTCTCCCGTAGCGGCAGGTCTCGCACGTGATCTGGGTGCAGGTACGCTTGACCCGGTAACCGATCCGACCATCGTCGTCGTGGCAGTACCTCCAGACGTCACTTCGGCCGTAGTATCCGCCGCGCTCGATACCTATCCGGGCGCCGTCGTTACCGACGTGGCATCTGTTAAAGCCACCATCGAAGCTGAGCTTGCTCACCATCCGCAACGCCACCGCTACGTTGGTTCCCATCCGATGGCCGGGCGCGAACGAGCAGGCGCAATCGCTGCCGACGCGGATTTGTTTATCGGCCGGCCATGGGTGATTGTACGAGGCCCAGACACGGATCCGGGAGCAGTTGCGACCGTGCGCACGCTCGCAGTTGACCTCGGAGCAGCTCCGGCAATGATGAACGCTTCCGAACATGATCACGCCGTCGCGGTAGTCTCCCATGTTCCACAGCTCATGAGCTCGCTGGTTGCTGCCACGTTGGTGAGCGAACATTCTTCCGCCCTCGATTTAGCTGGGCAAGGTTTGCGCGACGTCACTAGAATCGCCGAATCTGATGCGCTGTTGTGGACATCAATTATTAACGGTAATCGCGCTGAAATCGCTAGTGTGCTACGCAAAATCAACGCCCGGCTGGGTCGGCTGGTAGCTGGTTTGGACTCGCCTACGGGCCATTTAGACGTCATTTCTTCGGTTATTGCCGACGGAAATAAAGGTGTACGCCGTATCCCAGGTAAGCACGGCGGAGCACCTGCCCAATATGCTGAAGTGACTGTGCTGGTACCTGACGAGCCCGGAGAGCTCGGTCGGCTATTCACCGAAATCGGCGATATTGGCGTCAATATTGAAGATTTAGTGATCGAACATTCGGCTGCTCAGCCGGTCGGTCGCGCTATTGTGTCTATTAATCCTTCGCAAACCGCTGAGTTGGAAGAAGGATTAGAAAATCGCGGCTGGCAGGTAGTGCAAGCTGCAGGAAGGAAGCCCACCGTGCCAATCACAATCGCTATCGATGGACCATCAGGTTCAGGAAAATCAACCGTGTCGAAGCGGGTCGCTGCAGACCTCGGACTGGCGTATTTGGACACCGGCGCAATGTACCGAGCAGCTACCTGGTGGGCGTTGCACGAAAACATCGATCTTGACGACGCCGACGCAGTACTTGCTGCCACTGTCACCATGCCGTTGCAAATCGAGCTTGATCCGAATAATCAACGATTTATCTGCGGTGGTGAAGATATTACGCAGGCCATCCGTGCCTCGGAACTGTCTAAGGTGGTTTCAAAAGTTGCGGTAAATATTCCAGTCCGCCACGAAATGGCGCGGCGCCAACAATCGATTATTGCCGAGCAAACCCAGCCTGATTCTTACTCGCACGGACGTGGAATCGTCGCGGAAGGCCGCGATATTACGACGGTAGTAGCTCCGGATGCAGATGTACGAGTGTTGCTAACCGCCTCCGAGGAAGCCCGCCTGGCACGGCGCGCCTTGGAAGTGCGCGGGAGCGCTAGCGATGAAGCGATGGAGCAAACCCGTGATGAAGTTCTGCGACGTGATCGCGACGATTCAACCGTGTCGGAGTTTATGACCGCTCAAGATGGCGTGACCACAATTGATTCTTCCGCGCTCAATATCGATCAGGTTGTGGAAGCTGTTAAGTCTCTGATTCCAGAGGATAAACGATGAGTGAAGAATACCTTGACGACGCCGAGGCGATGCGCGCCCTTCTCGACGATTATGAACTCGACGAGGAAGATCTTGCGCTAGTCGAAGGCGACATCGAGCTGGCCCCGGTTACCGTTACATGGGGAAAGCCAGTGCTAGCCATTATCGGTCGGCCAAATGTCGGTAAATCCACTTTGGTTAACCGAATTGTTGGCAAGCGGGTGGCTGTGGTCCAAGACGTTCCGGGGGTAACCCGCGATCGGGTACGGTACGACGCCGAATGGGCCGGGGTCGAGTTCACAGTTGTGGATACTGGAGGCTGGGAAGCCGGGGTAGAAGGTATCGACAAGGCGGTGGCGCAGTCTGCGGAAATCGCGATTTCGGAAGCGGATGCGGTGATGCTGGTCGTTGATGCCACCGTGGGTGCAATGACTACCGATTCACAGTTGGTGCGTATCTTGCGGCGAAGCGGCAAACCGGTTGTGTTGGCAGCTAATAAGGTTGATTCTGAACACGGCGAAGCCGACGCGGCCGCACTGTGGAATCTCGGCTTGGGCGAGCCTTATCCAGTCTCCGCACTACACGGACGCGGTTTTGGAGATTTACTTGATGCGGCAGTGCGCTTACTGCCGGAAGTATCTGCCGTAGCCCCAGCCCGGCCCGATACTGGCCCGCGTCGAATCGCTCTTGTCGGACGCCCAAACGTCGGAAAATCATCATTACTGAACCAGCTGGCCGGCGCCGAACGCGTCGTCGTCGATGATCTGGCAGGAACAACGCGTGATCCGGTTGATGAACTGATTGAGCTGGATGGTGAACCGTGGATTTTCGTTGATACCGCGGGTGTGCGCCGGCGGGTTCATTTAACGCGCGGTGCGGATTATTACGCGACCTTGCGCACCCAGAGCGCTATTGAAAAGGCTGAACTTGGGCTTGTGCTCATGGATGCTTCCGAACCGATGTCCGAGCAAGACGTACGCGTGGTCCAGCAAGTGATTGACGCTGGGCGGGCGGTTGTTGTGGTGATGAACAAGTGGGATCTTGTTGATGATGAACGACGCCGGGATATTGATCGGGAATTCGAACGTGAACTGGTGCAAATGCAGTGGGTTGAACGGGTAAACCTTTCTGCTACCACTGGTTGGCATACGAACCGTTTAGCACGCGCTATGCGCACCGCTTTAGCGGGGTGGGATACACGGATCGCCACCGGGCAGCTCAATGCTTTCCTTGGCGAATTACAGTCTGCTAATCCACATCCGGTGCGCGGAGGCAAGCAACCGCGGATCTTGTTCGGCACTCAGGTTGCTAACCGTCCGCCACGCTTCGTCCTGTTCACTACGGGATTTGTGGACCACAGCTATCGACGGTTTATCGAAAACCAGTTACGGCGAGAATTCGGGTTTATTGGTTCCCCAGTAGAGATTTCCGTTCGTCCACGCGAGAGACGGAAAAAGAAATAATGGCATGGGCTATTCTGCTTATTTCTGGCGTATTCGAAGCCGTTTGGGCAATCGCGCTGGATGCCTCACAAGGGTTCAAGAAGCTTAAGCCCACCATTGTTTTTATTATCGGATCGCTTCTTTCGATTGCTGGGCTGGCGATTGCTATGCGCGAGCTGCCAACCGGAACCTCGTATGCGGTATGGACGGCAACCGGTGCAACGATCACGGTTATTTACTCGATGGCAACGGGACAGGAAAAAGCAACAGTCGTTCGGCTTTTTCTGATTCTTGGCCTGGTGACTTGCGTTGTTGGTCTGAAAGCGGTGAGCTAAATGGCGTGGGCTATTTTGCTCGGCTCTGCCGTTTTTGAAGCAGTGTGGGCGACGGCGTTGGGAATGTCCGATGGTTTTCGTGAGGTTGGCCCGACGGTTGTTTTCGTTCTTGCGATGATCGTTTCGGTAGGCGGGCTAAGTTATGCGATGAAGACGATCCCAGTTGGAACCGCATACGCGGTATGGACTGCTGTGGGAGCGGCTCTGACGGTTGCTTATGCGATGCTCAGCGGAAATGAGACTGCAACGCCACTGAAGATCTTTTTCCTCGTGGGAATTATCGGATTTACGGTCGGGCTGAAGCTGGTTGGGTCTGAGAATGCAGAATGCTAACTCTTCGCGCGGTAAAAACGCCGTTATTAACGTCGCGAAGCTGAGCTACCATCGAACCTACCTCCGGTGACTTAAGCACCGAAGCAGCCTTACTAAAACAACGCTATTGAATACCGTCTTCAGGATTTCCTTTACGTTGTTCCTTCGTATCTAAGCTTTTCCACTTAGCTCTCTGCTTTGATATTTTTTCTTTATCTTTAATTTGCAGGCCAACCCATGCAACTCCGGCTACCGGAATTAGTAGAGCGATAACAAGCAGTTCATTGTCAACAAAAAACCACCCGACGAGGAAAACCGCGACCGTACCTGCCGCATAAATCAGTTTTCCGAGAGCTTCTTTATCCACAAAATCCTCTTATTTATCGTTGACTACTTGGAATGTTCCGCCTTTGGCCGCGATGATTTCGTTAACTCGGTTTAGGAGTTCCAACATGTATTTGGTCTGTTCAACGACCTTACTATCGTCACCTTGCGTCCATTGTGCGAACCCGTGTTCGCCTTCGCATGCGGTACTGGATTCACCAGCTGGTTTGCAGGCAATGACGAGCGTAAACCACGTCCTGAGTTTGCTTCCGTAGCAGACTCCAAAAGCATTTTCGTCTTCTACATCGAGATAGTAAAACTCAGAGCTCACGTAAGGTTCTTCATCACTAAGCGCGAGGCCTTCCCTGATCTGTTTCAACATTTCTACATTGTTGACCGGAGCTTCGAATTTGGTTTGCGAATGAATAAGTACTTGGCCTTGTTCATAAGTGTTGGAGCGGAGTTTTCGTTCAATAAAGCCTGCACCTTTGTCAGTGAGTTTGCCAGCAAAACCGTAGATTGTCCATGCAATGCCAAGTGCGACACCTATGAACAGCAATCCGATAACAGCTTCCATGATTTCCTCAATTACGTCAAATGTCGCTAACAGACCATATCGTAGAGCATTGCTGTGAGATATGTAACGCAACGCGCTTTAAAATAGTCGAAATGCCGTTTTTGTTCAAATGCGCGGAGCTTTACAGTGCATAGTGCGCCGCGTTAATTTTCAACAAAGGCAATGAGTACGCCTAAAAAATAGTTTTCCACAGTGCGTGAGTTTAACACCCTCGAATGCTGGCATTGCTAGCAGGAGGTGTTTTGTATGGCTACTCTTACGATTCGTAACGTTAACCAGGCTACGCACGACGGGTTGCGGATGCGTGCTGCCGCAAATGGCCGCTCGGTTGAAGCGGAAGTGCGTAGCATTCTTGACGATGCTGTGGATACTCCCGAGCACAATTTCTTGATTGCGTTGCATAATGCCATGCAAGGGGAGGACCTCGATTTTAATCCTCCCATTCGTACCAGCACACCTCGAGATATTGAATTGCCATGATTATCGTTGACACAAACGTCATTAACGAATTTATGAAACCCAACCTTGACCCGCGCGTTCTTGCGTGGGCCGCAAAGGCTTCGCACAATGAATTGTTTATGACAGCCATTTCTGTTCAAGAAATCGAATATGGCATCAGATTACTTCCCGATGGTGCTCGTAAACAAAGGCTCGAAACAGCATGGTCTCGAATCCGCCTCTCGTATGATAAAAACGTGATTTCCTATGACCACTCTGCTGCCGAAAGAACTGCAGATATCCTTGCTACAATGCGTGGGTTAGGCCTGCCAATGTCCCTTGAAGATGCCCAAATTGCTGGCATATGTCTTTCGAAAAACGCTACCTTAGCAACACGGAATACTAAAGATTTCTCAGCAATTGATAGTTTTTCCTGCATCGACCCGTGGAATATAGACGTTATTTAACGCCTGTGCTCCGCCGGGTCAGCACAGTCTTCGCATAACAAAAAACCTAGCGCACCCATCTTGGGATACGCTAGGTAGTTTGTACGTCGGGCTGACCGGATTTGAACCGACGACCCCTTGACCCCCAGTCAAGTGCGCTACCAAACTGCGCCACAGCCCGTATTTTTACAACCACTCAAGGGTATCGGAAAAGCGCGAAGCAACAAAATTACCACCGCGTACCGCCCACGAGATCACGAATATTACCCAAATTCGCATCCTGTAGCCAAGCGTCCGATAATAGACCAGTGACTAAAAATTTACGCCGTTTAGAAGCCCAAGCTCGCTCGAATGCTCTCGAGCTATCTAATCACGTCATTGTGCTCGATATTCGGGAAGCCTCATCAGACACCGACGAGTTCGCGGTTACCTCACAGATCAATCTCACGGTACGCGAAGAAATCACAACACATATTGATTTCATTGGCCGGCAGGCTTCCTTACTGATTGATGGGATACCAGTACCTGCCAAGTTTGATGGTGCCCGGCTTTACCTGCCCACGTTACAGCCCGGACAATACGAGCTCCAGGTCAACGGCGTCGGCGTATATTCGACAACGGGGGAGGGCCTGCACCGTTTCCGCGACCCGGTCGACAACGAAACCTACCTGTACACCCAGTTTGAGCCGGCAGATGCCCGCCGAGTCTTCCCCAACTTCGAACAGCCTGATTTAAAAGCACGTTTTGCCATCACGATTATTGCTCCAGACCGGTGGACGATCCTGTCTAACTCAATTGAAACCGAACGCTTCCAGCTCGGGGAGAGCTCGCTGGGTGAGCCAATTGCGCGCGTTGATTTCGCGTCCACTCCGCCGCTGTCAACATATTTGACTGCTTTTATTGCCGGCCCGTACACCGGCTTCCATGACCAGATTGAACTTGACGATCAAACCATTGATCTCGGTTTCTATTGCCGTGCCTCCATGGCCAAGAGCCTAGATGTTAACGATATTTCTACAGTCACGAAACAGGGTCTATCCGTATTCCCCAAGGCTTTCGGTGTGCCCTACATGTGGGGCAAATACGATTCTGTGTTCGTCCCTGAATACAATCTCGGCGCAATGGAAAACCCGGGTTGCGTGACCTTCTCTGAAAGAGCGTACATCCACCGCGGGCTTTCTACTCGAGCCGAGCGCGCCAGCCGAGCCAATACAATCCTGCACGAGATGAGCCATATGTGGTTCGGTGACTACGTCACGCCTGTGTGGTGGGATGACCTGTGGCTCAAAGAATCTTTCGCAGAGTTTATGGGCGCGTGGGCGAGTGCTAAAGCCACACAATACACCGAAGCATGGGTGAATTTTGCCGGTTCGCGTTTAGCATGGGCGCTACGTACTGACCAGCTACCCACTTCTCATCCGATCGTTGCCGAGGTACCGGATTTAGAAGCCGCTGATCAAGTTTTTGACGGTATTACATATGCAAAAGGCGCGGCCGTGCTACGTCAATTGGTGGCATTCGTAGGTGAAGAGTCATTCTTTACCGGAGTACGTACGTTTATGCGCACTAACCCGTACGGTAACGCCGCTATGACCGATCTTCTGGCCGCGCTTGAAGAATCGTCCGGGCGCGACTTAAATACTTGGTCGCAGCAGTGGTTACATACCTCAGGTGTCTCCACCATCGAAGTTGAACGGACAGTCCACGGTGTGCGCTTGACTCAAACCGGATATGACCAGATGACGGGAGAACCGATTTTGCGGCCGCACCGCCTGCGCGTGACCGGTTTTATCCTTAATAACGACGACGTTTTGACTCCGGTTGCATCCACGCTCGTGGACGTGACGGATACTGTCGACATTGTTTGGGACAACATCGGCGGGGCAGAGGTCGATCTCGTTTTGCCTAATGATGAAGCCCTGTCCTATATCAAGATCGGTTTTGATGCCCGTTCACTAGACAACGCTTTACGTTACGACGTTGCCGATCCACTATCACGATCGGTCGTTTCTGGAGCTCTTTGGCAGCTGGTGCGTGATGGTGAACTTGCCGTCGCCGAGTACGTGAGCTTTGTTGCCCGCCAGCCTTATCTTGACGATTCTAATCTGCTCACTCAACGGACAAATACTGCCATTGACGCAATTATCGCTTTCATGCCAGCATCTACGCGCACCCCACTCGCGGACGCATTTTTCACTCAAGCACTGCGTGCCCACAGCGGGGCTACGCCCAGCTCGGACCACTATACGATCTGGACTCGAACACTGGTTTCGCTCGGACGTCTGCTTCCCAACCGCGTCGACGATCTCACCGCCATTCTTCGGACCACCACAGACAAGAAGTTGCGCTGGTCTTTGCTTGTCACCCTAGCTGCCCACTGCGCTGCTGATACTGCCATGCTTGATAGTGAACTCGCTCGCACTCGGTCTGCGTTTGATGTTATCGCGCATTTAACAGCAACCTCATCTATGGCTGATACCCGTCGGCAAACACTGGCACGCCTTGAAACTGAGCGCCTGACTAACGACCAGGTCAGTGCGCTTATTAAAGGCTTTGCGCACCCTGCTCATATCGGTGAAGCCCTGCGTGTTCTCGATAATTATTTCGACCGGATAGGCCAATGGTGGATGGATTTCTCGCAAGAAATTGCTGAGCGTATGGTCTATGGACTCTACCCGTTTACGGATCTTGAGCCCGGTACGGCTCCGGAAGAAAACACCGAAGTACGTTCTGCCACAAACTGGCTCGCTCATGCCACTGATGCGCCACCAGCCCTCCGTAAAATCATCCTTGATCAACGCGATCATCACCTCCGAATGTTGCGTAACCAAATCGCGAATGCTCAACGCATCGAGTGATTATTAGATCGACTGAGACGGACAAATTAGGCTAGAGTTAATACATAGTTTTTAAGGAGGAAGCATGTCTAGTTTTGAGAATCGTGACCCGAGCGCCACTTCTCGTTTTGATGCTATTTCTCCGCGTGGAGAGTCCGGCGTTGTTGGTCGTGGGTTGGATGCAGAAGATTTGGCAACAATTAATGCCCTGCCGGCGTCCTCGGCACTCCTTATCGCGCTGAAGGGCGCGAATCTCGGTGCTCGTTTCTTGCTGAACGCCGACGCCGTGACGGTTGGCAGGCACCCGAAATCTGATATTTTCCTTGATGACGGTACTGTTTCTCGCAAGCACGCCACTTTCTTGCGTTCGGGTTCGACCTTTTATGTGCGTGATGAACGATCACTAAACGGCACTTACGTCAATATGGAACTTGTTGAAGAAGCCCAGCTAAAGAACGGTGACGAGGTCAGGATCGGCAAGTATCAACTCACGTTCTATGCATCACCGAGGTCCGTCTAATGCCCCAACTTGCGCATGAAGCTTGGTCGCACTATCAACCGGGCTCGTGGCCGCAGGATGTTTCGCATGAGGCGACACTAAAAATCGGGGAAGTTATTGCATTACTAAATGCAGAATTTCCTTTCCTTGCGGCTTCGAAGATCCGGTATTTTGAGACCCAAGATCTGATTACTCCGCAACGGACTGCATCAAACCAGCGACTTTTTTCGCTCGCAGACGTGGAGCGACTACGTTTTATTCTGATTGAACAACGTGACCGATACGTAAGTTTGCCCCAAATTAAGGAAATGTTACGTCAGCTTGATTCCGGGGAAGTTGAGGGTAGCCACCCGGGTCGGATGCGTGCTTTACCCGACGATGAAGCGGTCAAACCGCGTCCAGGTACTCGTTTACACAATGACGAACTGGCAGCGTTGGTCGGGGCTTCACTGGCTGATATTCAGCGTTATGTGGAGGCTGGCATATTAATTCCGGATTCTCGTGGACGGCTGACCGCACAAGCAGTTGATATTGTGAAGTACGCACAAATGCTCGAAAAAGCCGGCATGAGCTTGCGTTTGATTAAGACGATCCGTAATTCAGCGCATTCACATGCCGTGCATGTGGTTGGCATGTTAGCGGCAGAACGGGCAAAGAACACGCCCGTGGCAAAAGAGCGGGTTATTGCGGAAACTAGCGAATTTGCCACAATGCTTTCGCATTTATATCGCGCCTTACTAGCGGAGAATATCGACGTAGAATTACGATAACGGCTCCAAAATACGCGGAGCATGATAAAACTTAAAGTACAACTTGAGACACGGTGGAGCGACACGCCAAGAACATCTTAAGGATATGATTGGCTTTCGCGGTTTTAAGGCATACTCTTAAGAGGACGGATTTTCCACAAGGAGGCAGAAGTGAGTGACGCACCCGCGGTCCACCCGCAGCGAACACAGCCGATGCTATTTGGCGACCCGCTTCCGGACCTCGATACCGAAACTGGCTATCGTGGGCCGGCCGTTTGTCGTGCGATTGGGATCACTTACCGTCAGCTAGATCACTGGGACCGCACCGGCGTCGTCGAGCCTACGATTCGAGCAGCTTCCGGATCTGGATCCCAGCGGTTGTACTCCTTCCGCGATGTTCTTGTTTTGAAAATCGTTAAACGTCTGCTCGATACTGGTGTGTCTTTGCAACAAATTCGCGTCGCGATCAATCAGCTTAGCGAATATGGGGTAGAGGATCTGGCTTCAGTTACGCTTATGTCTGACGGAGCATCCGTTTACCTGTGCACCTCAAATGACGAGGTAATCGACCTCATTAACGGTGGTCAGGGTGTTTTCGGCATCGCGCTCGGCAAGGTCTGGCGAGAAGTCGAAGGATCACTATCGGATCTACCAACTGTACGCGCGGAAGATGAAATCGTTGATGAACTCGCAGAGCGGCGCCGAGCCAAACGAGCTGCCGGGTTATAACAAGTTTTTAACAATTTGGACACA